>NZ_CP083724.1:300000-488583 GCF_020150815.1 Haloprofundus salilacus | reverse complement strand
ACGATTACTGAATGTTTCTACTGTATCTAAACAGTGAACACAAACACGTTCGGGGCCCGTTGAACTCCTGGCGTACATTCTATGCATGGTTCAATGAACTCATGTACTGAATAGATGTGGTGGATACATGCACTGAACGTATGTAGTGAACAACACTCCTGAACACTATTCGTGATTGGTGTAGATACACGAGAACAATGGTTGCAATGAGTGAGATGTGTGGGTTTCGTCCGTTCACTCAACTAATTGGTGACTGGGGTTTCAATCACTCATGTTCGGACTCACATCGATTCAGTTCATCTTCGAATGCCTCGGCTAACTGCTCGCGCATGTACTCGCGTCGCAGCTGTCGCGCCCGCGAATCGGAGAGATAATTCTGGAGGACGACCTCGGCGCTCGAACTCCCCTGCTCGGCGGCGATTTCGTCAAGGCTTCCGAGGACGACGTCGAGAGACGACGCGTACGCGTCGTACCAGAATCGACGCCCCATCTTCGGGGCGGGTGAGACGCCGTCGATCTCGCCGGGGAGACCTGCGCGCTCGGCCAACTCGTTGAAGCGGTTCCAGACGGTCCATCGAGAGACGTGTTCGCGGGAGGCATGCGGAGAGGGAAACAGATAGCCGTCCCAGACGTCACTCTCAGCTTCCGTCGCAAGTCGCTTTTCGAGTTCCTCGCGACCGTACAGGAGAGACACCTCGCCGGGTCCGTTCTTCCGCTTTCGAAAGTCGATATACGGGACGTCGTCGTCGGGAACGTCGAGGACGAACTGTCCCACGTGGAGACGAGCGACTTCGTTCGGCCGAAGTCCCCACGCGCAGAGCGCGAGGACGAGAAGGCGCTCCTGCAGTTCGGCGGCAGCATCGTAGAGCGCGCGCACGTGCTCGCTCGAGAGACACGGCGTATCCGCGTCTTCGTCGCCGTTCGTCGACCGAGACCAATCGAACTCGTCGTCAAGTCCGTCTGCCGGATTCACGCCGGCCCACTTCCGGCGGACGAGGTGAGCGTACCAGTTCGAAACCGCGAGATGAATTCGGCGCTTGGTCTGGCCGCTGTCGAGTTCCCCGTGAAGTCGGTCGAACGCCGCCCAGCAGGCGTCTACCGCTTCGTAAGCAGGGACATCGCTGTCGCGGGCTATCGGGGTCACGAGGTCGTCGGTCCCGTTTTCGGCGCGATACGCCCGAACGTACCGGTTGAGTCGATATCGGAGCGTTTCGATAGATGATTCGGCGAGTCCTTTGCGCTCTCGCCGCGACGAGAGAAACGATTCGAGTGCTTCGACCGTCCGATCGTCGTCGGTGGCCCAGTCGTATACGCTGTCAATTGCTTCGAGTTCCAAGTCGTCGGTCCAAAACTGCGCGAACGTCTTGTCGTGATACTCACGGAGGGCATACAGCAACGGCCGCAACTCGTGGTCTCGAAGCCAGCGGTGTGTCGGTTTCTCACTTCGGGGATTCAGCCCGTCGGCTTCGAGTTTCGGCGAAACGACGGACCAGTACGCGTCGGCGAGTTCGTCGATATCGAGGAGCGTCCACGAGACGTCGTCCACGTCCTGCCAGTCGCGGTCTGACGGTCGACTCGAGGTCTCACTCACTGGTCCCACCCCATCGTTTCCAGTAATGATGGCCCTGAGCCCGAGGTAGAAGCCTCGATGAGCTGGTTTGGTTTTCTAAGACGGTCATTTTCGGGTGACAGAGCTATTTAGACAGATAGGATATATATTTTGGGAACTAACTGACTCCTTCAGTCTGTGTGAACGCCGATTGTGAGTGGATACCTGATTAAAGCGCCGATAAAGTCTATTCTGCGATATACAATCTGCCGTGTAATGTTCCCCACAGTTTCGGAGTTTGGGTTGTGATGCGTGGCTTAATTTCGTACTAGGTGCGTCCGATTATGCCCTCGTCTAGTGATTTGTAAATCGATGCGTGGAATGTTGCTCAGAAAAGTTCTCTGAGTGACACAAATTCAGAATCACCAGATATCTCCTATTTCACAGCTGCTTCTGAAGAATAGAAGGTACGCATCACTTTCATCCTCAGAGGTTGTGTGTTCCCCACAAGTTCGGAATTTGGCCAGGTGATGTGGGTCTCATTTTCACAGCTCTCAGACTGAATTAGGTTACGTCTGCTGATTCTCCATTCGAACAATGCCCTACGTACCTTGCCGGGAGGCACGCATTAGAACCCTATCCTCCGAAACTGTGTATGGCTAGATTTTAAATTCACTCTACAGCTCGTTACTACTGTACACAGTAACTCGTTTAGATCGATGTTGTTGATTGATGTCCTTACCCGAGTGTCGGTGATCTCGACGATCCAGTTTTCCTTTAGTCGTCCTATCGGAGTACTTTTTGAGAGGGATCAGAAACCAGTAGGTAATGTATAACTGGATCACGGGGTACGAAGAACGTGACTGGCAAACGTCGACCGACGGCACCGTCCGATACGCGCTGCTGGGGCTTGGCTGGTGGACACTCGATGTCGTCCTGCCGGCGATCGAAAACTCGGATCTCGGCGAGGTGACGGTGCTGGTCAGCAGTTCGACCGAGAAGGCGACAGACATCGCGGCCAAAAACGACGTGGACCACGGCATCAGTTACGACGAGTTCCACGGTGGAGCGGCCGGCGACGCGTACGACGCCGTCTACGTTGGCACCCCGAACGCGCTCCACCTCGAATACGTCGAGACTGCGGCTGATCTCGACAAACCGGTTATCTGCGAAAAGCCCATGGAGTCAACCGTTGAGCGAGCAGAGCAGATGGTTGAGGCTTGCGAGGCAGCCGACGTGCCGCTGATGATCGCCTACCGAATGCACACCAATCCGGCCATCCGACGTGCGCGCGAGCTTATTGAGGACGGGTTCCTAGGCGAACCAGTCTCAGTCTACGGCCACAACTCCCAGCCACTGCTGGAGATGTTCCCGAATCCCGACCAATGGCGACTGAACTCAGACCTCTCAGGGTACGGCACGTCCGTGATGGATTTGGGCATCTACTCGCTCAATACAGCCCGCTTCCTGCTCCGGAAGGAGCCGGTGGCGGTCGCCAACGAGATGCGCTCGCTCCACGAGGCCTTCGGCGACGTGCCCGACGAGCGCTCCTCGTCGCTGTTGGCCTTCGAAGACGGCGTGACGATGGTTACGACGGCGAGTCAGAATGCTTACTCGGACTCACACCTCAAGATCATCGGAACCGAAGGACAGATTGAGATCTATCCCGCGTTCCACGGCGAGGCGACGCTGCGCCTCCGTCGCGACGACCTCACAGTGACCGTCGAACACGAAACGTTCGACGCCCAGCGGGAGATGCGTGAGGAGTTAGACTACTTCGCCGACCGGCTGCTCTCCGGGGCGAGCATCTATCCGGACGGCCGCCACGGCCTGCAAGACATGCGGATCGTTCGTGCAATCCACGAGGCTGGGGAGTCCGGCGAGCGCGTCACGCTGGAGTAGCCATCTCGTAGCCGGAAACGGTCAGATTTACAGCGCGCTGTCGGCGAACCCGCCGTCGACGGTGATGATCTCACCGGTGACGTACGAACTGGCGTCGCTCCCGAGGTAGATCGCCGCGCCGACCATCTCCTCGCGGTCGGCCACGCGACCGAGCGGCGTCCGCTCATCGATGGATTGTCGCTTCTTTGTCCCCTCGGCGTAGGTGTCCGCGTTCTGTGGCGTGATGACGAAACCGGGTGCGATGGCGTTGACCCTGATCTCAGGGGCCAGCTCTTTGGCTGCCGCGCGGGTGAACGCTTCGACACCGCCTTTCGCGGCGGAGTACGCCAGCAGATTCGCCATCGAGAGACGAGCGGACAGCGAGGAGATGGCGACGATCGATCCGCCTTCGTCCAGTGCGGGGGCGAACGCCTGGGTCACGCGTCGGACGCCGTCCAGCGCGACATCGAGGACGCGATCCCACGACTCGTCGTCAATACCCAACACCGTCTCGCGGGAGATTGCACCCTGTGACGCGACGACGACGTCAACACCGCCAAGCGTCTCGATGGCGGTCTCGCGGACGTCTTCGAGGCTCTCTGCGTCGGTCACGTCACACGTCACGCGGGCCGTGGTCGCACCGCGCGCCTCAATGGCATCGGCCGTCTCCTTGACCCTATCTTCGCTCCTGCTCGTCGCAATCACGTCCGCGCCGTCAGCGGCGAAGCCCAACGTGATCGCCTGTCCAATACCGCTCGTCCCGCCGACGACGATAGCCCGCTTGCCGTCGACTGAGACCGGCGTGTGTTCGTACTCGACCATACGAGTAGCACCCTCGCCGGCCGGTTTATAGTTGGGTTCTCTCGTCACCTAGCGGCGGGAACTATAGAACCGACTGACGGAGGGCCAGCCGTTTCCTGCCAGGAGGAAATCCCGTACTCCAGGGCGGAAGAGAATCCGACAACGGGCACTAATCAAACCGCTGTGTCGGTCGTCAGGCTTCGTCGAACAGTTCCTGTCCTTCGGCCAGATGTGCTTCGACGGCGTCGAAATCGAGCGTAAGGCCGAGTCCCGGTGCTTCGGTGACTACCATCCGGCCGTCTTCGATGAGACCGTCCTCCTCAACGAGGTCCTCCCACCAGCCGAGTTCGTAGCTGTGGTACTCAAGTGCGAGGGCGTTGGGGATGGCAGCGCCGACGTGGGCCGACGCCATCGTCCCGACCGGCGAGGAGACATTGTGCATCGCCAGCGGGGTGTAGTAGATGTCGGCAAGCATGGCGATCTTCATCGTCTCGCGCATGCCGCCGACCTTGGGAACATCGGGTGCGAGGATGTCGACGGCCTGTTCTTCGAGGAGGCGACGCTGGCCGTGGGTTCGGTAGACGTTCTCTCCGGTCGCAATGGGCGTGGCGGTGCCCTGCGTCACGTTGCGCTGGACGTCGTGGTTCTCCGGTGGGATGGGGTCCTCGAGCCACCAGACGTTGTACGGTTCGAGCGCTTGGGCGAGACGGCGGGCGCTACCGGCGCTGAACGCCCAGTGGCAGTCGAACGCAGCGAGGGCACGGTCACCGACGCGCTCGGTGACTTTCCGGACAATTTCGGCTTTGTGATCGATCTCAGGCTTGCTGAGATAGCGGTTGGCCCGGTCCTGCTCGTACCCGCTGGGCACGTCGAGGTCGAACTTTAGCGCGTCGTAGCCCAGTTCGTCAACGACGCGCTCGGCCTCGTCGGCGCAGGCGTCGGGGTCGGCCTCGTCCTCGGTGTGACAGTCGCAGTAGACTCGCACGTCGTCGCGATACTTCCCGCCCAGCAACTGGTAAGCGGGCACGTCCAGCAGTTTACCGGCCACGTCATTGAGGGCAATTTCGATGCCGGAGATGGCTGCGATGTCTTTCCCGGCGATCGATCCCTCGCCGGACATCTTCTGGACGAGATGTTCGTAGAGGCGGTCGATATCTAGTGGATTCTCACCGACGACGAAGGGCTTCATCCGCTCGATGATCTCGGGGATCGCGCCACCCCAGTAGGATTCACCGATACCACAAACGCCGGCGTCTGTGTAGACGCGCACAAGCGTCCAGGGGTAATTGCCGTCGACGATGACTGTTTGTACGTCAGTGATCTCCACGCCGCGAGGCGACTCCTCGCGTGAAAGCCCCATCGTCTCACCGGAGAGGTCACGCATGGTATACTCTGCGTTCGGATCTCGCAGGTTCTCGTAGCTCATTTGGCAGGGGATCGATTTAGCGAAAAGATTGATAAAGGTTCCGTGTTACCAATGGTCAGACCAGGCTACAGACTCGCAGTCGGGCGAACGGCCAAGATCACTGGATCGAAACCTCGAATCCCCACTTGACGACAATCGGCGACGAGGCACGCAAGCCGCGTGTATCGGACAATCAGACCGGCGTCACGTCGTTAGTCAGGGTGCCGATCCCCTCAATGTTAATCTCGATGTGATCGTCTTCGCGAAGTGTGAAGTCGTCCTCGGGCACTAGCGACGTCCCGGTAAGCAACACGGCGAATTCGGGGACGGCGTTGTGGCGGGTGTAGTACGACACTAATTCCTCACAGGTCCGGATCATGTTGGCCGTCGAAGTCTGGTCGTCGTAGAGCACGTCGCCATCGCGAGCGATCGTCATCGCCATCGTCAAGTCGTGTGGATCTTCGATGGACGTGGTCGTCGCGACGCAGGGGCCGATCGAGCAACAGCGGTCGTAGGTCTTGGCCTGTGGAAGATAGAGGGGGTTCTCGCCTTCGATGGAACGACTGCTTATGTCATTCCCGATGGTGTAGCCGACGATCTGGCCGTCGTAGAGGACGATCCCGAGCTCCGGCTCGGGAACGTTCCACTCCGAGTCCGAGCGAATTCCCACGGCGTCGTTCGGACCGACGATCCGACTCGGCGTCGCTTTGAAGAATACTTCCGGGCGATCCGCGTCATAGACGTTCAGGTAGATGTCGGGGGTGTCGCTCTCGGTCTCACGAGCCTCCTCGCTGATCTCGTAGGTGACACCGGCAGCCCAGACCTCCTCGGCGTCGATCGGCATTCGCAACGAATCTGGGATGTCGTCTAGATGATCTGCCTCATTGAGCCACGACTCGACCAGTCGGTCGATCGGCTTGTCGGCCATATCGGCGCCACGGAGAAGTTCGCCGAAGGATCGGATCTTCGGGCGTGCGCTCGTGATGTCGTACATCCCTGTCTCGGTCGCGACGGCGAGCCGTCGCTGTCCCGAGTCGATGAACTGGTAGTATCGCATCGGTAGACGTTCAGGATAAATTGATAAAAATCTTCGCGTCCCACCCTTTGGACGTCACCAGCCCATCTCGATCGGTGGTGTGCTCACCCGTCGTATGAGATATACATTTTAATCGCGCTCGACGCTCCGATCGGTAGTGTACGATCGGCCGGTGTTCGGGACCTCGTAGCGGTCACCGACGACCTCGACAGTTTCGGCGGCCTCGATGGCGTCGGCAGCTCGGCCGACCCGAACTTCGAACGGGCCGGGTTCGACGACCAGGTCCATGTGCCGGTCGTGAGACGCGAGTTGCGTCACCGAGAGGTCGAACGAGACGCGGACCGACTCGTCTGATTCGAGGTGGACCCGCTCGAAGCCCACGAGTTCCTGCACGGGGCGGACCAGCGACGGCTCTTCCTCGCTGACGTATAGCTGGACGACCTCGTGGCCGGCGCGGTCGCCGGTGTTTTCGACGGTCACGGACGCCGTAATCGTCCCTGCGGGTCCGACCTCCATGTCGGAGAGCTCGAAGTCACCGTACTCGAAGTCGGTGTACGAGAGGCCGTGGCCGAACGAGTAGAGTGGGTCACTGTCGGTGTAGACGTGGCGTTCGTCGCGGCTGTTGGGCCGACGACTGTAGTACACTGGGAGCTGCCCAACCGACTTCGAGACCGAGATGGGAAGCCGCCCGCTCGGGTTGTGTTCACCGGTGAGGACGTCGAGGATGCCGTTACCGCCCTCCTCGCCGGGGAGCCACGCATGGACGACCGCGGCGGCGTGGTCGTCGGCCCACGTGATCGAGTGGGGCTTCCCGCTGATGACGACCACCACCAGCGGTGTGCCAGTCTCGTGGACGGCTTCGAGGAGTTCGTCCTGCACACCAGGCAACGAAAGGTCGGTCACGTCTGCCCCTTCGCCGCTCGTCGGCAGGTACGGCTGGTCTGCGCGGGCGTCTACGTCGTCAGACAGCGCAAGCGCGGAGCGGGCACCGACGCAGGCGACAACCACGTCACTATCTCTGGAGACAGCGACGGCCTCGTCGATGTCGTCGGTCGAGGGGCCGCTGGTCGTACAGCCCTCCGTGTAGGTGACGGCGTCGCCCAGCCGAGACTCGAAGGCATCCCTGACGGTCACGATGTCGCGGTTCGACTCCTCGTCGGGGTAGTGGGCGGCGTAGGCGTAGTCGCCCAGTTGCCCGGTCGGCGCATCGGCCTTCGGGCCGACCAGCGCGACTGAATCGGACTGGGCGAGCGGGAGCGCCCCGTCGTTCTTCAGCAGCGTCACGGACTCGCGAGCCATTCGCCGGGCGTACTCGCGGTTGGCGTCGGGACCGAACGCCGCGGCGGCGTCGTCGGGGTCCGTGCGGTACTCTTCGAACAGCCCCTTCTCGAACTTCTGGCGGAGGACTCGCCGAACGGCGGTGTTAATGACCGCCCCGGAGATCCGACCCTCCTCGACTGCCTCGACGAGCGTGTCGTAGCAATCAATCTTCGGCAACTCCACGTCAACCCCCGCCGAGAGCGCCTGAATCGCCGCCTCCTTGTTCGTCTTGGCGACGCCGTGCTCGGTGATGAGGTGAATCACGCTGAAGTAGTCGGAAACGACCGTACCGTCGAAGTCCCACTCCTCGCGGAGGATCTCCGTCAGGAGTTCGCGGTCAGCCGTACAGGGGACGCCGTCGATATCGTGGTATGCGTTCATCAGCGACTCGACACCAGCCTCGCGGACGGCCACTTCGAAGGGATAGAGGTGGACCTCACGTAGTTCTCGCTCTCCAACGTGGACTGTCGGCCGGTTCTTCCCACCCTCGCCGAGACCATGGCCGGCAAAGTGTTTGACTGTCGCGGAGATTCCTTCGCTCGGCTCGTCGCCCTGTAGTCCGCGGACGTACGCAGACGCCATCTCGGCAACCAGTTGCGGGTCCTCGCCGAAGGTCTCCTCGGTGCGGCCCCAGCGTGGGTCTCGGGCGATGTCGAGCACCGGCGAGAGGGCGTGGGCGCTCCCGATGGCTAACAGTTGCTCGCGGATTCGCTCGGTCATCCCTTCGACGAGCTCTGGGTCCCACGTGCTCGCCATCCCGATGGCCTGCGGATAGGTGGTTCCGTCCGGACCCATGTAGCCGCTCAGGCACTCCTCGTGGGGGACGGCCGGGATCCCGAGTCTAGTCTCTTCGACGAGGATCGACTGGATCTTGTCGGTCACTTCGGCGGCGCGCTCGGGCTCAAGACTCGGCCCGCCGCCGATTCGAGTGACGTGCCCGACGCCGTCGGCGAATACGTCGCGGGCTAGATCCGCGTCGAACGTGCCGTCGTCGTCGATCAGGGCACCCCCCTCGGCGTCGAACCCGCTGATAGAGGTCGGCGAGATCGAGGTGAGCTGAGCGACTTTCTCCGTCAGGGTCATCCGTTCGAGCAGATCGGCTACGCGTCGATCCGTCGAGAGCGATGCATCGAGATACGGCACTGGCTCTTCAGCCGTCATGCGACTACGAACGATCGACAGCACGTAAATGATTCGGCTTTTCGTGTGGTTTGATGTACCACAGGGATACAGATGGAGTGTGAAAGACGAGCGCGTGCCGCGGCAGGAATATCCGCGGCCCCAACTTCGACGAGAGCAGTGGCGCAATTTGAACGGGCAGTGGGCGTTCGAGATCGATCACGGTGCGAGCGGTCGCGCCCGCGGGCTCCCCGATGCTGACAGACTTGCAGACGAGATCACCGTTCCCTTCGCTCCCGAAAGTGAACTGTCGGGTATCGGCCACACCGACTTCATGGACGCGGTGTGGTGTACCGCTGTGAGATCGATGTGCCCGAGGAATGGCTCGACGGCCACCTCCTGTTGCACTTCGGTGCGGTTGACTACGAGGCAGAGGTATGGGTAAACAACGAGTCAGTCGGCACCCATCGGGGCGGATACACGCCGTTCAGCCTGGACATCAGTGACGCTGTGACGCCGGGGTCAAATGTCGTTACGGTCTGTGCCGAAGACGACACGCGCTCGTCCGTCCAGCCCAGTGGCAAGCAGAGCCAGCAGTACGACTCACACGGGCCATTGTACACCCGCGTCACCGGCATCTGGCAGACGGTCTGGCTCGAACCGGTACCCGAGACCTACGTCCAGAACCTCCAGTTCGAACCGGACCCCGAGAACGACGCTGTACATGCCGAAGTGAAACTTGCCGGCGCACTGCTTGACGGCGAAGTCCGTGCCGAAGTCACGTACGGTGATCGGTCGGTCGGTGTGACCACTGTCCAGACAGACGGTCGCTTCGCTGTGTTTACGCTCGAACTGGCCGAGACACACTGGTGGTCGCCTAAGGAGCCGAACCTGTACGACATCGAACTCGCGGTGCTCAACGACGGTGCGACGGTTGACGCAGTCCAGAGCTACTTCGGACTGCGCTCGGTGAGGCTCGGCGAACACTGTGTCTACCTCAACGGCGAACCGCGCTTCCAGCGCCTTGTCCTCGATCAGGGGTACTACCCCGATGGCCTCTACACCGCGCCCACCGACGAGGCGCTAATCGAGGATATCGAGATCAGCAAGGAGATGGGGTTCGACGGCGCGCGCCTCCACGAGAAGGTGTTCGAACCGCGCTACCTCTATCACGCCGACCATCTCGGCTATCTCGTCTGGAACGAGGGACCGAACTGGGGGCTGACTCACAGCAATCCCGCGGTGCTTGGCCCCTTCCTGCAGGAGTGGCTCGAAGTTGTCGAACGCGACTACAATCACCCGTCGTTAGTGGGATGGACGCCGCTCAACGAGACCGCACCTGACACTCACGAGGACTTCGTGCGAACGCTGTACCGCACGACGAAGGCCCTTGATCCCACCCGGCCCGTCATCGACACAAGCGGCTGGTATCACGTCGAAACTGACCTCGTCGACGCACACGACTACGAGCAGAACCCCGAGGCGTTCCGTGAGACCTACGGCGAGACTGATGGGCCGGTCGAGCCCAGCGCTCACGACAAGACAACCTGGGAGACCCTGAGCTACGTTAGCGAGTACGGCGGCATCTGGTGGAACCCCGACGTCGAGGACGGCTGGGGCTACGGCGACCGCCCGGCGGACGAGGCCGAGTTCTTCGAGCGCTACCGCGGGCTCACCAACACGCTGCTGGACAACGAGGACATGTGGGCGCTGTGCTACACACAATTGTACGACATCGAGCAGGAGACGAACGGCCTGTACACGTACGACCGCGAGCCGAAGTTCGACCCTGAGCGGATCCGAGAGATCAATGAGCAGCCCGCTGCGTTCGAGCGGCAGTGACAAGACAGGATCGTACCGCAGCCCGATCGTCCACCGACTGCTGCAGTCGGCTGCTGATCTGACTGCCCGCTCACTCGGAGATTGTCCGGAGGAACGACTCGGGCAAGTCGTCGACGTTGCCAGCCTGCACGCGCCAGAGATTCGCGTACAGCCCGTCGGCTGCGAGCAGTTCCTTGTGGCTGCCGCGCTCGACGATCTCACCGTCTTCCAGTACGAGGATTGTGTCGGCAGCCTTTATCGTCGAGAGGCGATGGGCGATGTAGAAAGTGGTCCGGTTGGCGGTGATCTCCTCAAGGCCGCGCTGGATGAGCATCTCCGTCTCGATGTCCACGTCGCTGGTCGCCTCGTCGAAGATGAGAAGGTCGGGGTCCTGCAACACCGCGCGGGCGATGCTGAGTCGCTGGCGCTGGCCGCCCGAGAGCTTGACCCCCTCCTCGCCGACCGGCGTCTCGTAGCCGTCGGTGAGGTTGGTGACGAACTGGTGAATCTGCGCCGCCTTGGCGGCCTCGATCACGTCTTCGCGGCCCGCGTCGAAGGATCCGTAACGGATGTTCTCGGCGATCGTCCCCGAGAAGAGGAAATCCTCCTGATCGACGTAGCCAATGTGTTCACGGAGGTCTCGGAGACGGACTGTCTGCACGTCACGGCCGTCAAGCCGGATCGTCCCACCGTCGGCGTCGTACAAGCGCGGAAGGAGCTTCATCGCCGTCGACTTGCCAGCCCCGGTCGGTCCCACGAGCGCGACGCTCTCGCCGGGTTCAGCCTCGAACGAGATGTCGTAGATGACCGGCGCGGACGCTTCGTCGCTCTCCGCCGAACCGTCGTTCGTACCGCGGCCCTCGTAGCTGAAAGTGACGTGGTCATACTCAACGTGGCCATCGACAGCAGAGAGGGTCGTCGCCTCGGGATCGTCGGTGATCGAGGGCTCCATGTCCAACAGGGCGAAAACGCGCTTACCCGAGGCGCGGGCGTTCTCATAGCGCTCGATGATCGTCGTGATCTGCTTGAGTGGGCCAGTGAAACGCTGGCTCAGGAACAGGAAGGTCACGAGCGTCCCAACGGTGAGTCCACCGGTGAAAAAGAGCGGCGGTCCGACGACGATCCAGTACCCGCCAACCAGCAGCGTGACCACGAAGGAGAGGTCGGTGATGAGGCTGCTCCCGGGATGGTAGACAGTTCCGAGTTTGATTCGGTCCCAGTTGGTCGAGAAGTACTGCCAGGAGGCGGCGTCAACGCGGTCGGATTCGTAGCCCTCCGTCACCTTCGTCTTGATTAGCGTCATCCCCCCGAGATTGTTCTCCAGCCGTGTGTTCAGCTTCCCAACACTATCGCGGATCGCGTCGAAGACCGGTTCGATCAGGCGCATGTACACCATTGTGGCGACTAACAGCAGCGGCACCGACACGAGCGTTACCGCCGCCAACTGTGCGTTCTCGTACAGCAAGATGAGTGTCACGCCGATCACAACCGTCAAGATGCGGACGGTCTGCGTGAGTGCATCGTCGAAGAATATTTCGAAATTGGATATATCGTTGTTGAGTACCGAGAGCAAGTCTCCCCGCTCATGATTCTCGAAGAAGACCGGGTCAAGGTCCTGGAGCGTGTCATAGGTCGCGGTTCGGACCTCGTGCATCAGCCGGTGGCTGTAGTAGTCCATCGACAGCATTCGCACGGTCGAGAGGGTGCTGCTGATGACGAAACTGCCTGCGATGAGTGCGATAGCGAAGTACAACTGCTCGAGCCGTGTCGCCGGGACCCACGCGTTCGGGATTACCGGCACGTCGAACGGGATCGTCTGGTACAGCACTGCGTCGATTGCGATACCGAGGATGAACGGCGGGAGCAAGGAGACGAGCCGCTGGACCAGACCGGTCGTCAGGCCGGCACCCAGCCAGGGCCGATGTTCCTTTCCAAATGTGCGGAGGATACGCCACAGTGGTCTGGTGACTACCGCTTTGCTCATCTCGAAGTTATTGGGAGACTCGTCGTTAGGCACGTCAGAAACTATCTAACACAGTCGCATATATAGGAATTCTCATCCACCGAGTTGATAGCGGATAGAAGGAGCACCCCAGACCTCTTAATGAGATAACACGCGCCCGCTCGAAAAATCGCCTACTTGGGCCTTGGAACGTGGCTTCCCGATCTCGAATCAGCGCCGGAGCTCGCACATCTGCGGGGCTGTCAGTCGTCGTTGGTCGAATTCGTTGCCGACGGCGCTTGTGCGGAGTGCGAAGCGTCTCCCTCGACGATCGCATCGGGGAGGTACTCAGCATTGGCTTTGAGAAGGTCGTCGACCATCGCGTCGATCTCCGAGAGTGTGCAGGCGGCCCCGCTCAGCGGATCGAGCTTGACGGCCTGCCGAAGCTTGGCCTGATTCCCCTCAATAGCCGCCTCAACGGCGAGGCGCTGGACATCGACGTTCGAGCGGTCGAGCGCGGCCAACTGTGGTGGGAGCTTCCCGACCGAGCAGGGCCGTACGCCGCGGCCGTCAACGAGACAGGGAACCTCGACGCAGGCGTCGTTTGCGAGGTTCGTGATCAGGCCGTCCGTGTTGCGAACGTTGATGTTCATCCGACGGCGCTCGCCGGTTTCAATCGAGTGGATGATCCGCGAGCCGTACTCCTCGGAGCGCTCGATCTCGGGGTCAATGTCGTCGGAACTCATCTCGGCGGCGTCGGCCTGATACGAACACCAGTGCTTGAAGTATTGGCCGGTGGGCATCCACTCGACGAAGTAGTCCTCAAAATCATCCTCAACCGTGAACGCCTCGATGGTCTCCTCTTCGGTCCGGAAGTACGGGACGTACTCGGACATGTGGTTGCTCGACTCCGTGACAAAGGCGTCGAAGTGACGCATGATCTCGAAACGAACGTTGTCGCATTTGTAGGTCTCCTCGTCGTCAAGGACCTCGTAGAGGTCGGGATAAACGCTCTCGCCGTCATGTTCGGCTTCGAGGAACCACGCCATATGGTTGATGCCGGCGACCCAGTACTCCAATTCGTCGGCGGGCACGTCGACGTACTTCGCGATGGCCTCAGCAGTGTGCTGTACGCTGTGACAAAGCCCGATCACGTCGATTTCGGTGGCCTCGTCGATCGCCCAGCACAACATCGCCATCGGGTTCGTGTAGTTCAGCAAGAGTGCGCCGGGACAGTGGTCCTCCATGTCCCGGACGATGTCGAGCATTGTCGGGTAGGTTCGCAGGAATCGGAAGATGCCGCCTGGGCCGAGCGTATCCCCGACGGCCTGATTGACGCCATAAGAGCGTGGGATCTCGATTTCGTTCTCAAAAGGCTCGCGACCGCCAACGTGGATTGTATTCAGCACATAGTCGGCGCCGTCGAGGGCCTCAATGCGATCGGTGGTCGTCTCGATGGTGGCCTTCACGTCGTTATGTTCGAGCATCGCGTCGGCTGCCGCGGCTGTCCGGTCGAGGCGGTCCTGATCGATGTCCATCAGCGAGATTGTCGAACCCTGCAATTCAGGGAACGAGAGGATATCGCCCATCAGGTTTCGCGCGAAGACGATACTCCCAGCTCCGATAAAAGAGATCTTGGGCATGTCATCAATACCGACGACCCTGTGATTAAACGTTCGGCTTGCGGTACGTGTCGTGCAGTCGCTCATGACTGAAGCGATATCAAAGGCTTCGTACCTCCCATTCGCAGGGGTAGGCTGTATGACGGACAACGTTGTCGTCCTCAGCGCTGAGTATGCCGGCGCAGGTGCGACCACGAGCCTCGAGCACAGTCCAACGGCAGCACCGACATTACGTGGATCTCGGGACTACCACCTCGTCCTCCACGAGTCCCATCGGTGCATCCGTGACCCGAGCGTCCAGCACAAAGTCACGATCCCAGTCGGTGACATTGCCTCGAAAAGTACCCCGCGCCGCCGACCGCACAGGCCGCCTGGCAGGCTCCCGAGGT
Organism: Haloprofundus salilacus; assembly: GCF_020150815.1. Classification (NCBI taxonomy): domain Archaea; kingdom Methanobacteriati; phylum Methanobacteriota; class Halobacteria; order Halobacteriales; family Haloferacaceae; genus Haloprofundus; species Haloprofundus salilacus. Next base: position 473,698 of record NZ_CP083724.1, on the reverse strand, counting down.
CGCCGGAGTGAACGTCGTACGAGCCAACGAGGGCCGTCAACTGGACACGTGGACCTCCGACGACATGTACGGTTGTCTCGATCGATGACGACGCCGTCGCCCACGACGTGACGTACATGGGCGTCTCCGTCCCCGTCGACACCTTCGACGGGTTCCTCGCTGAATTGCTCAAGAAGGCCATCGCCGCCAAGTGGTTCCGCAAGGTCTCCTCGATCGGTCGCGCCGCGAAGGCGTGGCCTAACATGTCATTGCGGCTCCTGCTATCGCTTTTGATTCGCAAACTGAAGACGTAGTTATTTAGCCCTTCCCACAAAATCCCCGGGCATGGATCGTGCACTTGTAGTGCTCAACGGTGAGGACAGTGACGAAGCAATGCTTGGCGAGGCGGCCCAGTACGCTGCTGGCGCGGACGCCGAACTACTGACACTAATGCTGATCACAGAGGAAGAATGGGAGAACGACCAGGGTATACTCAATACGATCGCTAACGAGGAACATACCTCATACGAAAACCAGACGTCCAAAGGGTACGCCGAAACGCGAGCGGACAACATCGCCAAGAAGGCCCTGACCGGCCGAAGTGTCTCGTTCGAGCCACTCGGTGCGGTCATCGAGGACGGCGAGCGAGCGGACGGAATCCTCGAGATCGCTGAAGAACACAACTGCGATCACGTCTTCCTCCACGGTCGTCGCCGATCGCCTGCGGGCAAAGCTATCTTCGGAGACACGGCGCAGGCGGTCATCCTGAACTTCGACGGCTACGTGACCGTCAGCACTATCAGTTAACGCTTACGCCTGTTGTCGATTTCGAACCGAGTCGAGCGGTCGAGACGGTGGATTTTTGAGCCCCGTGAGCGACCGACCTCGTATGGGACGACGAGTCACCGTCTGGAACGAGTTCCGACATGAGCGAGAGAATGATGCAGTCGCCGAAGTCTATCCTGATGGCATCCATGCCGTCATCGCCGATGCCCTCGAAGACGCCGGTCACAACGTCGAGACGGCTACGCTCGACGATGGGCCCCAGCACGGGCTCTCAGAGGAAGTCCTCGAAGCGACGGACGTGCTGACGTGGTGGGGTCACGCCGCCCACGACGAGGTGAACGAAGAGGTCGTTGAGCGGGTACAGGAACACGTGCTCGATGGGATGGGGCTGCTCGTGCTCCACTCCGCCCACATGTCGAAGATCTTCCGAAAACTGATGGGCACGGGTTGTGGGCTCAAGTGGCGCGAGGCAGCGGAGACCGAGCGACTGTGGGTGACCGATCCGTCGCATCCGATCACTGACGGACTCCCCGAGTCCTTCGAAGTCCCCGAGGCGGAGATGTACGGCGAGCACTTCGATATCCCTGCTCCGGAGACGCTCGTTTTCAACTCCTGGTTTGAAGGTGGAGAGGTGTTCCGCTCCGGCTGTTGCTACAGCCGTGGTGAAGGACGGGTCTTCTACTTCCGCCCAGGCCACGAGACGTACCCGGTCTACCACCAAGAAGAGATCCAGCAAGTACTCGCCAACGCTGTCGAGTGGGCCGCACCGAACGAAGACGGCCCAGAAATCTACCGCGGCAATCACGAACCCATCGAGGACATCGACATCGACGACGACCGAACAGTCCACTGATCGTGTTGATCGTGATTCGGAACGGAATCGACAGCACAACGACGTACAATTGAGCTGGGAATTAGTTACAACGAACACTAGAAGATCGACGCCGCTTCCGGTACCAGAGGTCGATTTTCAACTGCTATCCATCGTGAACGATGGCGAGGGCAGTCTTGGGGCGAAAAACGACCGTGAACAGAACGGGATTACTGGGCAGCCCACTTGGTCGCGTTGACCAAAATCCGCTGGATAGCGTCGTCGTAGTAGATCTCGAACTCCTCGTGGCCCGGGCGCAGGTAGAAGCCTCGTCCCTCGTCGAACTGGAAAGTGATACCCGAACGCATCTTCTCCGGTCCATTGGAGTACGTGCTGCGAAACACGACTGTCTCTGGTTCAGGAACATCGAAGGGGTCACCGAACATCTCCGCCTCGGGAATCGTGAAGTCGTCGACACCATCTGCAATCGGATGGTCGGGGGCAGCCACTTCGATGAACTCGGATTCGTCGTCATCGAAGCGATACTCGCCGAGGTCGCCCGACGCGCCGACCAGGCGCTTGAACGGACGCGCGTAATGCGAGGAATGCAGGGAGATGAAGCCGACACCGTCCTCTCGGACCGCGTCCTCGATCCGGTCGACCGTCTCGTCAGTCACGTCGTCGTGCTGTAGGTGTCCCCACCAGAGGATCACATCCGCCCACTCGAGGTCGGCCTCGCTTACACCCTGCTGGTCATCCTCGATTGAACGGGTCTTCGTCTGGATTCCTGCGTTGTCGAGGGCGGCGGCGATGGCGGTGCGGATGCCGTCGGGGTAGATGTCTTCGGGTTCTGTGCCTTCTGACCAAACGAGTGCATTGACACTGTCTTCGGACATACTCGCTTAATTTTCCGTCTGGTGACTTGAACCCTCTGTTATAATCAACTGACACGATTATATAGGTTTATTAGAAAGGGTATCCACCGAATCAGATGATGCCGACACGAATTATTGCAATCGGACTGGGTGGTCTCGGGTACGCGACGCTCGATTGTCTCGGCTCCCTGGAGGAGTTCGAGGTTGTCGCCGGCGCAGACATCGCAGACGAGCCGCGTGAACGATTCAGTGAGGAGTTCGGCGCCCCTGCCTACGAATCGATCGAGACAGCGTTAGCCAAACACGGTGACGGCGCCGACGCAGCGGCGATCACCACACCACACGCGCTTCACACAGAGCACGTACTGACCTGTTTCGAGTACGGTCTGCACGTCCACGTCGAGAAGCCGCTGACCGTCGGCATCGAGGACGCAACGCGACTCGTTGACGAAGCGGAACAGCGCGATCTCGTCCTGCAGGTTGGATACCAGCGTCACTTCCACCCCGGCTTCCGCGAGGTCAAGCGACTGATCGACGCCGGCCGGATCGGCGACATCCGCTCGATCACTGCCTACCTCTCGCAGCCGTGGCTGGCGGCGACCGAAGGGTGGCGCGGTAATCCCGAGATGTCTGGTGGTGGCCAACTCTACGACTCCGGTTCGCACCTGCTCGACGCCGTCCTCTGGCTGACCGACAGCAAGCCCCGAACGGTAACAGCTGTCATCGACAATTGGGGATACGACGTCGACATTACCTCCAGTGTCTCCGCGATGCTCGAATCCGAAAACGGCCGCCCCGTCACCGCATCAATCGGTGTCTCTGGCGACGGAACGCTGTTCGAGGAAGGACTTTTCATCTGGGGAACAGAAGGTCACATTGAGTACAGCGCTGGTTCGCTCACGGTCCACGAACAGGACGGCGAACCACACTCGGCCGAGATCTCTGTCAAGGGGGAAGGCGACGACTTCAAGATCCTGATGGAGCGCAAGCTCTCGGCCTTTCAGGCATCTGTCGAAACGGGTGCAGATGTGGAAGTCCCCGGTGAGCAGGGACTTCAGGTCATTGCGTTGACTGAGGCAGCCTACGAAGCGGCCCGAAACGAACGGCACGTTGACGCACAACGCCTTGTCGAAGATGCACGCAAACAGCGCATCGTAAGCGACTAAACACTCTTTTTGGCGGCGTTCTGAATACGCGAGTACGAACTGTTTTTTACGGTAACCGAGGACAGTTCGAAACAAGTCATCGTGTGATGACCGTCGAAGCGAGCGTTTCCATCAAGGACAGAAACACCAATCCTAACGAGCGATAGGGACGACTGAGTCAGTGGTGCGATACGGGGTGTTCAGACTGTCTGAACGACGTTCCTAATCGTACTCGCCATAGCCTGTTCAGACTGGCTGAATACTCCGACGGCTCGACGGAACTTACTGAGCAAAATCTGGACTAACCATTACATTCCTAATGTTGTAATGACTCTTTGTTACGACCCGACGTATTCAGAAACTGTTCAGACAACTTTCGGCATTGAGATCGGATATCGAGACGATCAGTTGATTGGAAAGTTCGCCGTTGCACCCGTCAAACAATTCACTATCGAGATCATCGCAGATAGAACAACAATTGCCTCCGTGTTCGTATGGAATGGCATACTGTTCAGCCTGGATGAACAACATCCTGGTTTTTAGTTGTTGTTAGACTGATCGTACCGGTAGACCGTCAATGGCGATGAGGTCAGGATTCGTCAGATTCTGTTGCTGGCTAGAGTGATTCGTACTGAACCTCGAGGCTGTTCATCAGAGGTGAATGAATGTTTATGTGGAATAAGTGTATACCCCATCGTAAGTATGTCTTCAAACACAAATACAGTCGATGCGTCGAAGACGACGATCAGGGTTGCAGAGGCGATCAAACACCTCGAAGGAGCCGGTGTGACAGTTTTGGCAAACCACCTCGACCTCCCGAAGAGCACGATCCACAACCACCTGCAGACATTGATCGAGTGTGAGTTCATCGTCGAGGATGACAACGAGTACCACCTCGGGCTCCGGTTCCTCGACTTCGGGATGTTCGTCAACGAGCGCATCGAGATACTCAACGCGGCCCGCACCGAGGTCGACCGACTGGCCAACGAAACTGGCGAATTGGTGAACCTGATGATCGAAGAGCACGGCTGGGGCGTGTACGTCTACCAGTCCTACGGCGACCGGGCCGTCAACACGAACCTCCACGTCGGAAAGCGCGTTCACCTCCATCAGACTGCCCAAGGCAAGGCGATACTCACACATTACAGCGACGAGCGTACCGACGAGATAATCGCTCGCCACGGGCTCAACGCGTACACCGAGAACACCACGACTGATCGAGACGAACTCGAGACGGAGATGAATAGGATCGCGGAGCAGGGCTATGCCTACGACGACGAAGAGTGGATGAAGGGCTTGCGGTGTGTCGCCGCCCCAATCCTGAACCGGAACGGTGACCCATTAGGTGCGATTGGGATCAGTGGTCCGACCCGACGCCTGTCGGGCGACATGTACGAAAAAGAATTCCCGGATCTCGTCCAGAGTTCGGCGAATGTCATTGAACTCAACATGGAGTACCCGTACCGGGAGTAAGGCTACTGGATATCGACCGGCACCCGCTCCCCGGTCCGTGCAGCCTCGTACGCCGCTTCGGTCAGGGCGATCGTACGATAGGAGTCTCGGGCTGTTGCGACTGGTTCTTCGTCGCTCTCGAGTGCGTCGAGGAACGCCTCAACCTTATTCTGTTCCTCGTGGCGTTCGAGATTCGGTCGGTGTTTGCCCTCCTCGTCGACGATCTCGACGCTATCCTCGTCGAACCGGATGCTGTCCTCGTCGGTCCAGACTCGCAAGGATTCGCTGAAACGCGCTGTCCTCCCTGAGATACCGATCGATCCGACAAGGCCGTTTTCGAACTCGACGCTTATCGAAGCGGCCGCGTCGACGCGGTCATCGTCGTCGACGAAGTCCATCTCGGCAGAGACGGCGACGGGCGTCAGACCTGTCGTCCACAGGAGGCCGTCGATCAGGTGGTTTCCCGTATCGTACGTGATCGCGCCGCCGCTAATGTCTGGATTGGTCCGCCAGGTGCCGTCGAAGCTCTCGAGGTATGGTTGGGTGATCTCTGCGTCGACCGCGGTGATCTCATTTGCTGTCTGGACGTGGTCGCGGGCGATCTGGAATGATTGGCGGAGGTGGTGCTGGTAACCCAGCATCACCTGACGATCGCTGTCCTCGATGCGCTCAACGAGTCCGCGAGCGCGTTCGGTGTCGATACACAGCGGCTTCTCACAGAGTATGTGAAGGTCAGCGTCAAGTGCGGCCGCGACCTGTTCGTAGTGAAACGCATGTGGCGTCGTAACGACCGCTACGTCGATGTCAGCCTCGTCGAGCATCGTCTCGTAGTCGGTGTAGTGCTGCGTCTCGGGAACGTTGAGCTTGTCACCGGCATCGGCCAGCGCCGATTTGGATACGTCCGCGATAGCGCCAACCGTTGCGCCGTCGTAGTCACGGGCTTGCCCGCCAATGTCGATCCCGAGCCAGCCACCGCCGATGATACCGAACCGTACAACTGCAGCATCGTCTGCTGTTGACATGGCTGTGATGGGTGCGAATGAACGAATAAGTCTTCCGGAGGTCTCTGACTATTCGGTGGCCTGGGACTCGGGGAACATCGCCTCGTATTCGTCGAGATACGACGTGAACTCCTCGAATGTCGGTGGGGCGGCGTTACGGACGAAGTAGCCCGCGACGGCACTGCCGGCGATCAACTGTGCCCCGTCGTTGAGGCCAGCGATTCGACCGAGTACGAGCCCCGCATTGAAATGATCGCCAGCGCTCGTGGTGAGGGTAGGTTCTTCGACGTGAGGGATTTCGACTCTATCGATGCCGTCCGCCGTGATTGAGATTGCCTCGTGTACCGTGTGGACGACGAACTTCGAGACATTGAGTCCCTCACGTGCTGTCTGGGCGGCATCGGTCAGCGAGAGCTCGTCTGCGTCGTCGAAGAGGTCGGCGATCCGGAGCGTCTCGACACGGTTGGAACTGACAGTGATCGGGACGGTCTCGTTGAGGCGTTCGATCGCTTCGAGGCCGCTCTCCAGTGTCGGCTTCGAGAGCCGCCGGATGTCGGCAGGGTCGAAGATGATCCGCTCCGGCGGATCCCGAAGGCGTGGCCACAGCTCCGTTCGGAGCCCCTCGAGGATCGTGGGAATTTGGAGGACGGTCGCCCAGTAGCCAATACCGAGCACCTGGGTCCGATCGATACGGCTCGCCAACGTGTTGAGTCCGACTTCGTTACAGATAGTATCCCAGTCAAGCGATGCGAGGATACCGCTGTCACTGAGCAGGATCTTGCCGTCATTGAATTCGACGGCATCGGTTGTCGCGTGATGCCCGACTGACAGGAGATCCGCACGCTCATACTCCCTGGTGAAGGTTTCGACCGGCGGGTTCCCAAACGTACCGATAAGTGTCGGTTTGCAGCCCAGTTGCTCCATCGCGCGTCCGAGATGCGAGGTATGTCCGCCAGCACGCATGCCGTTGTTTTTCCACTCGATACTGAGCGATGTTTTCATCCCTGCGGAGTCTCCGATGCGGGTACTGAAATCGGACATCAAGCCCATTATCTCGTACTCTTCCGGTCCCGTACGCTTCGCGACGACTCGTCGCACGCGGTCAACGACGCCGTCGAAGCCGAACACTACCTTCTCGCCATCGAGCGAATTCGGGAGATTGCGGCGACACTCACGCAAATGGTTCTGCGTCTCCATCTCTGCTGACATAGATTGTTGTTATTTGCAACTATGCCACAAGGCCTTGTAACTGTTTTCCACTTGATTACAAATAATAATATTGTGTAAAGAGTGTTTCACAGGCTTCCCTACTGGTGTTTGACACGAATTCTTAGAGCGATTTTCCGTTGGCGGCGCTGTCCAGAGTGTCGATCCCGAATCGCATGCCCGTCGGGAAGTAGATGAGCGCTTCCGCAGTACTATGACCACTCTCGGCAGGCTATCGAGCATCTTCTAAGGTGGTATGATCGCAACTGCCGCACCTTCGCGTGCTGTGCAGACAGTGACGAGACCATCAGCCAGGGCGACTGCAACGGGGCCGTCGTGAGCCTCGCTTCGGAGCTCAAACGACCGCTGGTAAACTTCACGACTGTCGGTGGGTTCTCGACGCTTGTCGCGCTGCACTGCCTGACCAAACAGGAGGCGGACCCAGACGACCGAACGCGACAGCCGGCAGTCTATGCCTACGACGCATCGACCAAGAGCGAGTAAGTAACTCCCACGGTCCAAAAGTGATATGACAGTGTCCTCCGAAACGCCGGCTGTTGATGGTACCACTAGGAGACTCACCACTGTCACGTGACGGAAAATCACTCATCATTGCAATGGATCACGGCCTCGAACGCGGCCCCGAAGTGTTCCGGGACGTGCCCGAGCGGGCCGACCCGGCCAACGTCTTCGAGATCGCGACCCACGACGCCGTCACCGGGCTCGCAGTTCAGAAGGGTGTCGCTGAGACGTACTACCCCTCCTACGATGACAGCGTTAACCTCGTCGCCAAGCTCAACGGAAAAACGCTGCTAGGCGAAGGCGACCGGTACGCGCCACCGAACTGGGACGCCAGGCGCGCCGCCGAAATCGGTGCGGACGCCATCGGATACACCGTCTACACCGGCTCGCGCAAGGAGGCCCAGATGTTCAAGGAGTTCCGCGAGGCCCAGGCAACCGCACGCGACGAAGACTTGCCGATCGTGCTGTGGTCCTACCCGCGCGGACAGGGTGTCAACGACCACGATGCTCCGAAGGTCGTCGCCTACGCCGCCCGGATCGGGCTAGAACTGGGCGCGGATCTCTCGAAGATCAAGTACCCTGGTCGGAAAGAGGACGTGGAGTGGGCCGCCCACGTCTCCGGGCAGATGCCAATCCTGATGAGCGGCGGCGATACGACGACTGAAAAAGCGTTCCTGCAGGACGTAAAGACGTTCATGGACGGCGGCGGTGATGGCCTGACCGTCGGCCGGAATATATGGCAGCGTGAGGACCCGGTCGCGATGCTGGACAAACTCGAACGGATCGTCTACGATGACGCCGCCGTTGAGGACGTGCTCTGATCGGCCGCTTCCGGTCGTTTACTTCGGTTTTCGTCGCCGAATGTGACCGACTTCATTGCGGAGCATCCATCCTTTGACCTTGAACACGACGAGCCCCGCCAGTCCCCCGCTGAGGACGAACCCGATGACGACACCGATTCCAACGATCAGCGCGTAGGAGGGGGCCACGACGAGAAAGTAGTCACCGGTGATGACGTACAACAAGTGCAGCAGGTGAGCGAGGAAGTAAACGGCGAACGTCACTGCGGCCAGTGTCGCGGCGTGCGCGCCAGTGCTGGCGCCGTCACCCCACCGGTAGGGCGCCGGGGTCGTTGCGGCGAGCCCCGCGACGATGCCGCCGATACTGGCGACGGTCATCGGGACGAGACCTTCGGTGGCAGCCGTGAACGTGACGATGGTGTAGACCGCGCCAGCGGCCCAACCCAGCGCCACCTCGCGTGGTCGCCCACCGAGAAGTTTGCGCCGGGCGCGACGGAGCCGTTGTCGGGACATAGTGTCACGTTCTCATAAATTCAGTATAAGTATTGGGTCGCCGACCTTACTGACGACCATCGTCGGCCATCCGCAAGCGAGGGCACCGTACGTTCCATATTCTGAGAAATCGATACTTATAACCACGATGGTGAACGGGTGATAAGTATGAGTGAAGGTGTCGAACAGTCACCAGTACAAAACGACGGTGTCGAGACGATGACGGCGCTGGTCAACTACGAGTCCGAAAGCGTCGAACTGCAGGAAGTTGAGGTCCCCGAGATCAAGGACGGGCAGGCACTGCTGCGTGTCGAGGCGGTCGGCGTCTGCGGTAGCGACATCCACCAGTGGCACGGCAGCAACTCCTGGGAGGTCAACTACCCGGTGACGCTGGGCCACGAGTTCGGCGGCGTCATCGAAGAGATCGACTCCGACGACGACGAGTTCCAGCCCGGCGACCGCGTCGTCAGCGAGACCGCTGCGGTCATCGACGAGAAGAATCCCCTCAGCCGACAGGGCAAGTACAACCTCGATCCGACGCGGCTGGGCTTCGGCTACGGAGTTGACGGCGCGATGGCGTCCTACGTCGCCGTCCCAGAGCGGTGTCTGCACCACGTCCCGGAAGGGCTGCCGATGGAGCAGGCCGCGCTCACCGAACCCTGTAGCGTCGCCTACAACGCTGTCGTTGAGAACGGCGACGTGAAACCCGGAAACGACGTGCTGATCATCGGTCCCGGCCAGATTGGTTTGCTGGCGACGACGATGGCCGCCGAGTCCGGCGCGAGCAACGTCGTCGTTAATGGCCTCCCGCAGGACGCCGAGCGTCTGGAGACGGCCTACGAGATGGGCGCGACCGATACCGTCGAGGGCGAACTTGGTGACTACGTCGACGAGTTGGGCGACGGACTAGGCTTCGACTGCGTGATCGACGCTTCGGGTGTGATGGCGACCTTCGAGACGGCGATGGCGGCGGTCCGTCCCAACGGTCACATCACCAAAGTCGGCTGGGGACCACAGGATCTAAACGCCACACTTGACCCGATCGTCGGGAAGGGTGTCACCGTTCAGGGAAGTTTCAGCCACAACTGGTCCGTCTGGGAGAACGTCCTGACGATGCTCTCGACCGGTCAAATCGACGTGGAGCCGATCATCGGCAACGTCGCCCCGCTCTCGGAGTGGCGCGAGTGCTTCGAGGGGATGCATGACCGTGAGTACGTCAAATGCGTCCTCAAGCCCGGTGAGGAGCAGTAAGGTGCCGCTAGCTGCCTTCCCCAAGTGCTACCTCGACGACCTGATGAGCGGCGAGATGGCCATCGACAAGTGGCTTGACGTGGCCGATCGGATCGACCTCGATGGCGTCGAGTTTTACTGGGGCATCACGCCCGACCTCGACGAACTCGACCGGATCCGATCGGAACTCGAAGCGCGTGACCTCAGCGCACCGATGATGTGCTACTCGCCCGACTTCACTCGTCCTGTCTCCGAAGACCGGCAGGCCGAGATCAACGAGGAGAAACGGGCAATTCGCGCGACCGCGCGCCTCGGCGGATCGTACTGCCGGGTCCTCTCGGGCCAGCGCCGACCTCAAGTCGACCGTGACATGGGACTGGACTGGGTTGCCGAGTGCATCGAGGAACTGCTACCCTTCGCCGCCGACCACAGCGTGACACTCATCCTCGAGAACCACTACAAGGACGACTACTGGGACTTCCCCGAGTTCGCACAGGACATGGAAGTCTTTCTGGATCTGCTCGACCGGATCCCCGAACATCCCAATTTCGGCGTCAACTTCGATCCGTCGAACGCCATCATCGCGGACGACGACCCGATCGAACTGCTTGACGCCATCAAGGACCGCGTCGTGACCATGCACGCCAGTGATCGCTACCTCGAAGGCGGGACCATAGAGGACCTGCGCGCCATGGAGGACGAGGGGAGTCAGGGCTACGCAGATATCCTCAAACACGGTGTCACCGGCGAGGGGATGATCGACTACGACGCAGTCTTCGAGCGACTGGCCGAGGTCGACTTCGACGGCTGGATCTCCATCGAAGACGGCTACGATGCAAGCGTCGGCGAGAAACACCTCGACCAGTCCGCGCAGTTCCTGCGCGAGAAGATGGCAACCTACAACGTGGGGTAATTATCTCTCGATTTCACGACATCCGATACCCATGAAGATCCTCTACATCGACTGTGACTCGCTAAGAGCCGACCACCTCGGGTGCTACGGCTACGAGCGTGACACAACACCGACGATCGACGCATTGGCCGAGGAAGGATTGCGCTTCGAGGAGTACTACGCCTCGGACCTACCTTGCCTGCCCTCACGGACGGCGCTCTTTTCCAGTCGATTCGGTATACACACCGGCGTCGTCAACCACGGCGGTCTCGCTTCTGAGCCTCGGTCGCGAGGCACGAACCGTGGGTTCTCCACCGACGGCCGCTTCTCGTCGCTGCCCGCCGTCCTGCGAGACGCCGGCCACCACACTGCACTCATCAGTTCGTTCCCCACTCGTCACGGTGCGTGGCACGTCCTCGACGGCTTCGAGGACTGGCGCGACACCGGCGGGCGCGGGTTCGAGCGTGCCGGCGAGGTGTACGACATCGCTGAAGACTGGCTCGACGACCACGCCGACGAGGACGACTGGTATCTCCACGTCAACTTCTGGGACCCCCACACGCCCTACGATACGCCGCGGGAGTATGGCAACCCCTTCGAAGACGACCCTGCTCCCGAGTGGCCCGACGAGGAGACTATCGACGAACACTGGGAGGGGTACGGTCCACATAGCGCCCGTGACCTCCATGGCGTCGGCAAGACGCCAGACGAAAGCCTTGACTGGGGGGCTGACCCCGGCCTCGAACGGACTCCAGCCCGCATTGAGTCCCGAGCGGACTTCCGTCAGTGGATAGACGGATACGACGTCGGGATCCGCTACATGGACGACTACATCGGCGCGCTCCTAGACGAGCTCGAACGCCATGGCGTCCGCGAAGAGACGCTGATCGTCGTCAGCGCCGACCACGGCGAGAATCAGGGCGAGGCCAACATCTACGGTGACCACCACACCGCCGACCGGCCGACCGGTCGCGTCCCGCTGGTCGTCAGCGGGGCTGGCGTCGAGACCGGCGTTGACGAGGCGTTTCACTACGCTCTGGACCTCGCGCCCTCGCTCGCTGACCTCGTCGGCGTCGACGCGCCTGAGGGCTGGGATGGGAAGTCGTTCGCCCCGACAGTCACCGACGGTGAAGCGGCCGGCCGTGACTTCCTCGTGCTCAGTCAGGGTGCGCTAGCTTGCCAACGCGGCGTCCGCTGGGACGACTGGCTTCTGCTTCGTACTTATCACGACGGGATCCACGACTTCGATGAGACGGAGCTGTACGACCTTGGTGAAGATTCCCACCAGACGACAGACTTGTCCGACGAATGCCCTAAAGTCGTCGCCGAGGGCGTCCAATGGCTGGAAGCGTGGCATAGCGATCGGATGTACGAGTCCGCTCGCGGCGAGAATGGCGGTAACCCGAACGCATCGACCGGTCTCAGGGATCCGCTCTGGACCGTGATCGCGGAGGGCGGACCGTACCACGCTACTCGCCGGCCCGTCAAACTCCGGAGGTACGTTGAGCGCCTCCGAGAGACTGATCGCGCCCACATCGCCGACCGACTTGAATGCCAGTTCGAAAACGTGCTCTGAGCCGGACGGATTCGTTGCTGTCGAAAAGATGGTGCGCAGCTGGTGCACCGGAGCGTTTTCAACCGAGCCGATACACTTAATCTACCGGGTAATACAGTGCTTCGCGATGGTTATGTCGGCAATAGACACGCGTATCGGCTTCGTCGTCGCGGGTGAACAGACACCCAACCAGCGAGCGGTGTTCGAGTGGCTCGACACCGAGACCGAATGGGACGCTGGACGGATCACATTCGAGGACGCCGTCAGTGGAGCCGTGAATCTTGAACTCTTCGATGCGCTGTGGTGGCACGAGGACAGGCCAGTCCAATCACCTGACGCGTACACAGCCGCCCAGCTCGTCGACCGGATTACGAACTTCCGGAGCGCCGGTGGTGGTCTCGTCCTGACCGGGCACGCGCTCGGGGCCGTTGACGATCTCGGAATCGACGAACTTGCGCCGGATCGAGCAGTCGAGTCGAACCACGAGCAAGCTGGCGGCTTTCTCGTGAAGTCGATTTACAGGAACCACCCGCTGTTTGAGGGGATCCAATCGCTGCAGGTCTATACCGACGGTCCGGGCGAGGCTGGCGGCGTTCGATACGAGGAGTCGCTTCCCGTCGACGGCGAGGTCTTCGCCGGCAACCTCGTCGACGGTACTCCGCTGCCTCACGAGATGCCGCTGGTCGTCTGGCAGGACGAACCAGGCGTCGTCGTTGGGATCGGACAGCACGTCCGCTTCACGACGGAGAGTCAGTATGAGGACGCACGGTCTCGCCTCCTCGACAACGCGCTGGCCGTCGCTACGAGCACACCGACCTACGAGTTTCCCCAGGCGTCGCACCTCAACACTGCCGCCCAGTTCAAGCACATTCGTGAGCGAGTCGACCGGGATCCGAACCGACCGGCATATCACTTCTCGCCGCCAGCGAACTGGCTCAATGACCCCAACGGGCTGATCTACTGGAACGGCCAGTATCACCTGTTCTATAACCACAATCCGGCCGGGCCGTTCCACGGCACCATCCATAGCATCCCAAACTTCAAGGGCCACGCCGTCAGTGACGATCTTGTCCACTGGACTGATCGGCCCATCGGGCTCTCACCCGCCCCGGAGGGACCAGACGATTATGGCACGTGGACGGGCTGTATCGTCAACGACGACAAGACGCCCACGTTCGTATACACCGGTGCGACCGACGGCGATCGCTACGAGACTGCTGGTCGCCAGCGCCCCTGTCTCGCGTTCGGTTCTGACAACCTCGAAACATGGACGAAATACGCTGACAATCCGGTCATTGCTGACCCACCCGCGAGTCTCGACCTCGTCTCAAATGACTGGAACGAGGAGTTTCGCGACCACTGTGTTTGGCAGGACGAAGGGGTCTGGTACCAGATCATCGGAACCGGGATCGAGGGCGAGGGCGGAACGGCGTTGCTGTACCGCTCCTCAGACCTCCGCGAGTGGGAGTACCTGAACCCAATTTTGGTGGGAGACCGCGAGGAGACGGGCCGGATCTGGGAATGTCCCGAACTATTCGACATCGGCGGCAAGCATCTGCTGCACGTCTCCTCGCATAGCACCGTGTACGCGTTTCTTGGTGATTTCGACGGTCGAAAATTCACGCCAGAGCGACGCACACGACTGGACTACGGCGACTTCTACGCGCCCCAGTCGTTCATTGATGAGTACGGTCGACGAATCCTGTTAGGCTGGATCACGGAACAGCAGCATCCACGCGGGAACTGGGACGCTGGCTGGGGTGGGATGGTTTCGGTCCCGCGGGTCCTCTCGCTCGACAGCGACGACCTTCGTATCAAACCGCTTCCGGAACTCGAACAGCTCAGAGGCGTACATCACGGCGTCTACGACCGAGTAGTCGCACCGATCAACAAAGATTGTGATCGACGTACCGAGTGCCGCTGGACCAGCGACGACCTCGCTGTCGGTCCATTTTCGGCCGGCGATGCGCTCGAACTTGACGCCGAACTTGACGCCGATGACGCAGACGAGATCGGTCTCGTCCTGCGACGCACGCCCGACGGCACCGAACAGACCCGGATCGGCTACCGACCCGACAACGAGGTCGTGGCCATCGTCCGGTCTGAGTCGAGCCTCCGCGAGGACGTGCGAAAGACCACGCTAACGGTACCCGCCGACCAAAACGACGAGACTGTCTCGCTGCGGGTGTTTCTCGACCGCTCAGTGATCGAGGTATTCGTCGACGAGCGGCGCTGCCTAACGAGTCGTATCTACCCCACCTGGGGCGATGCGACTGGTCTTGGCGCCTACGCCATTGGTGGGGAGGGGACCCTCAAACACCTCAACTGCTGGTCGATGGACTCGATCTGGGACTCTGCCTAGGCACTGTCGCTGTTGCCTGCGACGAGGTCGAACATGCACTCCTGCTCGAAATGCGTAACCGAGAGATCGGGAAAGGCATTATCGAGGTGGATCACCAGGGTGGCCATACTGGCGACCTCCGCAGTGGCGTGGTTCACAACGACGGCTGGAACGCCGGCGTCGATCGTCATCGCCCCGTCGCGCCAGTGAGTGAAGCCGTCGTCAGTACAGACCAGAAGGTCAGGGTCGTGTTCTAATAGGCGCGGAACAGGTGTGATCGCGCCGGTTCCGATCGCCACGCGCGAGACCGCGGTGTCGTCTGGACCGACTAGCTCTACTGCGGACTGACCAAGGTCAGTGACGTTATCGGCGATCTCTTGCGCCACGTCCCTTGCTACTCGTTCCGAAATGTCGTAGACTCTGATATAATCTTCTCTGACGACCGTTTCGTCGTCCGTGAAGCCGAGGCGCTGGCCCCACTGATCCGTGACGCCGTCGCCGGGGAGGAGGTCCCACACATCGTGACACCGGAGAACAGTTAGCCCGGCATCTGCGACGAGTTCGCTCTTCGAGGCCATCTGCTCGGCGACGACAGGACGTTCGTCCGCCGGATCGGCCGTCGGGCCTGTATTGTACTCCAGCGGTTCGTGCGTGACTAGCAGGCTGCAACCGGCCGCGCGTGCCCGTTCGATCGTCCGCTTGTAAGGCATCCACGCGACTGCGGCGCGCTCGACGGTGTCGTCTCGGGACCCGGCTAAAATCCCGTCGAGTCGCTCTGGCGGCGTATACAGTGTCTCCAACGATTCGAGATATGATTCGATCTCGTGGACTCGCGTGGCCATGACCGAGATATCGATACACTAGACCGTGAACCTTCGGACCCTACTCCGTCGCCGGATCACGCCCGTCGATAGTGACGGTACCCAGTGGGAAACAATCGGCGAGAACGACCAACGTATCGACACTCAATAGCTCCGACGCCGCGATGGCCATCCAGTCGCACTCGCTGTCGACCGCGATACTACTGGCGACCTTGTCCACACGATCTATCCCGCGGATAGGTGCCCCGTTGACGGCCAGTAGGGTTGCCAGAAGTGGGAATTTTCGAATTCGAGGAACTGACAAACTGTTTGCCACAGCCGGCTTCGATCGCCTGGTCATCATTGAGTACGAGACCAACTCGTCAAACCTCGGACCGATGATCTGCGAGACAATCTATTGACTCCGCAGGTGAACGAGAACAGAGGTTGGCGTTACTCGTCGCGAAGCGTCTCGTACTCGGCGGCTACGTCTAGCAACGTCCGGTCATCGTACCAGCTGCCGAGGAACTGTAGCCCGACTGGCAGGCCGTCGCTCGTCCCACAGGGGAGGGTCAAGCTGGGGTGCCCGGCGACGTTGCCGGCACACAGCGATCCGTTAGGCGAGGGCATCTCCTCGCTGCCGAACGCGCCCAGTTCCATCGCCGTCGTCGGCGTCGACGGTGCGGCCAGTACGTCATAGGTTTCGAGCGTCTCGTCGAGCGCGTCCTTGATCACCTCGCGGAGGTTCTGAGCGCGGACGTAGTGATAGCCGTCGTGCTCGAAGAGCATGTGGGCACCCATGAGGATGACCTCCTTTGGAATGGTGCCGATGTCCGCGCTCGTCGCACCCCCGACGCGAGCCATCCCGTCTGCGAGGCTGGGGATCTCAGCGTGGTGGTCCCACAGGCCGATATCATTGGTCGCAAATGCGGCAGCGAACTCGACCGGGCCGATCCCCCACCAGGCCGGACCGACGTACTCGAGTTCGGGAATCGAGACGCTATCTACCGTCGCACCCGCAGCTTCGATGTCGTCAAGCGCATTGGCGACGCGGTCGAACACGTCGTCCTCGGCGAATTCCTCCATGTAGCGGTCGATCACGCCGATCTTGAGATCCGCGAGGTCGGTGCCAAGGTCGTCGAAGGATTCGCGCTCGCCGTTCGGGAGCGGGTCGCTGATGACCTCCATCCCCTTCGCGGCGGTCGTGACGTCCGTCGCAATCGGTCCCACATCGTCGAGCGACGCAGCCTGCGTGACGAAGCCGCGCTTGGGAACGCGCCCGTGTGTCGGCTTCAGACCGACAACACCGCAGTAACTCGACGGGATGCGGATCGAGCCGCCAGTGTCAGATCCCAACGCTAAATCCACCTCGCCCTCGCCGACCGCCGCGGCGCTCCCACTGGAGGATCCACCAGCGACATGCTCGTCGCTGTGGGGGTTCGTGACCGGATCGAAAGCGCTGCTCTCGGAGGAGGGGCCCATCCCGAGTTCGTCCATGTTCGTCTTGCCTCGGAGGCTAGCCCCGGCCGCGAGCAGTCGCTCAACGACGGTGGCGTGGGCGCCGGGGACGACATTCTCGAACCCACGAGAGGCGCAGGTCATCTCCGAGCCGCGGACGGCGAGGTTGTCCTTGATTGCCGTGGGCAGGCCCGCAAGCTGCCCGTCGGCGTCGGGTCGGTCCAGTTCGAAGCGCGTGATCCACGCGTTGTTCGGGTTTTCGTCGTCGCTTGGACGGAACGGTGCGACGTGGTACTGGTCGCCGTCGCCGTCGCCGGCGCGAAGCGACTCGACTGGAACGCCCTCCAGTCGCTCGGGCATTCCGTTGTCAGCGTAGCTCGCACCTCGTTCTGCCTCCCCTTCGGAGAGGCTCATCCCGATCCGGTCTGCCACGTCTTCGATGTCCTCGACTGTCGGCATTCGATACCGGCTCATGTGTGTCAATAACAGTCGGGGGCGCGACGAAAAACCTTCTGATACGCGAGAAGAGGGGTTCTTCGGGAGTCTCGTAGTCTTCAGTCCAGCGAGAGGTCGACGTTGACGCGCTCACCGGTCTGGGCCGCCTCGTAGGCCGCCTCGGTCACGGCAACCGTCTTGAAGCCATCCAGGACCGTCGCGGGCGGTTCCTCTTCGCCTTCGATTGCCTCGATGAACGCCTCGGCCTTGGGCTTCTCCGGGCCCCAGTTGACGTTTGGCTCGATCATGTCGCCATCGCTGTTGATTTCGGAGTAGCGCCGCGGGTTCCATTCCGTACCGTCTATCTGGGTCGACCCGTCGTCGCCCCACATATGGATACCCTCGTTGACGCGAGGGGCGTCACCGGAGACGGCGATGGTCGCGACGGCGTCGTTCTCGAAGCGGACCGTCAGCATCGCCTGCGTGTCGAGACGCTGCTCGTCGTCCTCGAACACCATTTCGGCGGTGACGCTCTGGGGCACCAGCCCCGTCGTCCAGAGGACGGAGTCGACGAGGTGGCTTCCGGTGTCGTAGAGCTGACCGCCGCCAGAGAGGGCCGGGTTGGCCTTCCACGAGTCACCGACCGCGTTGATCCAGTCCTGGGTGACCTCAGCGGTGATAAACTTGGGCTCGTGGCCCTCATCGTGCCAGTACTCGCGGGTCTTGAGGAACGCGGTGTCGAGGTGGCGCTGGAAGCCGAGCATCACCGTCTTGTCACTGTCTTCGACGCGCTGTACGAGCTGTTTCGCGTCGTCGAGGTCGGTACAGAGGGGCTTCTCACAGAGAACGTGGAGGTCGTGGTCGAGACCGGCGTTGATCTGCTCGGCGTGGAGGGCGTGAGGCGTCGTGATGACGATGGCGTCCAGTTCCTCACCGTCAAGCATCGCCTCGTAATCGTTGTATTGGCTACCGTCGTCGAAGTCGAACTCGTCGGCCGCCTTTTGGAGTTCCTCGTCGTTGATGTCCGTCGCCGCGACGACGGCCCCGCGCTCATGGCGCTTGAACTCGCGGCCGAGTGCACGGCCAAGGAACCCTGTGCCGATAATTCCGACTTTGTAGTGGTCGCTCTTGCTGATGGCTCGCGACATGTGTCTGTGATTCACTCACCCTTCCCAATTAAGCATTCGCATTCCTGAAATTATAGGAGGGCAAGACCAGCAGTGAGAGTCATCGAAGGAGGAATTCGCCAAAGCAGCCTCAGTCGTTGATCTGGACCGTCTCGCCGCCACGCTCATTGGAGCGGTAGATGGTGTCGACCTGGACCGTCTCGCCGCCACGCTCACTGGAGCGGTAGATGGAGTCGAGAACGCGCTGGACGGTCAGCGCCTGCTCGACGGTGTTCAGCTCGGGTTCCTCGCCGGTGGCCACCGCATCGTAGAACATCTCAGTCTCCGCCTCCTTCTCGTCGATGCCCGTGGTCTCGATGTCGGTGTCGGTGTGGTGAGCGCGGCCGCGGTCGCTAGTGCCGTGCAGCGTCAGGTCGCCGTCTTGCAGGTCCAGCGTCGCGCCGCCGTCGGTGCCCCGGAGCTTGATCGACTTGCGACCGGGACTGTTCGAGGCCCACGCAACCTCCAGATTGATCGTGCGCCCGTCGACGGTGTGGATGAGCGCAGTCGCCGAGTCCTCAACGTCGAAGTCGAGTTCGCCTTCGGCGTCGTCACCCCACATATGGAGGTAAGTGTAGTCGTCCTCGCCACCGAACTCCTGACGGGTGGTGCCTGAGACGTGTTCGATCTCCGGGAAGTCCATCAGATGCAGTGTCAGATCGAGGATGTGGACGCCGATGTCGACCAGTGACCCGCCGCCAGACAGTTCCTTGGAGACGAACCACGTGCCCCGTCCGGGGACGCCGCGGCGACGGACGTAGGCCGTCTCGACGTGGTTGACCTCGCCGAAGTCGCCGTCTGTGACGTAGTCATGGGCCACGCTCGACAGCGAAGCGAAACGGTTGTGGAATCCGACCATCCCGACGCCGTCGGAGGCCTCGTGGGCCCGGGCGATGGCCTCGGCGTTCTCCAGGGTGTTGGCCAGCGGTTTCTCGGTCAGGACGCTGATGTCACGCTCGAACGCGTCGATCGCGGCGGGCGCGTGGAACTTGTTCGGCGTCGTCACGACGACTGCGTCCGGTTGCGCGTCGTCGTACATCGCCTCGTGACTCTCGTAGGTCTCGACATCTACCCATTTGTTCTCGAAGTGCTCACAGGCGTCGGGCGAGACGTCGACGCCGGCGACGACCTTGTGGCCGTGGTTCTGGGCCAGCTCTGTGTGGTGATGCCCCATGCCACCCAGACCGACAATACCGACTCGAAGTGTGGATATATTTATCATACAAGACTGAATTTCACAACCAATTATGTATATACTTCGGCTCGTGGCCAGGACGATGCGACGACGTCGGAACCGCACCGTAGCGCGGTGCTGGCGCTTCTCGCGGACCGGTAGATTGAATTATCACAGTCGGGAAATGCGGGTAACTGACTGCCGATACACCTTGGGAGTGTCCCGCGACTCGACTGTATCGGCGGCCGCAGAACGCAATCATGCAAACGCACGCACCATCAACAGGACTCGTCGCGACGCTCGACGTACCGACAGACGCTCGACCGACACTCTCGATCAGCCGAGACGGTCGAACCGTCCTCGATCAGTCGCCTCTCGGTATCGAGACGCTCGACCGCGAATACACCGACCTGACGTACGAGACGCTCGAACGGCGGTCGTTCGAGCGACGCTACGAGACCCCGGTAGGCAAGCGGCGCGAACACGCTATCGAGATGAACGAGTCGACCGCGACGCTGTCGACCGCCGCTGGTGACCGGATCGAAATCGACGTGCGCGTAAGCGACGACGCTGTCGGCTACCGCTACCGACTTCCGGGCGACGGGTCGGTCGTTGTGACGGACGAGGTGAGCCGGTTCGAACTCCCCGACGACGCAGCGGCGTGGGCGATGCCCGCCGAAGCCAAACACGAGGGTGTCTTCCGCGAGACGACAGCGGCCGAGACTGAGGGTGATCTGGGCTACCCAGTGTTGTTCGATTTGGGTGAAGACTGGCTGTTTCTCGCCGAGACCGACGTGGACGGACGTTACTGCGCGACGACGCTTTCGACCGAGGCCGGCGAGACGGGCTTCGACGTTACCTTTCCCGACGCGGCCATGTACCGCAACGGGTCCGCACCCGAGGAGATCAGCGCCCGACGGCCGCTGACGACGCCCTGGCGACTCGCCGTCGTCGGTGACCTTGACGACGTGGTTCGGTCGGACGCCGTGGCTGACTTCGTTGACGCCGACGGGCGCGGCGTCGACCCCCAGTCCGTAATTCCAGAATGGGTCGATCCCGGCCGTGTCGCGTGGTCGTGGTGGTCCGACGGGTTCAGCCCGTCCGACGAAGAGCGCCAGCGTGAGTTCGTCGATTACGCCACCGAGCGGGGTTGGGAGTACGTCCTCGTCGACGACGGCTGGGGACGTGAGTGGATGGCCGAACTGGTCGAGTACGCCGAGGCCCACGACGTCGGCGTGTTCGTCTGGTCGCGCTACTCATGGCTTGACACGCCCGAGAAGCGCGACCAGCGTCTTGGCAAGTGGGTCGACTTCGGCGTCCGGGGCGTCAAGGTCGACTTCATGAACTCGGACACGCAGCAGATGATGCGGTTCTACGATGAACTCGCGGCGGCGACTGCCGACCACGGCCTCATGCTCAACGTCCACGGCTCGATCACCCCGAAGGGACTGCGTCGCCGTTGGCCTCACCTACTGACCTACGAGGGCGTCCACGGTGCCGAGAACTACCACCCCATTCCCCAGACGATCGAGCCATCACATAACGTCACGCTTCCGTTCACCCGGAACGTGCTGGGGCCGATGGATTATACGCCGGTGACGCTGTCGGCGGAGACCCGCCAGACCGGGCTGGGCCACGAACTCGCGCTGTCGGTCGTCTACGAGTCCGGGCTCCAGCACTTCGCGGACAGCATCGAGAGTTATGCCAACACGCCCGCAGCCGAGTGGTTCCTCGAACGCGTGCCGGCCGTCTGGGACGAGATCGCCTTCGTCGGCGGTCGACCGGCCGACCGAGCCTCGATCGCCCGTCGCAACGACGATGAGTGGTATCTAGGGACAATCACCGCTGGCGAGTCCAGGTTGGTGACTTGCCCGCTCTCGTTCCTCGCCGACGGAACCTACGAGGCAACGGTGGTCCGCGAGGACGACGACGGCGAGGCGCTGGTCCGCGAGGAGCGGACGGTGACCGCCATGGACGAACTGACCGTCACGGTAGTGGAGAACGGCGGATTCGCCTGCCTGCTTGCGCCGAGCGAGTAACGGCGTGTAAGCGGAGACAGTCCAATTCGGGGGGCGGATTTTTAACGGATGAACGTGAACTCCAAATCATCGAAACGGTCTGTCGAACGCCGTCAACACCCCAAACGAATACTGAAACCATGAGCACGACATCGATCGAATCATCCGACGCGAGCGGAATCGAGCAAATCAGCAATCTCATCGAGAAACACAAAACCCTCGCCATCTTCCTCGGCATCGAACTGTGTTTCATCGTCGGGGGCCTCATCGCTGGTACGGTGGAGATCACCGTCAAAGAGGGTGGACCGGTACTGAGCCACATCATCGCAGGGCTATTAGGAGGCCTCGCAGTTGTCTGGATCCTCATTGGCGCTGTGACGTACGCTGTCCTGTTGGCGTCGAACCTCTACATGCGCTACCAGCGCGAGATGTGACCGCGACACAAGAGCTAACATTTCCGCCGGCGACCGGGTCACTGTATGCCCGACTGTATTCAGTACTGCCTGAGCAACACGGACCACGTCGACCATCCCGATGCGAGAGCGAGATGGTTGGACTGCTGACCGACGCGCTTGACGCCCCGGACCGCCAGTACGAGTGTCTCGACCTCGCGGACTGAGGAGTCCTGCTTCGACGCCCTGAAGATCAGTCATCGGCTCGATACCGACTGCGACACTCCTCGGGCAACGCTTCGGGCACCGGCAGATCGTTGTAGGCGGCTGTGACCGCCGACACGCCGTACTCGGTCGCACGGAGATCGAAGGGCTTGCCGTCGAAGTGGGCGAATCGCGCCGCGTCCAGGCGCATGTCGTCGCGCTTGAGACCGACGCTGCCAATCAGTACGAGAAGCTGCCGTCGGTCGTGACCTCGGGAGAGTAGAGAGGACACGTCAGTCGGTTCTCGTGTCGTCCGTTTTCTGACGAGTCACTCGAAATGCAGGCGCACGGCTCCAAGTTCGCGCGCGTTGAGCATGACGCGCGCTTCGCCCTTGATCACCTCAACGCTCGGATTACTCGCTCCCGCCCGCTGTGCTGCTTCGCCTGACTCGATATTCAGCAGACCGGAGTCGATGATCGCCGTCCGCGGTTCGTCGGAAGCGTTCAACAGGAGCACGATCAGCGAGCCGGGAACCGCCGAATCGTCGCCGCCAGGGAACGGCGAGAGGGTCCCGTCGCCGTCGGGCTGGATGCTCGTGACGAGGATCGGCGGCTCGGGTAGATCGAGCAACTGCCCAGTCTGTCCGGCCGTCTCGAATGGATCGTCCGCTCGTGGCTCGGTCAGCGGCTGGGTGATGGGGTCGATGTGTTCGGCCGCTCGACCGACGCGGTGGGCGTGCGCCTCGTCGAACCCGTCGTGGGGCGAGACGTGGTACCGGGCACGGACCCGACCGGGCTGGTTGGCTCGGAAGTTCGTGTTGTAGTAGTTGGTCGTCACCCACGACAGCAGCATCGCCCGGTCGAGTTCGAACGAGTCGCGGGCGTCACCGAAATGGAAGTCACCCAGCTGGACCATCGGAGTGAGCGGACAGGCAACCGTGACGCCGTGGTCGTCGTTCGCGAAGTCGACCCACCGCTGGACGTTGTAGCTGTCGTGGTTCGTCCCCGACAGCTGGTCTCGGCCCGGCTGGATCGCCTGCTCACCCACGTCGATCCGGGCAGTGGCGTCCTCGACGGCGAAGGGGAAGGCGAGGTACGTCGATTCGGGGTACGTGGTCTGGCCTTGCTTCCATTCCACCTCGACGACGATCTCGTCGCTCTCGTCGGGGAACCGGACCATCAGCTCGACCATGCTGTCGAGTGCGTCGACCGCGAGGTGCTGTCGGACCACGGTGCCGACTGGTGTGTCGTAGACGCGGTGGCACGTTACGCGCTCAGGGGCGCAGCGCTCGGCGAACCAGCCCGACTGATAACCCCATTCCGGTTCAGGTTCGTCGATCAGTTCCTCGCGAAGTTCCTCGACGAGTTCTGGCGCGGCGTTCCAGAGCCCGTTGATGTTGTGGTTGTCGGCCGGCGGGGCACGGAAGAACCGCTCGCGGGGGCTGTCTAGGTCTTGCTCGGCCAGTCGCTCGTAGACGAAGCCCGCCAGTGGGTAATCGGCGTGTTGATCGACCAGTTCGCGATCTCGCTTTCGGTCATAGAGGCTGGCGATGCCGCCCCGCTCACGATCGAACCGAACCTGGTAGCGGTCGGTCTCGACGATTGGCCGCTCGTCGAACGAGTCCTCACACTCGACCAGCCGGTCACGGTAACAGATTCGGAATCCGAAGCCCGGCACCTCGGTTGGCGGCAGTCGGTACTTGCTGTCGTTGATCGTCCGGTCGTGCCAGTGTCGTGCTGATGTCTCGTCACCCATCTCGCCTCGCTGGGCGACAGCGTACTTCGAAACCGAGCCCGAGATCTGACGGTCCCACGGCAGCGGATTGACGAGCATGAACTGCTCGGCACGGTCGTCGCTGGACTCACTGTCGCCGGGGGTGTCGTCGTCGCTCATCGCTCGCCCTCCTCGACCGTGACTCGACGAGCTAGTTCCGCCACTGCGTCGCGCTGCTCCATCAGGCTGAGCGAGCGGGCCTCGTGAGCCATGTTGGCCTTGTGGTTCCACTGAGCGCGCGTGTCGGGCGCTTCGGGGGCGTCGACGGAGATATCTGCGCCCCACGTGTGCTCGTCGTAGTATAGCAGGTTCCACCACGCACGACCGCGCTGGCCGGGATCGCTCCGGCGGTCCGGGCGCGCGTCAGCCAGCGGCGAGCCGGCAGCGGCCAGCGCACCGTCGAACGCCTCCGCAGTCCTGAGCCGGCGTCGGCTCTCGCGGTTCTCTGCGGTCTCGTGGGCGCTCGTGACGCCGCCGAAGCTCCAGAAGTCCGTCCAATCACCACGGTGGGCTGGCAGGTCTTCGCGATGGTCGTTGACCAAATCCCACCACGTCGCGGGCGTCGTGACACGGATACGGGGCAACTTGCCCTCGTTGACGGCGTCCTGCTCGTTCCACGAGGAAACGAACTCGGGAAGGTTACGCATCGGCGGGTTGTTGTCGAAGAATGGATGGGTCGTCTGGATCATGACCACTGGGAGCGGGTAGTCGATCCGGTCGAGATGGCGCTCGATGCGAGGCCACCATCGCTCACGCAGTGCCTCGGCGTCGCGCCCGATACCGAAGTTGTAGCCTCCACCGTACTGGAAACCGTTGTAGGCCAGCAGTTCTCGACCGCTGGGTGCCTCCCAGCGGAAGGCCAGCGGGCGCTCGATAGTCGTCCGCCCCCAGTGACGGTTGGCAGCCATCGAGAAACCCTCGATGCCGGCGTCGAGCAGCCGATCGGCCAGTGGCCAGTTCTGCCCGTTCACGTCGCCGTTCATCGCGGCCGCGATGTCGAAGCCGTACGTCTCGCGCAGGTGACGTACCGGCTCCAACGACTCAATGTACTCGCGCTGGTCGTACAGCGGCGTCGTGTTGCTCAGCATTCCCGTCACCTCGATTCGGTCCTCGGATTCGAGGTCAACGAACGTCTCGACGCGCTCGTCGCTAGCGGTTTCGAGCCAGCGCAACAGCGGCCCGGTCGTCTCGACGGTCCAACGGAAGGCCGACGGGTCGTTGCTGTCGCGGTCCTGCTCGGCGAGATCGATCGCTCGGTCGATGAATCGCCGGTGGAGGTCCCAGACGACAGGCTGTTCGTGCGTGTATCCGATGTCCGTGTGGCTGTGGTGAACCACATGGATCTCTTCGATTCCTGGCATACGTTCGTGTCCATCCTGTCGAAGGCGATATAGATTGTCCCTCTGCGAAGCAGCACGCTCGTACATTTTAGTCACCGGCTCACCAGTGGACACACAAAGACCGGGACCGTCAGATACGTCGACTTACATTCCACCGAGTTCGAAGAGCGACTCGAATCCGCCCCGATCGCCTACCTCCCGCTGGGAACGCTTGAATGGCACGGCAATCACCTCCCGTACGGCACGGACGGGCTCATCTCCGGGGGCTTCTTCGACCGACTCGCAGGTGTGTAGGCGGCGTCGTGTTGCCAATGTTCATTCTCGGCCCTGACAAGGCTGAGAGCGTCGACGGCGAGGACTTCTACGGCATGGATGTGTTTGCGTTCCGGGGCGAGAAGCCACAGCGATTGCCCGGCAGCGCCTACTGGGTCGATAACGACTTGTTCGGAGACATACTCAACGCCACACTGTCGCAACTCGACCGAGTGGGCTTCGAGATCGTCGTCGCACACGGGCACGGGCCCTCAACGACGTTCGTCGAGGACCACCGACAGAGTCTGACCGAGTCGTTCGACGTTGAGTTGCTGACCTGCCGGCGGTCCGGCGACGGACCCGGACTGCAGGTCGATCACGCCGCCGCCAACGAAACGTCGCTGCTGATGGTACTACACGCCGAAGCCGTCGCGATGGATCGGCTCCCCGACGACGAGTGGCCGGTTGGCGTCGACGGTGAGGACCCGCGAGAATACGCGAGCGCCGAGCGGGGGGCAGAGATTGTCGACACCGAACTCGACCGAATGGCCACGAAACTGTCCGACGCGCTCGATGAGAGAGAACAGTCGTTGTGAACGGCTTACTCAGGGACGGTGTTCTTCGATTGTGTCGAGGTATGCCTGCCAAACCGCGTCGGGGTTTTCCGAAGCGATCTCGGAGATGACCCGGCAGCCGTCCCAGCCCCACATCAAGACGCTGTCGGCCGCGCCCTCGATGGCCACTCGCGTGGCCGTGCGTACGTTATCGTAGGCCTCTGGTTCGTCGTCGAGGCCGAAGCCCTGAATCCAGATCTGACTCTCGAGACCGTACTCGTCGGCCAGCGAGACGACGTGGTCGGTCGTGTCAGCAACGAATTCTTCCACATCCTCGTCGCCCGAGATGCCCCAGTACGGATCCGTCGAGAGCATATCGATGTCGTCCATATTCGCGAGTCGATCCCAGTCGGTGATGCCATGGTCAGCGTCTGAATGAGGGACGAGACAGACGGCGTTGTCAACGCCGGCCGCCGCGCCGATGGCCATCATCTCGGCGAGAAACTCGATGAGGCAGTCCTCGCGAAACTGCTGGACCGTCTCGTTCTCGCAGACCGGCATCAATTCGCCGTGTTCCTCCTCGTACCGTTTCTGACAGTGCTCACACCGGCACACCCAGTCGTCCTCGGGGTGACTGTCGCCGAACCACTCGGGGATGATCCAGTGGGGCTCGTCCCAGAATAGCACGTCCGGGCCGAGGTCGACGGCGGATTCGGTCCACTCGCGCAGTCGCGAGCGGAAGGCGGGGTCGTTCAGGCAGGCCCCGTGCTGGCGCTCGCCGGTGACAGTCTGCTGGCGCGCGTCGGGATGCTTAGCGAGGAACTCTGAGAACGCTTCGCCACCGAAGACCTTCCCGACCGCCCAGGGATTGACGTACGTCCGGAAGCCCCGGTCCGAACTCTCGGCGACGATCTCCGCCATCGTATCCTCGTAGAATGTCTCGTCGCGCTCACTGAACGTGTGCACGATGGCGTTCAGCCCCTCGTCGTCGAACCGGTCAAGGTCGTCGCGAACGTGCCTGACGTCTCTCACACCGAAGTAGCTGGCTCCGAACTCCATGGAAACAGCTCACTGAGGGTCCACAAAAACCCGACTATTCGAATCGTACTGTCCAGCAGATTCTTTACCGTCCCAGTCCGAAGCGAACGCATGGAAAAATTCCTTCGCGTCGTCTTCGGGCTGAACGTGGTGTTCCTTGTCTTACTGGGCGTCTCGTTTCTCGGTATTGAGCGGGGAAGCGGCTCGTTCGTCGTAGCCATACTCTCGGTCGGCGTCATCACCGTGACGCTGCTTTTGACGGGGACGCTGATCTACATCGACTGGGACGGCTACCGGAAGTACCCCGATCCGCTCAACAAGAAGAAATACGAGGCGGCAGACGACCAAGAGACGTCCTGAACGCGATCGATCAGAATTCGAATGTCGACACAGGCTGAAACCAGACGGAGGAGTGGTCAGTCCCCAGTTGCTTCGCCTTCCGAACCGTCGCTGTCAGCGAACGAGTTCTCGTCGAGTTTCGGACTGTCCCAGTAGGGATGCTCGTCCTCGTCGTACCCCCTGAAGCAGGCAGCAATGTGGTCCTCGGGCGTGCCGTCGTGGGAAAGCAGTGCGGGCTTCGACGATCTGCACTCCTCACGGGCGTACGGACAACGCGTGTGGAAGCGACAGCCCGACGGCGGGTTCTTTGGGTCGGGGATGTCAATTGTCCGCACGGGCGGATCGCGAGCCTTGTGGGCGTCGGGATCGAGTTCCGCTGTCGCCCACTGGAGCACCTTCGTGTAGGGGTGCTGGGCGTTCTGGAGGATCTCGTCGGCTGATCCGATCTCGATGAGTTCGCCCATGTACATGATACCAATCTTCCCGTCGGCCTTCTTCGTCAGGTACCGAGCATTCGAGAGGTTGTGACTGATGAAGATGAACGAGGTGTTGAACTCGTCCTGAAGATCGAGCATCAGGTCCATCATGTCGACGCGCAGCGAGACGTCCAGCGCGGAGACAGCCTCGTCAGCGAGGATGAGGTCTGGATTCATCAGCAGCGCACGGATCAGTGCTGTCCGCTGTTTCTCGCCGCCCGATAGCTGGTGAGGGAACCGGTGTGCGAAGTCTTCGGCTGGCGTCATCCCGACGTACTCGAGCATCCCGAGGACACGCGCACGCCGATCTTCCTGAGACATGTCGTCCTGCCAGCGCTTCAATGGCTGCTGGAGGCTGTGCATCACCGTCTTATTGGGGTTGAGCGATGCACCGGGGTCCTGGTGGACGATCTGGAGCGACTTGCGGATCTCCTGATACGGGATGTCGATGTCTCCGTTGCCGTCCTTGGCGTCCCAGATGTCCTGACCGCGGAACTTGACGCTCCCACCGGTCGGGCGCTGAAGCCCGATTGAGGTCTTCCCGAGCGTGGTCTTGCCGCAGCCAGACTCGCCGATGAGCGCGACGACGTCATTTTCCTCGACGGTAAGTGAGACGTCGTCGACGGCGTGGACCGTTTCACTGTCGCCAAACAGACTGTTGAGGATACCACCACTCTCCTCGAAGTGGACTTCGACGCTGTCCAGTGAGAGGACCGGGTCCGTCATGGCAGATCACCCGAACTGGTCGCGCTGCCAATGCTGTATTTGATTGCATCAGCAGCGTCCTCCCAGTGGTGACACTTCGCATAGTGGTTCTCCCCGGCTTCGTAGTAGTCCGGGTCCTGCTGGACGCACTTTTCGGTCGACAGCGGACAGCGTGGATGGTAGGCACACCCCAACGGGACGTTCACCGGGTCGGGGCTCGCTCCTTCGATCGGCTTCATCTCGTCGACGTCGGCCTCGGTGTTCGGGACTGATTTGAGGAGCGCCCGAGTGTACGGGTGAGCCGCGTCACGCACGATGTCATCGGCCGGTCCGATCTCGGCGAACTTGAACGCGTACATCACGGCTAGGCGGTCCGCGAGACCGGCGACAAGCGGCAAGTCATGGGTGATGAATACAACCGTTAGGTTGTACTTCTGCTGAATGTCACGCAGCAGCGCGAGGATCGACTGCTGCATCAGCAGGTCCAACGCCGCCGTCGGTTCGTCCATCACGAGCACTTCGGGTTCGAGCACAAGGCTCAGTGCGATCAATGCGCGCTGGCTCATGCCGCCGGACAGTTCGTGGGGGTACGCGCCTAGAACGCGCTTGGGTTCGAGGTACAGATCGGAGAGCAGTTCGTGGGCTCGTTCGAGTCCTGCTTCGACATCGGCCTGGTGAGCCCGTAGCGTCTCCTCGAAGTGACCGCCGATGGTCATCGTCGGGTTGAACGAACTCATCGCGCCCTGGAACACCATCGAGATCTCCTCCCACCGAATCGCCTTCGTCTCCCGCTCACTCAGTTCGAGCAGGTTGACTGGATCGCCGATACTCGGATAATACGTGATCTCGCCGGTGAGGATACCGGGTTCGACGACGGCGTCGAGCAACGCCGAGGCGAACATACTCTTTCCGGAGCCAGACTCCCCAACGACGCCGAGAATCTCGTCGCGTTTGATGTCGACGCTCACGTCGTCCATAACTTTCGACTCGCCGCGTTCCATGTCGAAGGTCACGCTCGCGTTGCGGACCTCGAGGATCGCCTGATCGTCTGGTACCGTCACCGCCTCGTGTGTGATCTGTTGTTTGTTAGTCGTCATCGTACGCTCCTAGAACCGCCCCTGTGACTGCACGGTCTCCGTGGGGCTCGGTTGGCTGCCTTTGCCACTATCCTCCACCGAAATGCGGTTGACGTGACGGGCACGGACCCGCGGGTTGAAAAGCCGGTCCAGCCCTTGGGCAAACAGCATCAGCCCAAGCGAGAACACTGTGATGGTGATCATCGGAATGAACAGCCAGTGAGCCGACTGCCAGGTGTACAGTGCCCCAGAGGTCGTGTACGCAAGGTTCATCATTACGCCCCAGTTGAGCGTCGTAAAGGGCAAGATTCCGAGGAAGTACAGGCCGACGGACTCGAAGATTATCCCGCGAGCGCCCATGACGAAGTTCACCGCGACGTAGGACATGATGTCGGGGATAATGTCGTCTTTCATGATCGTCGGCGTCGAGATGCCCATCGTTCGAGAGGCTTCGACGAACTCGCGTTCGCGGATGCTGAGGACCTCGGACCGGACCGCCCGTGCGAGACCGGGCCAGTTGTTGATCCCGAGGATAAGCCCGATGATGTAGGGGTTCGACGGCTCGACAGCCGCAGCGATGATGATCACTAACGGCAGACCCGGGATCGTCATGATGATGTCTGAGAGAGTCATGATCACCCGATCGATCAGCCCGCCTTTGAATCCCGAGAGCGTCCCCAAGAACGTCCCCAGAAATACCGAGAAGACGGCTCCGGCGAGGATCATCTTGAGCATGACCGGGGTCGAATGGATGACCTGCGTGAACACGTCCTGGCCGAGCGCGTCGGTACCGAACGGATACTTCCAGATACCGGTATACGTCCACGAGAAGCCACCGATACCGATTTTGATCGGCGCGATTCCCAGTACAGAATGGGTCATCTGGTGGTTGAACGGCTGGACGTAGCGTGGCGCACCGCTGACCGCAGACTGGGGAATCACCCAGACCCCCACCGTTCCCAGAAGAATGAAGATCGTCGTGATGATGAATCCGACGCGGGCGCGCATGTCAGTCCAGATCACTCGAAACGGTGCGAGGAGGTAGCTATCGAGGTTGTATCGAAGGCGGTCCTGCGTTCCCATCTGCGACTC
Organism: Haloprofundus salilacus; assembly: GCF_020150815.1. Taxonomy (NCBI): domain Archaea; kingdom Methanobacteriati; phylum Methanobacteriota; class Halobacteria; order Halobacteriales; family Haloferacaceae; genus Haloprofundus; species Haloprofundus salilacus. The sequence continues at coordinate 442,318 of NZ_CP083724.1, read as the reverse complement.
CGCCGTGCGCTTGAACGGGAGATCGTCGGCCGTGTCTTCGGAACTGTCGACGTTTGACATTATTATCGTCCTCTAGTTGGTTGTCGAGATGTGTTCGTGCTCGTGGATGGCAGCTTAGTAGGTTTCACGGTCACCCTCTCCGGAAGCTCGTGGATCGATCCTACTGTAAGTCAGGTCGGCGATAAACACGCCAAAGATCGTCGCGACGGTCGTCATGATCAGCCCACCCATCATCAGCGGGTAGTCACGTGACTCAACCGCCTGGAAGAGGTAGTAGCCAACGCCGGGATAAGCGAAGATCTGTTCTAAGATCACCGACCCACCGAGCAGGGCGGCGATTGAGATCAGGATTCCCGTGTACATCGGGAGCATCGCGTTTCGCGCGACGTATCTGAGCGCGATCCGACGGCGCGCGAGCCCACGTAGCCGAGCCACGCGGACATAGTCCTCGCCGAGAACACTGATCGCGTTTCCACGCATCGTGAGCGCACCGCCGGCCCAGCCACCGATCGTCAACGAGATCAGTGGAAGTGCTGCGTGATACAGGATGCTTTGGATGTATGGCCAGTTGAACCCCGGCTGCAGTGCCTGTTCAACCTGCCCACCGGTCGGAAACCATCCCCACTGGTAGCCCATGATGTAAATGAGGACGATCGCACTCACGTAATAGGGGACCGAAGTCAAAATGATTGACGTGATCGTCGTCCCGGTGTCGAACTTGCCACCTTCCATGTAGGCCATAATCCCGCCGATAATAATGCCAACCACGGTGTTGACGAGCGTGGCGATCGACATCAGGAAGATCGTCCACGGGAGTGCTGCGGCCAGAATCTGGAACACTGGTTCGCTGTTCCAGAACGAGACCCCGAAATCGAGCGTCAGAACGCTGCTCATGTAATCGATATACTGGACGTGCAAGGGGTCCGTTGGAAGAACACTGATGTAGTTCTGGACGTACTGATCGATCGTTTCCTCAGGGAGTCCCTGCTGGCGAAGTTGCACCTGCAAGTAATCTATCGGCCCACCTGGGAGAAAGCGAATGAGGACAAACGACAGCGTGATCACTGCCCAAATAGTGATAAGCATCTGCCCTATTCGCTTGATAAGCCATCTCATTCCACTGTTCGATTTCGAACCCCACAACATAAACATTTTGTTATAAAAAATTTTGCTCGCTGACCGAATTGCTGTGGCTAAACGAGAGCGGATACACAGACGAAAACGGAGAGGGACAGACAATACGGTGGGAGTATCGTATCCGACCACACTCCAAAGTCTACTGTTCGGCCGGAACGATCGAATCGGACGTGCCGAATTGATCGTCGTCTCCGATAGTGCTCTCGGACCACTCGCGCGAAGATGTTACTCCGTTTTTGCCTTGAACTTCCCCGTCTTCAGGATGTTGTGGAACGGGGTGTAGAACCGGCGCTGCATGATATCGCTGTCGAGGGCTGGGTATTCCCAGTGGTCGTTGCTGAACCAGGTCATGTTTTCGGCCTCGAAGATCTGGATCTGTGGGATACCCCAGTTGTAGACCCACGCCATGCGGGCGACGGCGTCGTTCATCTCGTCGTCGCTGATTTGGGAAAGCGCCTCGACCTCCTGGTCGAGGTTGATCGAGATATCGCCGGGTTCGGCCTCGAAGTCACCGATCGGCGGGAGCTCAACCGTCTTTGGCATTCGCTTACTCTTTCGGCCGGTTTGGTTGATTGCATCATTGTACCAGGCATAGGGGTGAGGGTACCCCGCACCCCAGGTGGTGACAGCGAGCTCGAAATCACCACGTTCCAGAATGTTGCTCTGGAAAGAGGTCGCGTCGGAGGTCTGCACCCGCGTGTCGATCCCGAACGACGAAAGTTGACTCGAGATGGTTTGTGCGGCTAGGATGGTCGGACCGCCACCGGCTGCCGCCTTGAGCGTGGGTCCAAACCGTGAGCCGTTGGGCGTCATCCACTGTCCGTCTTCCTTAGTAAAGCCGGCATCCTGAAGTAGCTGGGTTGCCCGATCGTCGTCCTTGGGATAACTCCGGTAGTTGTCCGTGTTGAGGTAGTCTTCGGCGTACCCGTCGGATATTCCGAGCTGGCTCGTGACAGGCTCGCGGGTAGCTCCACCCGCGTTCCGAGTTGCACCCTCCTGATCGATAACGTACGCAAGTGCCTGTCGGACGCGGGGATCGGCGGTGACACCCTCCCAGCCTACGGCGACGGACATTCCGCCAAGGCTCGGGTAGGTCATGTGTTCGACATGGTCTGGGAACGAGCTCACCACGTCAGAGGGAACGTTCATCCGAACGTGTCCGTCCAAGTCGCCCCCACTGAGCGCCTGCCACTGGTTCTGGCCGGAACCACCGACGTACCGGAAGGCCATCTCCGGGAAGTTGATGTCATCGCTTGCGGGGTGGCCAGGGTTCTTCACAGCGTTGATCTGCTCTTGGTTCGCGTCAACGATAGCAAAGGGACCGTACGAGAGCATGTCCTCCGACGAAATCGAGAGCGAGGCCACGTCCTCGGAGACCGCGGAAGTGTCCTCGTTCTCGAAGCGATCGAGATACTCGTCGTACAACGGCATCCCATGAGCGAGAACGTTGTTCAACAGGTTCCACTCAATGAACGAGCGGTTCGAAGCCTCGTCCGTGAGTTCGAACTCAACCGTCGTGTCCTCGGGCGTATTGATCGCCGATACGTAGTTCGACGAGGAATAGCCCATGTACTGCTCCATCTTGAAGTGCCGGTAGAAGTCCTCCGAAGTCACCGGCTTGACGACTTCTTCGCCGTCGTGCCAACTGTACTCGTCGTTGATCTGCAGCGTCATTGTCCGGTTGTTGATGTCGATGCTCCAGTCATCCAGAAGCATGGGGACCCATTCGTTGTTCACGGGGTCGTGGACGGCGAAGGGGTCCAGAATGTGAGCCTGGACCATCCACTTGTAGTTCGCGAAGTTGAACTCATTCCACTGCACGTCGCTGGCCGGGACACCCAGTGAGTCCAACGTGAGTTCCGGGTCCATCGGTGCGCCACCGCTCCCCGTGCCGGTGTCGGATCCGCCACTGCCGTCGGATCCGCTGTTTTCACCGTTCGTTTCCGTGTTGTTGGCACCGTTACAACCGGCCAGGCCGGCGATCCCTGCCACTCCGACTCCCTGGAGGAATCGGCGACGTGATGCGATATCTTGCACTCTCTGTGAACTGTTAGGGCTCTCTTCTGACATACGTCTACTCTTGACTCCTATCAGATGGTAATAAAGATTATGTTACTATCCATATATTTATGATGGGATATCACGGTCACACCCGTCGTGAAACCGGTGAGATCCACGGAGAGCGCAGAAACAGAGGTCCGAGCGGAGCCACACAAGTATTATGTGATTACGTCTGATCTTCCCGAACTATGGATCGAAGCAAAACCATAGCTGGACTGCCACACTGCAGCGACCGATCGAAGCAGCCAACCGGGAGGGCAGTCGTATGAGGGAACCACTCGACATCGGGTTTCTCGGCTACCGGTTCATGGGGAAAGCCCACGCGAACGCGCTCGAGCGCCTCCCCATGTTCTTCCCCGACGCCCCCAAGACGAACCGCGACGTCCTCATCGGTCGAGACGAGGCTGCGCTGTCAGAGGCTAAAGAGACGCTCGGCTTCGATCGCATCAGCACCGACTGGGAAGCTGTCGTCGACGAGGTCGACGTCCTCTACAACCTCGGCCCGAACTTCCTCCACCGGGAGCCGTCGATCGCCGCACTAGAGTCAGACACACACGTTTTTTGTGAGAAGCCGATCGCTCGCTCCGCGAGCGAGGCTCAGACGATGGTCGAGGCCGACGCCGAGAGCGACGCCATCACCGGGATGGCGTTCAACTACCGGTTCGTCCCGGCGATCCAGTACGCGAAGCGACTCATTGAAGCGGGAGAACTCGGGGAGATTCACCACTTCCGCGGGCGCTACCTGCAGGACTGGCTAGTCGATCCCGAGGCCGAGTGGTCCTGGCGACTCGACAAAGAGTCGGCCGGCAGCGGCGTCCTCGGTGATCTGGGCGCACACACCACCGATCTCGCCCGTTTCTTGGTAGGTGACATTGACCGCGTGACCGGACATTTGCGGACGTTCGTCGATGAGCGCCCCACTGGTGACGGCGAGACCAAACCGGTCACAGTTGACGACGCCTACAGTGCGAGCGTGGAATTCGTCAATGGAGCGATCGGGACGCTAGAAGGATCTCGTTTCTCGACGGGTCACAAGAACGACCACTCGATCGAGATCGAAGGCTCGAAGGGAAGTATCCGATTCTCGCTCAATCGGCTGAACGAACTCGAACTGCTCAGTGAGGGGGCGCGGGGATTCGAGACGGTGCTGGTGACCGATCCTGACGACCCCTACGTCGACCACTGGTGGCCGCCCGGCCACGTCATCGGCTGGGAACACACCTTCGTCCACGAGAACTACGAGTTCCTCAACGCGGTGGTCGATGACAAGCCGTACACACCCTCGTTCCTTGATGGGTACTCGGCCCAGCGCATCCTCGACGCCATCGAGGTTAGCGACGAGATCGGCGAGTGGATGGACGTATAGCGCCGAAAACTTCGACTTTTCGCGGTCGATCAGAGTGACTGTTGTAACTGATCACCTGGTTTGAGCCACTGAGGCCCCTCCCTACTCGCTTCGTTCGCTCATTGAGGAACGTCCACGTCCGTTTTCCAATCCAGCGGTTGTAGTGATCGGCTTTGTCGATGGCCCAGTCGAAGGCGTCCGGTGCCAGGCGCGTGTCGTTTCGCTCTTGCCCCCGGTTGATCAGTGCGGCAGCCGCGGGCCGTTCGTCTTCGAGCCATTGTACGTACTCACCGAAGGTCCAGTCGACGTGCCGCCGGTGAAGTCCATCTTGTCGAGGTCGTAGAACGGTTCAGACAGTGATACGGTCCGCCGGACTCTTACAGCGGCTTCGCCTCCGAGAACTCGGCGGGGTTCACGTCCGCCGAGTCCACGTCATGGGGAGTGTCGACGTATGGAAGTGGAGTTTTCCCGCCGCATAGGATCGGCAGCCAGCCTTGTTGAGCGTTCTCAGCAATGTTGTCGCGTCCCGGTCGAGTGGATACCGTTCATTCGGACACCGTGGTCCCGTGGTATCAGTCCGGTCACAAGCGACGCCTGGACAGGCATACATGGCGGGTTGTTGAAGTGCGGCCGAGTCCATCATCACGCCGTGGTCCGCCAGTGTGTCGACGCTGGGTGTCTCGATGGTCTCATTTCCGACACCCCCAGATGGTCGTACCGAAGCTGATCGAGGTGGAAACAGAGGACGTTTGGCGTGGACATCAATCTAATTCTTCGACCCGCTCGGCGAGGTGCTCCATCGCCTTATGCGGGCTGGAGAGAACCGGCACATGGTATGCCTCGTCGAGTTCCGGCCGGAGGTGGCTCATCGAAGCCTGTGCGAGGACGATCACGTCGAAGTCCGCGGCAAGTTCGTCGACACGCTCAGAAATGAGTTCGTCGTGGCGCTCCTGATCGCCGCTCGTGCGGGCGTCAAGTGCGCCCTCTACGTGGGACGACTCGATCGTCACGTCCCGACCGCGCTGGTCGGCTTTGCGCTGAACCAGTTCCGTACTCGGTCCGAGCGTCGAATTCGCAGTGGCAACAACGGCGATGTGCTCACCGAGTTCGACGGCCTGCTCGGTCATTGGGTCGTCAATCTTAACGATCGGCACGTCGACGAGTTCCCGCGCCGTGTCGACCGCAGGCGATGTACTAGAACACGTGTCCAGCACGATATCCGCGCCGCCCCGTTGTGCCAGTTCCATCTGCGTACAGATCCGATTCCTGATCGACGGTGTCAGTTTGCCTACGTCGAGCAGATCGTCAAGCGTGCTCTCATCGACGACGTGGAAGTGCTCTGACTCTGGGATGTAGTCGACTGCCAGTTCGCCGAAGCGGCCCGAGAGACTCGCGACTGTGTGGAAGAAACACACTGTGGTCATTAGTACGTCCGACCAGTGCAGCCACTGGTACAAACCGTTTACCCTCGTGAACGGTCGGCGGCCGACCGCGTCAGCTGAGGGGGCTACTGCTGGCCGTAATCTTCTCTGAACATCGTCCTTAGGTCGTCGACGGCCTCATCTGGGAGGATCTCTGGAGAACCAATCGCCGACGCCTGATAGTGGATCCGGGCGCAGTACTCGACCATCATCGCGCACTCGAGGGCGTCCTCGCCGGTCGGGCCGACGGCTATGACACCGTGGTTCTTCAGCAAGACGGCGTCGTGGTCGTCGCCCATCGTATCGGCAGCCAGCCGGCCCAGCGCCTCAGTTCCCGGCGGTTCGTAGCCTGCAACGGGAATCTCACGACCGATGTAGGCAATCAGGTAGTGCGAGGCGGGGACCGGTTCGTTCAGACTGGCGAACGTGCTTGCGTAGGGCGAATGGGTATGGATCACCGCACCCACGTCGTCACGCTCGCGGTAGATCATCGTGTGCATCGGGGTCTCGCTGGAGGGTTTGAGGTCGCCGCTGGCCACTTCGCCGTCGAGATCCACCAGCGGAACGCTATCTGGCGTCACGTCCTCGTAGGGGACGCCGGAGGGGCTCATCGCAACACGGTTGTCCCCGCGAACGCTGACGTTCCCGCCGGTCCCGCGGGTGAGATCCTGTGCTAGCATCCGGCGACCTAGGTCGCCAACTTCCATGCGTGCCTCGTATAATGGTCGCTCGTCTGGCATCGTGAGTGTGTTGCGCTGCACGTTGTGGGCAAATAAACCTTCGTGGCTTTCGGAGAGAACCTTGTTTTGCAGTCGTCCGAATCAGTCCTCCCACCGTTCGATTCCGAGCAACTGTTCGCCGAGCCCTGAGAGTTCGGCTCTCTCGTATCGTTGCGCTTCTCTGTTTCGGGGGTCACGTCGTTCCTCAATCGGAGCCTGCTGTTTCTGCCAGCACTCGATCCGGTTTTGGCGAGTGGCCACGTCACTCGGCTGTGCGGGTGACATTTTGATATACTGGGCGAGACGCGGCTGATTCGATTCGTTGTGTCCGTTGCCGTGTGCGAGGAGACTGTCCCAGATGACGAGATCCCCTCGCTTGCCCGGGATTGACTTGATTTCGTACTGATCGTCGAAGTTTGGTTCGTAGGGGTCCCTGTCTTCGGGCGCATTTTGCACCCATTCGTCGAGTTCGCGGTACAGTTCTGGGACACACTGGAACCCGCCCATCTCTTTGGTCGTGTCCTCAAGGTAGAGAACCCCTTGAACGCCGAACGGGACGGCTGGCGTTCCCTGGTCGTTCACGGGCCGTTCGGGAAGCGGCGACGTATCGACGTCCCAGTGGATAAACGACGAACTGTACTCCGGATACTCTTCGCGTCTCGGCGGCGTCATGTTACAGCGGTCGAGACTCACCCAGAGATCGGACTCGTCGAGGATCTGGCTGAACGCCTCATACACGTCCGGATGCTGGCGGTTGTCCCAGAGCGCCTGATGCTGATAGAGGTTGACCATGCCGGCGAATTGACCGTGAGCCGGTTCGTCGAGGCCCGAAGGCGGGCCGTACCAGGTCTCCGGTTCGTCCGGCGACTTCCCGAGGAAGTCCCAGATTGCGTCGACAACGGCTTCGCAATTGTCGTCTGGAACAGCCTGCTCGATCCTGACGTACCCGTTCCGGCGGAACGACGATAGCTGATCGTCTGATAGCACTACCATTCGCCTTGACACTGGCTATGGTCGATAAAATATCTTTCCACCACGTCGCACTCTCGGCACAATGGTTAAATTCTATCGCAGACATCGTCGACTCGATGATCAACGAAGCGCAGCCCATCGCTCGTCGGAGACGTATTGGTAGTCACCGCCGGTCGGAACGGCCGACACACCGAGGGAGGCAATACCAATGAACGATCACGGACACCTGCTGGCCTTCTACGGCGACGACATCACCGGATCAACGGACGCAATGGACGCGCTGAGCCGGGCCGGCATCGAGACGGTCCTCTTCCTCGATCCACCCGAGCGGTCCATGGTCAAGCGTGAGTTCGGGGACGCACAGGCCGTCGGCGTCGCGGGGACCAGCCGATCGATGACGCCCGCGGAGATGGACGAGGCGCTCCCATCGGTGTTCGAGCAACTCGCCAAACTGCCGGTACCGATCGTCCACTACAAGGTCTGCTCGACGTTCGACTCGGCCCCAGAGATCGGAAGTATCGGACGCGCCATCGACGCCGCTGCCGACGCCTTCGAGACGGAGTCGGTGCCGGTCGTCCCGGCCGCCCCCGCGCTCGGACGCTACGTCGTCTTTGGCAACATGTTCGCGGCCGACGAGGACGGCGTCTATCGACTGGACCGCCACCCGACGATGAGCGAACATCCGGTGACACCGATGGACGAAAGCGACCTGTGCCGCCACCTCGCCGAGCAGACCGACCGGTCGATGGGACTGGTCGACGTGCTGGGACTGCAAGCGGACCCGGAAGCTTCGCTGGCCGACGTGCGCGAGGACGACCCTAGCATCGTCTTCTTCGACACGCTCAATGAGGATCAGCAGGCGACAGTCGGGCGACTGGTTTGGGAAGAGTACGCGGAAGCGACTGAATCGACGGCCTTCGCGGTCGGCTCCTCGGGCTTCGAGTACGCCATGACGGAATACTGGGCGACCGCCGGAATCGCTGACGAAACCCCTGCGTTCGAGACGCTCGACCCTGTCGACAGGCTGCTTGTCGTGTCGGGCAGCGCGTCGCCGGTGACGAAGACCCAGATAGAGACCGCGCTGGCGGCGGGGTTTACAGGAGTTAGGATCGATACGGCAGCGGTGGTCGATCCGGCGACCGACGACGAGCGTGAGCGGGTCCGCGATGAGGTCCTGTCCGCTCTGCGTTCGGGCGACAGCGTTGTCGCTTACACCGCGCTCGGCCCAGGGGACGACGCCGTCGCGGAGACGAAGGCTCGTGCCGACGAACTGACCGACGCCCCCCAGGATGTCGGTCGCTATATCGGGCGTCAGCAGGGCGAATTGCTGCGTGAACTTCTGGAAGCGGAACCGCTTGACCGGGTCTGTGTGGCCGGCGGCGACACCTGCGGCTACGTTACGCCTCACCTCGATGTGTACGCCCTCCGGTCACGCTTCCCGCTCGCGCCGGGGAGTCCGATTTGCACCGCTCACGCGACGACTGAGCGGTTCGACGGGCTGGAAATCGCACTCAAGAGCGGCCAACTCGGGGGTCCCAACTTCTTCGTCCGTTCGCGAGACGGTGCCAGCGAGTGGGTGTGAGACAGGAGGTGGTCGACCCGTGGGCGATGAGGCATTGGGGCGACCGCGACCCTTGGTCAGTAACTATATTTCGGTGACTGCCTACCGGAGGGATATGAGCAACGATCGACCGTGGTGGCGAGACGCCGTCATCTACCAGGTGTATCCGCGCAGTTTCAACGACACAGACGGGGACGGGATCGGCGACATCCCAGGTATCATCGAGAAACTGGACTACTTCGAGGAGCTGGGCGTCGACGCGCTCTGGTTGAGTCCAGTCTACGACTCACCCAACGTCGACAACGGCTACGACGTGAGCGACTACCGCGCGATCATGACAGAGTTCGGGACGATGGACGACTGGGAAGACCTGATCGACGGCCTCCACGAGCGGGGAATGCGCCTGATTATGGACATGGTGTTGAACCACACCTCGACGGACCACGAGTGGTTCCAGCGTGCACGCCGGGGCGACGACGACTATCGAGACTACTACTTCTGGCGGGAGAGCGACGGCGAGACGCCACCAAACGACTGGGAAGCGGTATGGGGAGGAACCGCATGGGAGTACGACGAGACGGCGGCGGCGTCGTATCTCCACCTCTTCCACGAGCGTCAGGCCGACCTGGACTGGGACAATCCAACGGTGCGGGAGGAGATCTTCGAGATCGTCGACTGGTGGCTCGAGAAGGGCGTCGACGGTTTTCGACTGGACTCGATCAACCTCATCTCCAAGCCCGAGGGACTGCCGGATACGGCCGAGGCCGAAGACCCGAACGGGATTAGCGTCGTCGCCAACGGTCCCCGGGTCGAGGAGCACCTTCGGGCGCTCTGTGAGCGCACCCACGCCTACAACGACGTGGTGACAATCGGCGAAACGCCCGACCTCTCTGTCGACCGTGCTCGCTCCTACGTCGGCTCCGAGACCGACAGCCTAAGCATGGTGCTGAACTTCGAACACGTGGAGGTCGACCGTGCCGAAGAAGGGCTGCGCTGGGAGATGCGCGAGTGGGAACTCCCCGAGCTAAAATCGGTGATCGAGCGCTGGCAGACCGGACTAGTCGGCGATGAGTGGCAAGGGCTGTACTTCAACAATCACGATCAGCCGCGGGCCGTTTCGCGATTCGGCGACGACGGCAAGTATCGGCGTGAGTCCGCAAAAGTCATCGCGACGCTGCTGCTGACGCTGCGCGGGACGCCCTTCGTCTATCAGGGCGAAGAGATCGGCATGACCAACCCTTGGTACGACGACCTCAGGGAGATCCAGGATATCGCTACCCGGCGGACTCTCGCTCACGCCATCGAGAATGGCGAGGTGTCGAGCTTCGAAGAAGTAAAGGAAGACATTAACCGTCGCACCCGGGACAACGCCCGAACCCCGGTCCAGTGGACCGACGGCGAACATGCCGGCTTCACGGACGGCGAGCCGTGGCTCAGGGTCAACGATGACTACGAATCGGTCAACGTCGCCGACGCCCGGACCGACCCTGACTCTATCTGGCACTACTATCGAGACCTTATCGACCTCAGAAAAGAGCAGCCGCTGCTAGTCGACGGCGAGTTCGAGTTACTGGTCCCCGACCATGAAGCCCTCTTCATGTATCTGCGATCCGACGGCGACAAGCAGGCGCTCGTGGCCCTCAACTTCGACGACGAAGCGACCACAATCGAACTGCCGGAATCGATCGCCGGAAACGAGTTCGAAGCACTGATCGGCAACTACTCAGACGAAACGGTTCCCGCCGTCGACGAGGCACTGCGTCCCTACGAGGCCCGCGTTTACGAGCAACGCTGAGCCGGCAACCAGAGGCTGATTCAGCGACGTTCAGATGTCGATACCACGGTTGCCGGCCACAAGTTCGTAGACGATCCGGGCGGCTTCGCCGCGTGAGAGCGTCACTTCGTCAGGGACTCCTACCTCTGACGCAGCAGCCGCCGGATCGATGTCCGCTTCGAGTTCGGCCGCGAGCGCCGCGAGGAAATTCTCGCTGCTGACCGGTTCAGCGACAGATCGCTCTTCAGGAGTTGGCAGTTGGCGGGCTCGTTCCGTCGCATCACCATCACCGGAAACGAGGTCATTGGTCGCTGCGGCCCACACGTCGGCCGTCGCAGCGTCGATTGGGTCGTCGGGACGGGCCGCGTAACCGTCGAAGAAGCCCTTCGCGCCAAGGACCTGAACGGCCGCTGCCCATGGCTCGTCGGCAGTCGAATCGGCGTCTGCGAAGTAGGTGAGCATTGTCCCGGCTTCGGCCAGTTCACATTGGAGGTCGACGGGGTCGAGCGTCCCAGGGAGTGTGTCCGTCCGAAGCGCACGGGCGGCGGCGACGCCGGCGGCCTCGCCGAGTTGGAACCACGTCGGTTCGAGCCGAACCGTCTGGAATCCGACGTGGCTGGCCGACAGCGCGACCGGCACCAGCAGATTGTCGAGCCCCTCAGGAAGCAACGTCCCGTAGTCGATCTGGGAGGGGACAGTCGACTCGGTCAGGAAAAACCGCCCGTCCGAGGCGGTCCCGGTGCGTCGGACCGCCTTCACGTCGTGGGGGTCGAGCGGGAACTCGGCGATGGCGACCGACCCGTCATTGACCGGCGCGCGGTCGAGCTGCTCGGCGAGGAAGGCGTCGTGTTCTGTGAATGTCTCACGCCCCTCGATACGGCGGGCTTCGCGGACGTAGAGCTGGAACGGCTTATTGTCGTTATCCTCGAACTCGTCGGTCGCGAGCCCCCACTGCCGAGCCTCACGCTGCGCGCGTTCCGGAACTGCGTCGTCGTTCTGGAGGAAGTAGATGAAGCCGATAGCGTAATTGAGGTGTTGCTGGGCGATTTCGCGGCGCGTCTCCCAGTCGGCTTCGGGGTAGGCGTGAGATTCACCGACGAGGTCGCATGCATTCATGTCTCGCTTGTTGTTGGGCAGGTTCCCCCAAACGAACTCCTCGCCCTCCTGTTCAAGGTAGATGTCACCCGCGAGCCCTTCGGGGGTTCGGTCCAGCAGGCGCGTCTGGGCCGGCAACGGCAGTAGTTCGTCTTCGACCGGATCGGAGCCCCGATACACATCGTGCGCCAGCGGGACCCAGCGGTCGTCGTCGTCGACGGCGACGGGGGGTTCATCTCGGTCGTACCAGCGCCGCATGGCAGTTGCGAGTTCCGGGGCTGATCGATTCGAGAGTCCGAACGCCATGGGGTCTTCGATGCCCCGTTCGTTGAGCAGATCGCGCATCTGCTTGAGGTCGTGCAGTACCCAGAGGTATTCCCGTCGGTCGTAGCCATCGGGTTTCTCCGGGTGGCACATGTTGTCCGGGTCGCTACTCAGACAGATGCGGTAGTTGTACGATTGGACGGCGTCGTCGCCCTCGCCCGTGCTGCCGGCTCCGATCGTCGTTACGTCGTCGGCGTTCGTGAACACAGTACCGGCGAAGCGTTCGCCGTACTCCTCGCGAGCCTCACGGCCGACCCGATAGGGAACCCCCGCTGTCGCAGCCAGATCGCCCTCATAGGTCGCGTCGACGAAGGTCTCGGCGCTCACTGTCATCATCTGATCGTCGTGAGAGGCGACGAATGTGACATCCGAGACAGTCCGCTCAGAGCGTCCTGCGGCAACGGGGTGCCACTCGCGGTCGATGTCGAGCGTCTCTTCTGCGTCGACGAGGGCGTCGAATGCCCCTTCTGCAACATGGGGCTCGAAAACAAGACCGTCGTTACAGGTCCGATACTGGGCCGAATCGGGTCCGTACTCTTCTCGGTAATGTGTTGCGACACGCTCGAAGAACTCGTCGAGAACTGGTGATCGGCCCTTGCTAGGGTGCAAAAGTGTGTCGGTCATCCCAAGTCCACTCGCCATCATACCACCGAGATGATTGTTGTACGCAATCAGGAGCGTGTCGAGATCTGACCGAGCAGCGTGGACCGCTGCACCGATGCCCGCAGGTGTCGCTCCGGTCACGACAACGTCGTACCGTTGCATACATTGATTGCCTGCTCAGACCCACATGAGTGTTACTTATCCACGAAGGAGGGAATTCGTCGCTATCGCACAACCTTCACCTATCAGCGAAGGAGGTCCACATTATGTGGAAGATCCGTTCACCCAGATAGAACATCGAAACGAACAGTCTGAACTTAAAATATGCTTGGTAGTATCACACGCGCTCAACTGACTTACGGTCGATACAAAATTATTTATGAGCCCAGATGGTGGAATAATCTCAGACAGTTACGTTTTTGTTACAGAGATATCTATGGGTATATATGGAGCAAATTGAAACAAAAAATGGAATTCTAGGTAGATGTGTGGATATGGTAAATCAGAAACAAAATTCATGATATCCGTCGAGAATTGAATCTCAGTTCATCTTGGCTGAACAGTTGTCTTTTCGGAGGCGACAGGACACGGTGTGGAACGACGTACATGCCACTGAATCAAAAACGCACGCTCAACTAGAGATCAGTGATGAATCTAGCACCGGTTTCGAGGGACGTGAGCGGGTCGTCCGGTTCGTCGTGCTCGTAGACGAACCAATCGACACCCGCTGCTAGGGCTGCGTCGACACACGAAGCGAGATCGACGCCACCCTCCCCGACCTCGACAGACCGTTTCTCCGCTATATCGACGTCCTTGACGTGGAGAATTTCGAGCCGATCGCCTAGTAACTCGATTCGCTCGACCGGGTCATCGCCACCTGCGGCGACCCAACCGACGTCGAGTTCGACACCGACGGAGTCGTCGAGTTCTGCCATCAGCACGTCGAAGATCACCGTGTCGGTCCCCGAGAGGGGCTGAAACTCCCAGTGATGGTTGTGATAGAGAAAGTCGATGTCGTAATCTGCAGCTGTTTCGGCGAGTGACTCTAGTTTTCGGGCCGTTTCTGCAATGCGGTTGGCTGTCTCAAAGTACGTCTGATCGCCGACGGAAATCGCCAGGGCGCCACAGTCGACGGCCGCGTACATTTCGATGGTTCGTTCGAGTTCGGCAGGCTGTTCGTCCAAGCTGATGAACGGACCGAGATGTGCACCAGGAACCGTTAGACCACTCGATTCCAGTGTTCGCTTGACACTCTCCAAGTCGGCTTCCGGGAACCGATGGAGAAATTCGACGCCGTCGTATCCTGCGTCTGCACACAGCTCGAGTACGTCTGACAGCGTATGTGTCTTCTCGAAATCGCTGAGGGTAAACAGATTGATTGCCGTTTGCATCATAACGTGTACGCGCATGCGATAAATATACGTCCACCGGTCACCAGCGAGAGGTCCCCCGACGTCCAGACACCTGCCAGTCAGCAACGTCGGCAAAATCTTTGTTCTGCCTGTCTGAACAGGTGCCCAGATGAGCCGCACATCCGATTATTGATCGAACGTGAATAAAAACCACACCAATGTACCGTACGTTTCACAGACGATTACACCTCTATAGTTGTAATGGCAGAATCAGCCACACTGGATTGACTCAGATCTCGGTGATCATTCAAAGAAATTTTCGGACTACAGCGCAAGTACACAGATAGGAACTCTTTCCGCACGACCACCTACACCTCACGTCGAGGTGTCGTCCCCAGTAGTTTGCGTTTCTGGGCCTGCTTCGAGATTACCCTTCGAGTCCCAGATGCGCATCATTAAATCCGCAAAGACCGACGTCCGAAGCGGATACCCCTCGTCGTCGCTTTCGGTAATCGGTACGTCGGCGACCGTGGAAACGAACTCCTTGTCGTAGCTCATCTCCGCCAGCGTTTCACGCACGTCGAAGGTGAGCGTTCCCTCGTCGTCAGTGTCGAGCCAACTAACTGCCTGCTGCCGTTTCCCGTACACGATACTATACGTCTCGCCACCGACCAACTCACAGATGTCGTCCATCGCCCCGACTGTGAGCCACCCGTCATCGGTCTCGATGTAGAGGTCATCAGTTCGTACGTCAGTCTGATATCGCTTCATGTGGAGTCATTTCGATACGACCAACTTAACCGTTCATATTTTCGGTAGCAATTGGTAGTGACCCGGGTAAAACGGGTCACGCCAAGCATCGCTGGGCTTGATGCGGAAGGTTTGCTACTGTTGTTTTTCGTCTCTGTCGGGGTGACAGCGGGCGCTATCAAGCACGACCCGCCACCAGCAGTCATCCTCTGCTCGTTAGACTGTTCGATGTACGCTACTGGGGCGTCACCGAACGTGAGACGCGTGCCAGCGGAACGGCTAGCTGGCACGATTTTAAAGTCCCCCGTGTAGGAAGACGTGAAATCGTGGTCCAGCGTTGTCGTCTCGCTGAAGAACACGCGAGCTACGTTCACCGCACCAACGTAGTCACGGTCGGCTTGGAAGCCACATCGGGCGTTGTCACAGCGGAAGTGCCCGCCCCACCACACTTCGTGGAAGTGTTCGGGAGACTTCGTGGTATGCCCGGTAGAGCCACATCGAGGACAGGAGCGAGACGTATTGCCCGGATACACTCGCCTCACGTGCAGTCCGGCGATGTCCGCTCGATACTCGATTTTCGAGATAATCTCTCGACGCGCCCACGACGAGAGTTCCCACGAGAGTTGCCCCTCACCACGAGGCGGTGACAGGCTTCGCAGGTCTTCGTGGACGATTGCACCCACGTCGTACACGAGAGCGAGCGCAAGAACTTGGTTGGCTACATCGTGAACGAGTTGCTCGCGCTTGTGTCGAATCTTGTTGTTCACGCGCTCGTACTCCGCCTGCACTTGTCTGAATGAGTCCAAGTGGTCACGCCCTTCACGACGCAGATACGCGAGTTTCGAGTTGAGTTGGTTGCGTTCCCGTGCAAGATACTTCATCTTGTCTCGTTCCGTGTTCTGGATGAAATACGGGACAGAGAGTTGTTCTCCTTCCTCGTTCACGACGACGGCAGTAGCGTCTTTGCGGAGGCCACCATCAATCGCTAAGATGGTTGTAACGTCGTCTGGTTTCTCGTGGTGTTCGACTTCTACAGGGAGCGAGATTTCGTAGTAGTCGTCTCCCGTGTTTGTGGTTGTGGGTTGGAACGATGGGGCGGAGAGACTGCCGTGTTCGAGTAATTCGTGAAAGGCTTCATAGCCTTCCAAGTCGTGTTCTGTCCACGTCCAATCACCACGAGATTCCGGTTCGACTGTATCAGGCGTTTTGAGTTTAACCGTGAGTGTCTGCGTGTTTTCGTCGTACTCGTATTTCACAGCCTGTCCGCTCGTTGGGCCATCGTCTGCGGAGTACGGAAGCACGCCTTTCGAGTATGATGGGCAGTCCTGCATCTCGAAATACGACTCAGGATACCGTCCGTGACGGTCGTAGTACGAGTTGAGTTGCCCGATGAGGATGTCAACGTACCCGGATTTGATGTAGTCCTCAGCGTTCCAGAGTTGTTCTTTGATTTGCCGGGTGTGGATACGACGAATCTTGTGGTCGGGGAGGACCGATTTGGTTGATTTGAACGCTTCGAGTTTGTCTGCGTGACTGCGAAGCGTTTCTCCGACTTTCTGCATCACACAGCGTTTGTACCGACTTGGGAAGTACAAGTCAACGTCTGCGAACGCTTCGCCCTCGTCAAAGTATTTCCATGCTTGATACTGGTAATCGTCAATCCCCGTGAGGTGGTTGGGCGTCCAGTATCGCTCGATAAGCGTATTTGCTACGCGAGTCGTGAGTGTGTCGAGTCGGGCGTGGCGCTCTCGCTCCTCGAATGGTAGCCGAATCGGGAGGGAGAGGTGTGTGGACGCCATTCTTGCTGATTAGTCTTGGTCGAGTCTGATGATTGCGACTTCTTCGCCAAGCCATTCTTTCGGGACGAAGACGTGCGCTCCGGTCCCGGTTTTGGTGACTTCCTTCGTGATTGCTTCTTTGCCTTGATACGTGAACTCAGCCATTGCCACCATGTAGATTAGATATACATATAATGGTTTGGGTTTGGTTTGCTACCGAACACTACCAATCACGCCCATTATTCGTAGCAGTTACGCAACCCTACGGGGTTTAGCAGCGAGTCAGTAACTTATCGCTCTTTTCGTAGCTTCGTCTCGAGGCTCCCCCAACGCTCAGAACCCTCGACTATATCAGGGCGCTGCCAACGCAGAAAGTGTTCCCCTCTGACAAACATAACCGTGTTTAGCGAACGACAAGAAAACACGGGCACAACCGCCGTCTCTCCGTCTAGGCAGGCGATTTGAATCGACGAGGGATCGGTATCACGAGCACGGGATGACCGATTGAGCCACTGAATGACGATTTTTGTTCCCGTAACGGGAACCCCAAATGAGGAGATGAAGAGGGGTGAGATTCGACCGAGAGGCGCCCACTGGGCACGTGTACGACGGTTTCACTATTTTCCCCAGATGGCAGAGATTCGCCTAAAACAATCCCACCAAAACAGGGCTCACAGACTTGCTAGTGACCATTCGACGATATCGCCGTACGCGAACTCGTCACCACCGCTGCGCGTCTCCTCATTCCTCAGGCGGGAACAGAATCGCCTGAAGTCGTTACCAGGGGCTGTACAAACAACAGAAGGTAGTGGAACATAAGGACCGAGTGGGGGTGGCGAATCAACCGATGTCGGCAACCACATATCTGACACTTTTCTCAGCGATGAACGGAGTATCCGTTTTCGGATGCAGAATAGTGGAGTAGCGAAGAGATGTCAGATACCGCCCTTCGGGATGTGGGATTCTCCGACTGGACTCGGGAGGTTCTCACCGTCGTCACCGTGGACGGCAGCCGCGAGGTGAAGCAGAGCCAGCGGAACGGGGTCGTCGAGTCGAAGCCGTTCGTTGTCGTCGACGAACCCGCCGAACTGCTCCCGGTATCGGTTGTCTCGAAGCCTCTCGCCGACCTCGAGAGCAGCGTCGAGATACGCGCTCCGCTCGGTAGCGCGGTACAGTTCGAGCAACCCGTAGAGTACGGCGTAGTCCGGGCGGTCGGAACTCGATTCGGGGTGAAGGTCCACTTCGCCATCCACGGCATCGCCCACGTCGCCCAGACCGATACCGCGTCCGATATCTCGAATGGCTCGCCAGCAGATCACATCGCCCGTGAGCCGAACCGCCTGAGCATACGCCCAGAAGAACTCCGGTCCCGCTCTAATGGGTTCGACGATGCGGCCTTTCGGTCCAAAGTACCCTTCACGGCGACAGACGAAGCCTTCCAGACTGAACCCATCCGTGAGCATGGGTTCGAACTCGTTGGTACTGACTCGGTAGGCCACTGTGTACCACGCACGAAGTTCCTCGACTGCCCATCGCGTGAACTCGCTACCGCGGTCACCGAGCAACTCGCCGAGGGCCAGCTGCTGACGCTGGATCACGGGTCGTGGGCGAAAGAGCGTCCCCTCGTACACGAGGTGGTCGCCATGGATATAAGGGGCAAACTGGTACTGTGCGCGGTCGCCGCGGATCGCTGGTCCGTTACAGTAGCTGGCGTGTTGACTGAACTGGTATCCGCTGATTCCCGGGTCTTGACGCGTCTCCACGTACCGTCGAGCGAGGCGTTTGCTCCATCTGAGTGGGTCGTCGTCGTCGGTATACGCCGCCAACATGGCTGCGGCGTAGTAAAGATCGCTCCCCGTGTTGACGAACGTCAGTCCATCGCCCCAGAAAAAGACATCTCCCCCATCGTAGTCGTGCTGCCAGACATCGCCGACGACTTCGTCCCACTCCCCGTGACGATTGAAATCGAGCGTCGACCAGTCACAGACGTGCGCGTTCCAGAACGCCTCGACGAAGCGTCTCGTCCCCTCAGTATCGACGTTGAAGAGGAGTTCGTAGAACGGATACTCGAACTTCAGTTCGTGTTTTCCCTTATGGAAGACGAGTTCGTCGTCGTCGAGGTCGTACGCGGTGTGTCCGCCCCAGTACAACAAGCCGGACGTATCTGTGAGATTGGTCGTAACCCACGACGTGAGTCTCTCGGCTTTGTCACGAAACACCGTCTCACCGGTCATCGTCGTGAGCGCGACGAGCGTTCGAAGAAACTCCTGTTGCACGGAGAAATTCGAGAGTCGTCGCTCGTCGTCCACGTCACGCGCATCGTACGGAAGCGCTTCCCCCTCAGTCGGGTCTATCGCATCAGCAAACAGTGGTGTACGCTTGTGTCCGTATTGGTCCCTGCCATGTTCTAGTACGGTTTTCGCGTGAGTTCGCACTGAATCGATAAACTCGTCCACGCCCGACGTTGTCATGCGAATGTATGTCCTACCGACGGACTTGACTTTTCGGGTCGTTACGATTCGTCGTCGACAGTAGCGGAGTGCAGCCTATTTTTATATGTTGAGACCACAGAAATCGAGTATGTCTTTGGAAGAAGACGCTCGAACGTACCACCGGGACGCACCACCGGGCAAAATCGAGATATCGACGACGAAATCGACGAGTACGCAACGGGACCTGAGTTTGGCGTACTCGCCGGGCGTCGCCGCACCGTGTCTGGACATCGCAGACGACGCCGAACGCGCCTACGAATACACGGCGAAAGGGAACCTCGTTGGCGTCGTCTCGAACGGAAGCGCAGTCCTCGGACTGGGCGATATCGGCGGGCAGGCCTCGAAGCCCGTAATGGAAGGCAAGGGAGTCCTCTTCAAGCGGTTCGCAGACATCGACGTCTTCGACATCGAACTCGACGTCGACGACCCCGAGGAGTTCGTCCGCACCGTCAGCGCGATGGGACCAACCTTCGGCGGTATCAACTTAGAGGACATCAGCGCGCCCGAGTGCTTCGAGATTGAGAACCGACTCCGTGAGGAGATGTCCATTCCCGTCTTCCACGACGACCAGCACGGAACCGCAATCATCTCCGGAGCGGCCCTCCTCAACGCGCTCGACATCGTCGACAAGGACCTTGAATCGGTGCGCGTCGCGTTCGCCGGAGCGGGAGCCGCCGCGACGGCGACCGCTCGTTTCTACCGTTCGCTCGGCGTTCGACCAGAGAACATCGTCATGTGCGACATCGACGGTATCCTCACGACAGAGCGCGAGTCGAAGGGGGAACTCGACGAACACCACCACGAGTTCGTGCGCGACGTACCCGAGGGAGGTCTCGCCGACGCGATTGCGGGCGCAGACGTATTGGTCGGTCTCTCGGCTGGCGGCATCGTCTCACAGGAGATGGTTCGGTCGATGGCTGACAATCCGATCATCTTCGCGATGGCGAATCCGGACCCCGAGATCGGCTACGAAGAAGCCAAAGCGGCTCGCGACGACACAGTCATCATGGCGACGGGGCGCTCGGACTACCCGAACCAGGTGAACAACGTACTCGGCTTTCCGTTCATCTTCCGCGGTGCGCTCGACGTACGCGCGACCGAAATCAACGAGGAGATGAAAGTCGCCGCCGCGGAGGCGCTCGGCGAACTTGCGCGTGAGGACGTGCCCGACGCCGTCGTGAAAGCGTACGGCGACCAATCACTGCAGTTTGGCCCCGAGTATCTCATCCCGAAGCCGCTGGATACTCGCGTCCTCTTCGAGGTGTCGTCGGCCGTCGCGAAGGCGGCGATGGAAAGCGGAGTCGCCCGAGAGGCGGTCGAGTTAGACAGCTACCGAGAGTATCTCGAAGGACGCGTCGGCAAGTCGTTGGAGATGATGCGCGTCGTCCTCAACAAGGCACAGAACGAACCTAAACGCGTTGTCCTCGCGGAGGGCGACGACGAGAAGACGATTCGCGCGGCCGTGCGAATGGAGTCAGAAGGTATCGCGAAACCGTTGCTTGTCGGTGACAGAGAGCGGATCGAATCGGTCGTCATCGAGCGAGGTCTAGACTACGAGCCCCGTATCGTCGACCCCTCCGCAGATGTCCTCGAAGCGTACGCCGACCGACTCTACCGACGTCGGCGTCGGAAAGGCATCACGCGTCGTGAGGCAGCGGCGCTCGTCCGGACTGACCCGAACTACCTCGCGAGCGTGATGGTCGACGCCGGGGATGCGGACGCGATGCTCACTGGGCTCACCCACGACTACGGGTCGGCGCTTCGGCCGCCGTTGCAAGTCATCGGGACCGACGACGACGCCGACTACGTAGCCGGAGTCTACCTGCTTGCGTTTCCGGACCGAGTGGTGTTCTGCGCCGACGTGACCGTAAACCAGGACCCGAACGCCGACGTGTTAGCCGAGATCGCACTCCATACTGCCGACCTCGCGCGTCGGTTCAACGTCGAACCGCGAGTCGCGTTCCTCTCCTATTCGAACTTCGGCAGCGTCGACAACGACGGAACGCGCAAGCCGCGAGCGGCCGCTCGCACGCTGAGAGACGAGCACGCGGTCGACTTCCCCGTCGACGGCGAGATGCAGGCCGACACCGCCGTCGTCGAAGATATCCTCGACGGAACCTACGGGTTCTCCGAGTTGGACGAGCCGGCGAACGTGCTCATCTTCCCAAATTTAGAGGCGGGCAATATCGGCTACAAACTGCTCCAGCGCCTCGGCGGCGCGGAGGCCATCGGCCCGATGCTTGTCGGCATGGACAAACCCGTCCACGTGCTCCAGCGCGGCGACGAGGTCAAAGATATCGTCAATCTCGCGGGCGTCGCCGTCGTCGACGCACAGGAGCAGTGAACGGGGAAGGACGACTCCGCCTCACGATCGGGAGCTCCGAGAGACTCCCAGTCTCTCATCATTACGACTCGTCACGAGACCTCTCTCGTCTCGGACGACTCGAAAACTCGCCTCGTATTTCTCTAACGAACTCCTCCGTGAAGGTGCAGTTCTTCATGTATGAAACATAGATAAATTCATGTCACACGTATAGCCATAATGTTTTTTGCTTATTATAATTACCTTACTGTCGGTGTTCAAACAATGACGCCGAACAGAAGATCGTTCATGCGAGCAGTCGGTGCAGGAAGTATCGGAGCCGCGTTGTTGCCACTTACGAGCGGGACGGCTGTGGCGGCGACCATCATCACCATCCGAGGGGCGGGCGCAGACATCTGGAGTTCCGAGGACGCGTTCCACTACTACTACGAGGCGAGAAGCGGCGACTTCGACGTCGTTGTGCGGAACACGGCGCTCGAACGGACCGAGGCCAACGCGAAGACTGGCATCATGGTTCGAGAGACGCTCGAACCCGACGCGAAGAACGTCATGCTCCGTCGGACACCCAGCGGCGAAGCGTCGCTCCAGTGGCGACCGGCGGCCGGCATAGACACGCTGAGTACCACCTCCGGCGGCGAAGACGAGAGCGAAGTGAGCGGAGGGAGTCTTGAAGCCGACTGGCTCCGACTCACTCGTTCCGGAGACGTGATCGAAGCCTACGGCTCTACCGACGGAAGCGACTGGACCCGTATCGCTCAACTCACCGCCGACAATCTCGAACTCAGTTCGGACACGTACGTCGGACTTCCGGTCACGAGCCACGTCGAGGGGACACTTTGTACCGCGGAACTCCGCGATCTCTCGGGTCTCTCGCCCGACACCAACCGGGACATCGGAGACGTACAGGTCGCAGGGAGCGTCTCTGTCGAGGAGGGCGTGCCGTTCGTCTCGACGGAGCCACCGACGGACGTGGAGGCGACGTCAGCGACGGTCAACGGCGACCTTACCGACATGGGTGGCGCGGAGTCGGCCGAGTGTTACTTCGAGTACCGAAAGGTACCGACCGAGTCGTGGCAGACGGCGAGTTCCACGACGCTCTCGTCGACCGGGACGTACAGCGCGGAGCTCGACGACCTTACGAGGCGTCGCTACTACGAGGTGCGCGCGGTCGCGGAGATGAGCGACGGCGATTCGACGACCGGATCGGCGGTTACGTTCGGAACGCCGAGTCGCGCGAACGGTCAAAGCGGTGAGAACGGACCGGAGAGCGTCTCGCAGTTCGACCTCGGCGACGGGTTCGCCGACCCCGCGCCGTGGCTCGACGACGACACACCGGTGATCAAGATCACCGAGCCGACGACCCGACAGTTTGAGACCGCGCTCAACGTCGACGGTCCGCGTGTTGTGGTGTTCGAGACGAGCGGCGTCATCGACCTTCAGGAACAGCAGCTCACGGTAACCAACGACGAGCTCTACATCGCCGGTCAGACAGCTCCTTCACCCGGTATCACGCTCGTCCGCGGGAGCATTTGGTTGGACTCGAGCGACAACGTCATCCAACACATTCGGGTGCGACCGGGCGACGCCGGGAACGACAGCGGATGGGAACCAGACTGTATCTTCACGGAGGACGGAACCGAGAACAACGTCATCGACCACTGCACGGCGACGTGGGGTGTCGACGAGAACATCTCGGTTGGATACGACACCAGCGATACGACGGTGTCGAACTGTCTCATCGCAGAGGCGCTTCAGGACTCCTCGCACTCGAAGGGACCCCACGGCTACGGTTCGTTAATCGGGAACAACGCGAAGAACGTCACGCTCGCAGGAAACGTCTGGGCACACACCCTCGACCGCAACCCGCGGCTGAAGGAAGGTACGCGGACCGTCGTCGTCAACAACGTAGTCCACCACTACAAGGACGGCGTCTGGATGGACCCCGACACGCAGGCCAGCATCGAGGGCAACGTCTTCGAGTGGCCCATCAGCGAACAGCCGAACGTCTTCGGCGACGGCGGGGTGTACGTCGACGACAACGTCCTGAACTGGGAGGCGGACGTTCCGATGGTCGGCGACAGAATCACCGAACTCGATTCGCGACCGTTGTGGCCCGACGGATTGGAGACGCTCGCGGCCGACGACGTTCGGGAACACAACTTCCGGAACGTCGGTGCGCGACCCGCCGACCGAACAGCGCACGACGAGCGAATCATCGAAGCGGTCCGAAGCGGAAACGGGTCGTACATCGACAGCCAAGAGGAGGTCGGCGGCTACCCGGACCTCTCCGAAAACACGCATACACTGGACGTGCCCCAGAGCGGCACGCATGCGTGGCTGCGGCAGTGGTCTAGAGAAGTCGAAGAAGACGAGTAGTCGACCGACGGTAGCGTCGTCGAACAACCGGACTGAACGATGCGTCTACGCGGATAGCCGGAGTCGGGTCGAAGGGCAGCTCCCTCGCGTGCTGCGACGCATCGACGCAACGTTTATGGGTGCACTGCGAAACTAACGAGCGATGACAACGTCAGGCACGGCCCAGTACAACGTTCGTGAACTCGGTGCTGTCGGAGACGGCGACGAGCTCGACACCGAGGCGATCCAAGGTGCACTCGACGACTGCGCGGCGACCGGCGGTACCGTTCACATTCCGCCCGGAGAGTACCGGACAGAACCGCTGCAGGTCAGCAGCGACACGACGCTGCATCTCGAAGCCGGAGCGACACTCCAGTTCGAGAGAGATTACGACGCCTTCCCGATGGTTGAAAGTCGGTGGGAGGGGTGGGACCAGGTCGGCTTCCACCCGTGTCTCTGGATCGCCGACGCGGAGAACGTCGCTGTCACGGGCCGCGGAACGATCGACGGACAGGGCGATTACTGGTGGAACTTCTACGACATGCCGGAGTCGGAGTATCCCGAGGGACTTTGCGAGCGGCTCGACGAGTTCGACGAGCGAAACGGGAAGAGCGACGACGTGAGCAGTTTCACACTCCGGCCACCGCTGTTTCAAGTGTTGGAGTCAGAGAACGTCACTGTCTCCGGTGTCACCCTCCGAAACTCCCCGTTTTGGAACACCCACGTCGTCTACTCCAGGAACGTGACGCTACACGATGTGAACGTCGAGAACCCGGCCGACGCACCGAACGGCGACGGTATCGACATCGACTCGTCGCAGTTCGTCCGAATCAGCGACACGTACATCAACGCCGGCGACGACGCCATCTGCATCAAATCCGGAAAGAACGAGGAGGGCCGTGAGGTCGGCAGACCGGCAGCACAGATCACCGTTACCAACTGTACGGTCGAGGCGGGTCACGGCGGGGTCGTCATCGGAAGCGAGATGTCCGGAGACGTGCGGGATGTCGTCGTCAGTAATTGCACCTTCACGGACACCGACCGCGGCGTCCGTATCAAGACCCAGCGTGACCGCGGTGGTGTCGTCGAGGACCTGCGCTTCGACAACATCGCC
Source organism: Haloprofundus salilacus (assembly GCF_020150815.1). Classification (NCBI taxonomy): domain Archaea; kingdom Methanobacteriati; phylum Methanobacteriota; class Halobacteria; order Halobacteriales; family Haloferacaceae; genus Haloprofundus; species Haloprofundus salilacus. Next base: position 417,142 of record NZ_CP083724.1, on the reverse strand, counting down.
ATGCGACGTGTTGCCTGTCCGTTCGTCATCAACGGTTACTACTTCACCGACATCGACAGCGACCCGCTTCCGGTCGACGAGGGGACGCCGATGGTCAAAAACGTCCACTTTCACAACATCACGGCCCGGGAGGTGTCCTACGCAGGGTTCCTTGCTGGACTCCCTGAGCAACCCTTCGAGGGAATTTCGTTCTCCAACGTTCGTATCGACGCGACCCGGCCGCTCGACGCCACCGACCACAGACCGGCGATGGCCGACAACTACGAGGCCTCGCACACGTTCTTCGCAAAGTCACTCGCCGACGTGACGTTCACGAATGTAGAGATTCGCTCGCCGGAGAGCCCCGCGTTGGCACTCGAAGAGGTAGAACGGCTCTCGATAGACGGACTCCAGTTATCCGGAGAGGCACCGTCGCCAGCAGTGGCTGTGACTGATGTCGAAACGGTTCAGATACGCGGCTGCCGTGTCTCGTCCCCGGAACAGACGTTTCTGCGAGCGAGCGGTGCAGGAACCGAACAGGTCTCGCTCAGTGGAAATCATGGCCGTCTCGCGGAGCACGTCGATATCGACTCGTCGTGCGATGCTACCTTCGAAACATCGTAGACGAGACGCCGCTACTATCGTTCGGTGCTCGTTTCGGCGCGCGCTTCGTTTCTCACTCTGTCTTTAGTTTTCAACTTTCGAAACGATTTTTCGGACGTGGCCTTTCGTTCCCCTACGGCAAACGCCTCTTCCAAAACTACTCTCCTGATGTGTTCGGTCGTAACGTGTGATCGTATCCACGTTTCCTTCGAGACGCGCCACCGAGGGGCCCGAAATCCGCACATAGTGGGGAATAGAATCTGCGAAGAAAGTGCAGTGGGTTCCCCCTTCGAGAACGCCGTCTGGAAATGGTTTCTGAAACTGTTTCTGGCCGTAGTATACGTCGGGTAGCGCGATTGCTCACCCGTAATCTCGTACCGACGGTCGACTTGAAGAACGCCTTGCATTACAGCACTAATGCTGTAATCTTAAGCTACTTCGTACCACGGGTGAGTTCCCCTCTCGGGAACAGATTTGCCACAACAAACTGATATCGAACGGTCAGCACTTCGGGATTCGACAGAAAATAAACAAAAACAATTATGCTCTTTTCGCAGAACGAAGAACCACTCACAATGTTTAGAGAACCGGAATCTGACGGTCGACTCCGTGTCGGCCTCGTCGGCCTCGGTAGCTTAGGTATCCGTCTCGGGCGGGAGTTCGACTCGCTCTTCGAGACGGACCTCGTCGCCATTGCAGACGTAGACGAGGCGGGACTGACCGCGGCCGGTCGTGAGTTCGACATCCCGCAATCGTCACAGTACCGTGAATACGAGACGATGTTGGACGAACAGTCACTCGACGCGGTTGCTATCGCGACGCCGAACGGGTTGCACTACGACCAAGCGACCGCGGCGCTCAATCGCGACCTACACGTCCTCTGTGAGAAACCGCTGGCGACGACCGTCGAGGACGCCCACGCGTTGCTAGAGCGCGCCGAAGCTAGCGAGAAGGTCGTGATGCTGGGCTATCAGCGCCACCTCAATCCAGCGTTCATCGCTGGGCGAGAACGCTGGGCGCTCGGCAATCTCGACCCCACGTTCATCACCGGAGAGATCACGCACGATTGGCGCGAGTACTACGAGGAAATGACTGACTGGCGGATGGACCCGGAACTAAGCGGAGGCGGCCATCTGTTGAACGTCGGGACGCACATCATCGACGCCATCCTCTGGACGACGGGACTAACCCCTACGCACGTAACTGCAACAGTGGAGTTTCACGACGAAGACCAACTGTTCGACAAGCAGTCGTCGATTATCGTCGAGTTCGAAAACGGAGCGGTCGCCAACATCGCCGACACGGGCGTTGTTCCGCGTACACGGGAGCACATTCATATCTGGGACGACGAGGGCGCAGTCTACTTCGAGGGTCGTGAGTGGGACGAGCGGACGTCCTACACTATTGACACCGACGGGACCGAACACGTCCCCTACCCGAAAGGCAGAGGGAGCAAAGCCGGTGCGTTCGTCGAGTCCATCGTGAACGAGACGGAACCGCCGTCGACAGCGCGCGATGCGTTTTGGGCGACTGTCGTCACGATGGCCGCGTACGAATCGGGTCGGCGTAACGAGCGACTCGAACTCGTTGAACACTACCCGTTCCTCGCCAACGTCTCGCGCTGAGACCGCGGTCGCTCGGCATTCCGACAGACCGACTGAGACTGCCGACTCGTTGGTACGGCGATAAATAAATATATATACTATAGTTTGTATGGTATTGTCATGCCAGATTCTACCAACTGGCGGAGAGACCTGAGTACAAGACGGAGTTTCCTCAAGATGGGCGCCGTCGGCGGTGCCGCGATGCTCGCTGGCTGTGCCGGCGACGACAACCCTCCCGAGCCGGGTGGTGGTAACGGTACCGGCACCGGCGGTAACGGCCAACAATCGGGGACCCAGTTCCGAGTGTTCGATCCGTTGACCAGCGGAGCCACACCTGACCAGCGCCACTTCAACCCGTGGAATCCATCCCAAACTGGCTGTTGGCATCCGGGCGCGGCCATCTTCGACCGCCTCGCGGTGTACAGTCCGACGAAGAACGAGTCGTACCCGCTCATCGCCGAAGAGTGGCAAATGGCGGAAGACAACGTCCTGGAGGCCACGCTTAGCGACCAGTGGACCTGGCACAACGGCGACCAATTCGTCGCGCAGGACTGGGTGATGCAACAACAGATGGAAATCGAACTGGCCCGTGCGGCTAACCCGGATTCGGACCGACCCCATGCCGTGATGAAGTCGGTCGAAGCGGTCGACGACCAGCACATCCGAGTCACGCTGCACGACCCCCTCGCCGAGGTGTTCGCCGTCCAGAACACCATCGCGATGTACCACGGCAACCTCGGCCGGGGCATCTTCACCAAACACGACGACCCGAAATGGAGCGAGTGGCTCGACGGCCTCAAAAACAAATCCGGCGAGGAGAAGACGGCCGTCGTCGAGGAACTCACGTCGGCGAAGTATCCGAAGCTCACCGACGAACCTATCGGACACGGCCCGTTCCAGATTGCGGAGGTCGGCGACGACGTCGTCATCATGGAGAAGTACGAGGACCACCCGAACGCAGACAACATCAATTTCGACAGGTTCTCGCTGCACCTCTTTTCGCAGAACCTCCCCACGCAGCCGTACGCGACGGGGCAGGTCGACGCCGCCCACAAAGGGTTCCCGGTCCAAGACGACCTCAAGAGTCGGCTACCGGAGGGCCACACGCTCTTCCGCGAGGGGCGTTCGGAGAACAAACTCTTCGCGTTCAACTGCGGCCACGAGACCGAGGGGTACGACTCGCCGGTGAACAACCGAAACGTCCGCAAGGCGGTCGCACACGTCTTCGACCGTCAACAAGTCAAGGGTCTGCTTCAGGGCGTCAACCGGATGTTCGAGTGGGCACCATGTCGTGTCCCCGGCAAGGTGCTGGAGGCCGGCGACCACGAGGCCACCGAGTGGGTCAAGGACTTCACCCTCTACGGACAGAACGACACCGAGCGCGCTACGGAGCTCCTCGAGCGAGAAGGCTACTCACAAGAGAGCAACGGCAACTGGATGACGCCCAACGGCGAGCGCTTCGAGCTCAACATCATGAACGGCGCGGACCGCCAAGACATCTCGGTGCTCAAGCGGAACCTCAACGAGTTCGGTATCAGCGTCAATCAAGAGCAGGTCGACGACGCGACGTTCGACGAGCGGCGAATGAACGGCGATTACGACATCATGCCGGATGGGTCGTCTGCCAACGGCGTAACCGCCCTCTGGTCGATTGACCTCGTCGCCGACTGGGTCCAGTCCATTACGCACTTCAACCCTGAGGCAGAGATTCCGATGCCCGTCGGCGACCCCGAGGGCTCCAGCGGGACGAAGACCATCAACGTCCGCGACCACATCAGCCAGTGGCAGGTCACCGGCGACTCCCAATACCACAAGGAGCTGATGTGGTGGTGGAACCAGACGCTGCCCGAGGCCGAGATGATGTACCAACCCGACGCGGGGGCCTACGACGGCGGCAACTGGGAACTGGACGTTAGAGCCGGCATCCGCAACGGTGTCGACGACGCGCTCTACATCGCGCCGAAGATGTCCGACGGCACGCTGCGCTACATAGGTGATAACTGAGATCGTGTACTGCTAGTCCTGGTCCGTCAGTCACTCGTTTTCGTCGAGGTACGTTTTTGTTTCGTCCGCATTCACCCGCGTAGTTGCGACTGAATATTTAATACGCCGCGTCGGTACCGTTCGAGCATGGGACTACTCCAATCGGCTTCGAGGACCATCGTTGGAATCGACATCCTCTTTTTACTCCTTCTGGGCTTTTCGTTCGTCTTTCTCGAACCCGGATCGGGGTCGTACGTCACAGCGCAGATCACGCTGATTCCTATCACGCTCACGCTGATTGCGAGCCTCGTGATTCTCTACACCGAGTGGGAACCCTTCGAGTGAGAGAGTAGCCCGACGAACCACTTCAACAAACATCTTCGAGCAACCGTTTCGGCGGGCAATACCGACGGACTGTTCTGACGGACCCTACCACGAGTACGGTGACTGACAGGTGCAAAATCAGCTGAGTCGTCTCGCGAGAATCGTTGGAAAATCACACCACGCACAGAAAAGAGATTCGACGCCGTTTCCGTAGAGGGCTACTGTTCGACTGCCAATGCCCGTTCACGGAGCCACGCGCGCAGACCACTCTCCGGTTCGTCGAGCGGTTCGGAGTTCTCGGCGAGGCTGGGGTAGCCACCGACATCGTCCTGACTGTCGATAACACCACCACCGCCGTTGCGAATGTTCTCGACGATTCGCTCGTCGTGTTCCGTCCGGTCGGCCGGTCGGGCACCGGCGTTCGTGAGGTTGTGCTCCTTCACGTCGGCCGAGGAGATAGCCGACAACGCCTCGGGCCACAACGGCCGCGAGTCGAGTTCCGAAATCCCCTCACCGACCATTGGGACGTCCGCGTCGGGGTCGGGAACGTTGTCCTCGACGTAGACGCTCCCTTCGCCGAAGATGTTCGGCTGGTCGGTTTGCGGTTTCTCGAAGACGTTGCCGACGATGCTGTGAGACGTATCGGGGTCCGCCCACATGCCGTCGTGGTAGTAGTGGATGAAGTTGTTGACGACGACGGCCTCGGAACCCTGCTTCAGCCGTGGGTTACGGTCAGTCGCGTGAGCCCAGACATTTCCGGCGAGCGTGACGTTTTTCGCGCGGTTACCAATGATGGTGTTGTACCCATGCGTCCCCTTGGGATGGGTGGCGTCGTTGAGCGGTTCGGCGACCAAACAGTTTGAGATAGTGCTGTTCTCCGTGTCGTAGCCAGCGTTGATGTTCTCGTCGACACCCCACGTCCCCGTACAGTGGTCGACGACGTTGTTTCGGGTGTCGTCGGCGATTTCGATGCCGTCGGGCTGCCAGCCGGTTTCCTGACCGGCGTCACCGGGACGGACGCGTATGTGTTGGACGACGCAGTCGTTGCCGTAGACCCAGAGCCCGCCGCGGATGAGTGTGATTCCCGGAGATGGCGCTGTCTGACCGGCAATCCAACACTGACTGTTTCGAAGGTTCAGATCCTGCGCTTCGAGGTCGATCACGCCGCTCGTCTCGAACACCACGACGCGTGGACCGTCGACGTTGGTCGCCGTCTCCAGCGCCTCTCGAGTCGGCTCACTCACGATGACGAGCGGCGTGTCGTCGTCGAGCCACGGAGCCATCTCCGCAAACCCGTCGTCGGGGTCGAACTGGGAACTGCTCCGTGGTCCGTCGCCCGACCCGCCGCTGGACCCACTCGGCGTGGAGAACAGGTCGTTGACGGTACTGATTTCGTTCTCGCCATCGTCGGCGACCGCGCGGAACTCGTAGTACCGTCTCCCGGTGAGCCCCGACACGTCGATTCCAAACTCGCCCGTCTCCGGGAGCGTTTTCGCCTCAGTCTGCTGCCACTCGTCGGCAGTGACTTCGCGGTAGTCGAAACGGACGTCAACCGACTCAGCCTGGCCGAGCGCCTCCAGGTTGGCCCGCAGCGTCGCCGACGTGGCCGTCGTGTCCGCCGGTTCGACGGCCGTGAGGACAGCCGACTGAGAGACGTCGACGCTTCCGGGGACGATGGGCTTGCCGATGTCGCCGTTCTCCTCGAGCTCGATTCCGGACAGATTCCGGAATCTTGCGGATGCGGCTTGCGCTTGATCGTGACTCGTGACTGCGAGGCCGACGTAGACCTCCGAACTGAGGTCGATCTGGCTCGCCGTGAGCTCGACCATGAGCGTCCAGTTCTCGCCATCCTCCGACCCGTAAGCCCGGACTGTGTCGCCAACCCGCTGCAGACGGAGCCAACTCCCCTCCATCGTACCGCCTTCGACTCTGCTTAGATCCGAGCCGTCCTCCGAAGTGGTACTCGTCGTCGACGCGCTATCTTCAGGGCGCCACTGCGGCGAGAGTGCGAAACCCGCACGACGCCGGGCCATCACGTTCCGCGAGTCCGGTTCTAAACTCTCGCGAACCATAAGACCCGCCTTCGCGTGGGGGTTGGTGTTCTCGATCGACGTCACCTGCACCGATACATCGAAGTCGCTGCTCACTTGCGCGTAGTAGAAGTGGCCCAGGTCGCTGGAGTTCCAGATATCTGCCCCAGCCCCGTTGACGGTGATCACCTTGGGTGCCGCGGAATCGCCGTCGTTCGACGAATCCTCCGTCTCGTTGGACCCTGACGAACTGTCTGCATCTACCGCATTTTTACTCGGACAGCCTGCGAGAGCCCCGACGCTGCCGACGCCGAGCACTCGCAGGAACTTTCTCCTGTCGTGACTCATTTTAGTGTCGTAATATCACTTTTACTAATGAATAATAGAGTTTTGGGTACTGGCACCACATCGCGTTCGATTTTCGCTAGTGTTTACGTGCGAACTGCTCATCGAGCGATTTTCTCCTGAGGCCCGTGAATGGTGAGAACACGAAACTATATACGTTATTGATTATATCGTTTCGATTGAATCACACACTGGTCAATATGACAGCCTCGAACTACAAGGGTCGAGCGCTGTTCCTCGCAGCACTGATGGTAATATCGGTGTTCGCTGGCACGACGGCCATCGCGGGGGCAGCGACCTCGACAACGACGAATTCGACAGTTGCACAGGAAAGTCCAACTATGCAGAACGAGAGCGCCAAGGCGATGACGATCTCTTGGTTCCGAGACGACGGTGATGCGAACGGTCCGTATCCCGTTCCACCGAACGAGTACGACGGTAACGAGTCCGCAGGATTGCAGATGTTCGCGAACGCCAAGGGCGACGCCCAGATTCGAGTCGATAACTCGACTGCGCGGAACCCGAACGGGAAGTGGGATATGCTCGTCCTCAACGTCGAGACGACTGGACTCGAAGAACTCGACCCGCCGGGCTCCGACGACCCTGCGAAAACCGGACTCGTGACCGAGAACTTCATCGAAAACGAGAACTGGGACGTCGATATCTCGCAGGTCGATGGGGATAAAACGCTAGACTTGGCGGCTAATCAGGAGGGCTACGAGTCGCCACAGCTCGAAGCGCCGACCGAAGCGGACATCCCGCCGGTCATGATCTTCGCTGATACAGAAGTAGTCATGAGTGACTACCTCACGGACGGCGACCCCGAGACGAGCCTCTATGTGTGGGTCGATCCGAACCGAGCCACACTGACCGAGAACGGCGAGGAGGCGAGTTTCGAGCCGGGCGAAACGTACGAGGCGAAGTTCAAGATACACGGCCAGACGCAGACCGTTACCTTTGAGATGGTCGACGGAACGGCGACAACGAGAGACGACTACGAGCCGGTGAACTCGTTCGGTGAAGAGCTCAGCGTCGAGACGACGCTCGCCGCCGGTACGGCAGTCGAGATGGTCATTGAGCCCGAGGAGGGCGAGAACATGTCGACCGAAGTCGAAGTCGAAGGGAACAGGGTACTCGCCGACGCCGAGAACCCGGGAACGGTTCCGACCGGTAACATCACCGGGAAGTTCGACTTCAGCGGGATGGAAGGCGAGTCGTTCAACGTGTATCTGTACGCCGAGGACGACCGCGGCGGTGATTTCTCCGTCCTCCTGGGCGAGGGTTCAGGGACGGTCAAAGATTACATCGATCCGGAGTACACGATATCCAATGCGACGATCAGGGATTCGAAGACGATGACGATCGCGTACACGAACCCCGACCATGACACGCCGGCAGGGATTGCGAACCAGATCGGTGACGGTCACGCCTCCGGCGACTCCACGATTGCGAAAAACGCCGACGTGGATCCGACGTACTTCGACGAGATGTGGCTCCACTACGAGACGAGCGACGAAATCTTCGAGGCGATTCGGCGTTCACCTGGTCGCGACACGGTAGAGAAATTCCAGAGTTCGCCGGCCTCGCTTGACGTCACGCAGGTGAACGCGGAAGGTGAACCCAAGACGCTCAACCTGTCGCAGAACTCATCGGGCGTCTACGTCGTCCCCGACGATGGGGACTCCGACCCACGAATCTACAACAGCTCCGAGGAGACGGGACTCTTCTTCTCGTTCAAACTGAACGAGATGGTCTTCTACCAAGATGGTGAACCGGTCAAACCCGAAGTAGGCGACGAGTTCGAAGCCACGTTGACCATCGAGACTGACGAGGGGACGAGAGAGGAGACCACCAGCTTCGAGATCGTTGAGGGGAAGACTGAAGTTCAGTACCCCGGCGACCAGTTGGAGCTGACGCAGTCGGAAGAGCAAGAGATCACAATTAACTCGACGCAAGCTCGCGGCACCGCGATGGGCATCAGACTCGTTGCGGACGCAGAGGGGTACGACGAACAGAGCGGCGAACTCGGCTTGGATGGCATGGGTCAAACCATCTGCTGTGACGGCCCGGCCACAGAGCCGTGGGGGACGACGTCCGCCACGTTCAACACATCCGGTCTCCCCGTCGGTACCGAGGTAACCGTTCAGGCCCTCATCGTGGCTGACCTCCCTGGTGAGTACAACGACACGGTCGTCGTCGACGAGGTCACGGGCGTCATCGCCGAACCCCCGAGCGGGAGCGTCTCGCTCTCCGACCAGTCGGGTGACGGCCAGTCCGTCGTCGTCGAGGAGATCGAACTGAGCGACGGCGGATTCGTCTCCGTCCACACCGGATCGCCCAACGGACCGACCATCGGTGCCAGTTCGTACCTCGAATCGGGGACCCACTCCAACGTGGAAGTGGCCCTCGACGAGTCCGTCACCGGGGACACGTCGCTCTACGTGATGGTTCACCAAGATACGAACGGCAACGAGCAGTTCGACTTCCCCGCCGAGGACGGGGCGTACGCGGACGAAGGTGGCTCCTCGCTCTCCGCTAACGCGGAGTACACGGTCGAATCGAGCACCGAGACGACGTCGAGTTCCGAAACGAGTGGGTCGTCGGACGACGACACGTCGGAGACGACGACGCCCGGGTTCGGCGTCCTGGTCGCGATACTCGCGCTACTCGCGGCCGCGCTCGTCTTCGTTCGGTACGACTGAGCGCCACAGTCGCTAACGCATTCTTTTTTGTCGTCGAAAGCAACTCCGAGCAATTGCGACCACGTCGCCATCGTGTTTCGTCGGTGCCATTAGAAATTTCGTCGCCGCAGAACACCTTCCTTCGGCGACTACTCGACGATATCGGCGAAACTGATTAACCGACGAAACGTCGCCGCATTCACTCCCCACTCTCGACCGCAAGCGTGAACTCGAAGAGCCACTCGGCGAACCCCTCGTCGGGAACCTCCAGTTTCCGTTCGTTCGACTCCAGATCAGGGTAGCCGCCGACATCTGCTTGACTGTCGATGATAGATCCGGACCGCTCGCGTACGTCTCGAAGGACGCGCTCGTCGTGCGGCGTTCGGTCGGCCGGACGCGCACCGCACGACGCGAGTACCGTCTCGTAGGCCTCCGTCGCAGAGGCGGTCTGCAGCGACTCCGGCCACAGCGGTCGTTGGTTCGGAACGGTGATTCCAGACGACGCCCCGGTAACCGGAATCTCTGACGGGTCGGTCGCGTTGAATGCGATGTAGGCGCGGACGGGTCCCACCGAGTCCGTGAAGGTGGTTCCGATGACCGGGTCATCGCTGGACGTCAGCGTCCCAGCGCGGTAGTAGTTCCCGACGATCGTCGCGGTCGTCTCGTCGTCGACGCCGCCCCCGAGTCGGAGTCCCCGCTCGAAGTTGTAGGCGACGTTGTTGGCGACAACGGTGCTCGAGCCGCCTTTCAGCCGAGGGTGGCGGCCGACGCTGTGCGCCCAGAGGTTTCCGGCGATAGTCACTCGCTTACTGCGGTCCATCACGAGCGTCCCGTACGAGTGCGTCCCTTTCGGGTGGATGGAGTCGTTCAACGCCTCCGCGACGAGGTTGTTGCAGAAGGTCACGTCAGGGTTGTCCGCACCGCTGGCACTCGAAATGCCTTCGTCAGTGGCCCAACTCACGGAGCAGTGGTCGACAATGACGTTCGACCCGTCACTGTTGCCGATGCCGTCGACCGGCTCAGAGATGTCGTCACCCGGTCGGACCCTGATATGTTGGATGAACACGTCGTCGGCGTCGATGGAGATACCGCCTCGAATCGTCGTGATACCCGGCGAAGGTGCGGTCTGTCCCGCGACGAAGAGATTCGAACCGGTCACATCTATCGACTCTCCCCCGAGGTCGACGACGCCACCCACCTCGAAGACGACGATACGCGGGCGGTCGAGTTCGAGCGCCCAGCGGAGTGAGCCGTCCCCAGAACTGTCGAGCGTCGTCACCTTGACGACCTCTACGGGTACCTCCGCGAGCCACGAAACGTCTGCAAACCCGTCGGTGGGTGCGACGTGAGACGTCGGAGACTGAGCGATGGAAGCAGCGTCTATCCGATTCGTGCCGTTCGTCGGCGTCGTGTTCGTTAGTGTCGTGTTCGTCGAAGTCGAAGCCGTCTCGGTCGGAACCGACTCGTTTTCGAGTCCCGCATCGCCGTTGCAACCAGCCAGGAGCGTCGTTAGTGCGGCCACTGATAGAGAGACTACTCTTCGACGGGTTGGCATCGGCATCCGTCGCTCGTCGTTTCGGTCGGTCATACGCTGAGAGACGTAGTATCACCGATAAGTTTACCGGAAGTGAGAAGGTAGACGTTCCGTCGAACGCGAGTATCGACGATTCATGACGTAGTATCTACCCCCTTCCAAACCAGTATTTGTGCGTGAATGTCTACAGCTTCCTGCGTATCATTCCAATTAAAGGAGGAGATACATTGATAACGGAGGTCCCCAAATCACATGTATATCTATACCATGGCAATGATAGACTGGCGCTTACGACGGGTGGCGCAAGCAGCGTTTACGGTGTGGGCTGTCACCACACTCTCGTTCGTTCTCGTACGGATGATGCCCGGAAATCCAATGGGTGCGATGGTCAGACAGCTCGAGGCACAGGGCGTAAATCCAGTTCGGGCTCGACAGCTCGTCGAACTACGGTTGAGTATCGACCCGGACAAACCTATTCCGATTGCGTACGTCGAGTACATGGCAAACATTTTCCAGGGTGACCTCGGTGTGTCCACCTACTACGCACAGCCTGTGGCCGAGGTGTTGGCGCAGGCGATGCCGTGGACGCTCTTCGTCCTCAGTTGGTCGCTCTTCATCAGTTTCTTCGTCGGAATTTCGTTCGGGGCGCTGATGGCGTACTGGGAGGGAGGCAAACTCGACACGGGACTAACCTCGTGGGCTATCCTGATGGGATCGATTCCCTACTACGTATTAGCGTTCATGCTGTTGATATTCCTCGCTTACCGGCTCAACTGGTTCCCGACGAGCGGTCGCGCGCCGACCGGCGTTCCGGCAGGGTTCAACTGGCCGTACATCAAGGGAATCGCCCACCACGCCGCGCTGCCAGTCATGTCCATGCTCGTCGCATCGGGGGTCGCCTCGCTCGGAATGCGTGGTAACAGTATCCGCGTGCTCGGGTCAGATTATCTCCGTGTCGCCCGCCTTCGGGGGCTCTCGGACTCAACGATATCGACACAGTACGTCGCGCGTAACGCTGTTCTCCCGATGTACACGACGCTGCTCATCAGCATCGGCGAGATGTTCGGGGGATCCGTCGTTCTCGAACAGGTCTTCCAGTACCGAGGCTTGGGATACTACATCCTGGCGGCCATGTATCAGCGCGACTACCCGCTGATGATGGGCGGGTTCATGCTCATCACGATTGCAGTCGTCATCGCGTTACTCGTTGCCGACTTGACGTACGGCTACGTCGACCCGCGCGCAGGAGGACAGAACAGTGACTCGTTCTGAGCGACCGACGGAACGAGCGGGGTCGACATCGGTGTCGTCCCTCTCCGCGAACCGAGCACGAGCGAGCGAATCAACCGAAGCCTCTAGAGGAACTCACCAATGACGGACCACACTGACCGAGAACAGAACCCCGAATGCGACGGCCCAGATGGCTCCGGTGGCCCCAGCGAGTCAACCGACTTCGGTGTGATGACCGACGGCGGCAACGTCAGTTCGCCGTTTGACGCAGTCTCCCAGTACGAAGAGACGCGCCGCGACCGCTACAAGAAACTGTACGATGCGTACATCTACGCCCCCGTCGCCATCGTCTGGCGCGACTGGCGTGCCCGCATCGGCTTCACCATCGTGGTGCTCTACATCCTGATGGGCACTGTCGGGACGTGGGTAGTCGAACCGACCGTAGTGGCAGAAGGGCCGGCGCTTGCCCAACCGTTCGAGACCATGCAGTACCCCCTCGGCACCGACGATATGGGCCGCGACCTGTTCTCGCAGACGGTCCACGCGACCCAAGAAATGCTGAAGATGATTCTCTCGGGGGCGCTGTTCACAGTGACCCTCGGAACGGTCGTTGGCGCCGTCGCCGGATACAAAGGTGGAACGACCGACACGGTTCTGAGTTCCATCACTGACGTGTTCATCAACATCCCCGGTTTCCCGCTGGTGATGGTGCTGGCGCTGTTGCTGCCCATCGGCGGTAATCCGTACGTCATCGGTATCCTGCTGTGCGTGGCGTCGTGGGGTGGCCTCGCGAGGGCCATCCGGTCACAGGTTCTGACGCTCCGACAGGAATCGTTCGTCGAAGCGGCGCGTGCGATGGGCATCCCCACGCGGAAGATCGTCTTCAAGGACATCGTCCCGCACCTGATGCCGTTCGTCGTGATCAATCTGACCAACGCGGCGCGGCGGGTCATCTTCGAGGCGGCGGCGCTGTACTACCTCGGCATTCTGCCGTTCGAGAACCTCAACTGGGGGGTCACGTTGAACCTCGCGTACACGGCTGGCGGGCACTACCGCCCCGAAGCGCTGCACTGGTTCATGGTTCCAATGGTCGCGATTATCTTCATCTCCATTGGACTCATCCTGCTCGGGCAGTCGCTCGACCGGGTGTTCAACCCCCGGGTCCGCGCGCGCCACGAGAAGATGAGCGCCGACGCTGCCGAAAAAATCAACGACGACGCAGAGACGAACACTAACACGATGGGAGGGCTGTAACCGACAATGACGATTTCACAGACCGACCCCGCGAGCGGGGTCCCGAAGAGCGAATCGATACTCGAGATGCGCAACGCGTCCGTCTCGTTCGACATGGAGCGGGGCGATTCACGCGTTCTCAACGAAGTCGACCTCGACGTCCGACGGAACGAAATCCTCGGCGTCGTCGGCGAAAGTGGGTCGGGCAAGTCGATGCTCGCATCCGCATTCCTCGATGCAATCGTCGACCCGGGCGTCCTCACGGGCGACATCACATACTACCCGGAGAACGGCCAACCGGTCGACGTTCTCGACCTCGATAGACGCGAACTCAAGGAGCTGCGCTGGGAACAGATTTCGATGGTATTCCAGGGTGCGATGAGTTCGTTCAACCCCGTCCGGAACATCAAGACGCACTTCGTCGAAACCCTGACCGCGCACGACTACAACGTCAAAGAGGGGATGGAGCGCGCCGAACAGTTGCTCTCGGACCTGTATCTCGACCCGGAGCGTGTCCTCGAATCGTATCCGCACGAACTCTCCGGCGGGATGAAACAGCGTGCGCTCATCGCGCTTAGCCTCGTCCTCGAACCCGAGGTGCTCGTGATGGACGAACCGACGGCGGCGCTGGACCTGCTGATGCAGCGGTCGATCATCTCGCTGCTGCAGAACATTAAGGAGCAGTACGACCTGACCATCGTGTTCATCACGCACGACCTCCCGCTCATCGCGGACTTGGTCGATCGCATCGGCGTGATGTATGCGTTCGAAATCGCTGAGCTCGGTCCGACAGCGGAAATGCTCGAGGACCCGGCACACCCATACACGCGGCTTCTTCTGAAGTCGACGCCGAATCTCGAATCGTCTATCGACGAGATGCGGCCGGTCGAAGGCAGCGCACCCGACCCGGTGAACGTCCCAGCCGGATGTTCGTTCCACCCCCGTTGTCCGCTCGCCGACGAAACGTGCAAGACGCAAGACCCCGGCCCGTATTCGGTCGACTCGGGCCACCACGTCCACTGTCACCACTGGGAGGAGTCGGCCGACGCGATTCCGATGGGCGCGGACGCATCGTCGCTCGACAGTTTCGGCGAGAGCTCGGTCCAGACGACCACTGCGACGAGACGACGAACCGACGACCCGATCGTGTCGCTCGAAGACGTCGAGGTCCACTTCCAGAAAGAGAAGGGCTTCTTCGACTTCTTCTCGGATCCACCGGTCGTCAAAGCCGTTGACGGCATCTCGCTCGACATCTACGAGAAGGACGCCGTCGTCCTCGTCGGCGAATCCGGCTGTGGCAAGACGACGCTCGGCAAAACGGCTGTCGGACTCCAGAAACCGACCGGTGGCTCCATCAAGTACCGCGGCCACGACATCTGGGACGTGCACAGCGGCGACGACGACGAAATGAGTTGGGGCGAAGTCCGTCGCTCGCTACAGATCGTTCACCAGGACCCCGGGAGTTCACTGAATCCCAACCGGCGAGTGAAGGCGTCGCTGGAGGAACCGCTGAAGCGGTGGAACAAGGACATCGACGGGAACGACCGCAAGCAGCGCATCTTGGGCCTCCTCGACCACGTCGGAATGTCGCCTCCCGAAGACTACTACGAGCGATATCCCCACCAGCTCAGCGGCGGCGAGCAGCAGCGCGTCGCCATCATCCGCGCGATGTTGATGAATCCAGACCTCATCCTCGCCGACGAACCGGTGAGCGCGCTGGACGTCTCACTGCGCGTCGAGATGATGGACCTCATGATCCAGCTACAGGACGTGTTCGACACCTCGTACCTGTTCATCTCGCACGACCTCGCGAACGCGCGGTACATCGCTGAGAAGACGGGCGGTCGAATCGGCGTCGTCTATCTCGGCGAACTTGTCGAAGTCGGGCCGCCCGAGCAAATAATCAACGACCCGCAGCACCCCTACACGCAGGCACTGCGGTGGGCAACGCCCGAACTCACTGTCGACGAGAGCGAAGACAGCGTCGAAGACTCCCCCATCCGGAAGATCGACATTCCGGACCCGACGAACCCGCCGAGCGGTTGTAACTACCACACGCGCTGTCCCGAGGCGCGTGAGGTCTGCCGCACGACCGCTCCCGAAGCGTACGAGGCCTCCAAGGCGGAGACGCACCACGCGGCGTGTTTCCGCACGCTCGACGACCACGAGTACTGGCAGAGCGAACCCATCGTCGACGAGAGCGACTGACCAACAAACCGGCGGACAGACGCCATCGGTACGACTTCTTCACGTTTCTCCGAATTTTTCGTATCTCTCCGGATATCTCCGCGGTTCTCCGACTGATTTCTGATTCGGTTTTCTCTCACCGCCGACCCAACTGTTAAGCCCATTTCCGTCGTGGAGGGTGATAATCCGCAATGGAGATAAGAGATATCGAGACGATTCGGTTCACGTATCAGTCGACGAAAGTCCGCGACGAGAAAGGCCACTCCCACCCCGGTGACCCCCAAGAGAAAACAGCCAGCATCACGCACGTCGTCGTCGATGGCGGTCCCGACGGGTACTGTACCGGCGGCGACTCCCGCGCGAACGACCTCGCAGCGAAGTACCTCACGGGGAAGGACCCGCTCGAACGCGAACAGATCTGGCAGCAACTCAATCGCTCGCAGCGCCTGCACAAGGGAACCTTCAGCGACTCGAACGTGTCTCGTATCGACTGTGCGTTGTGGGACGCGGCTGGCAAACATTTCAACGTCCCCGTTTACCGCCTGCTGGGTGGACACAGAGCGAAAATTCCGGCCTACGGAAGCACGATGGTCGGCGACGACGACCCTGAAGGGTTGGGAACGCCTGAGGCGTACGCCGACTTCGCGTGCGACCTACTCGAAAAGGGATACCAAGCAATCAAACTGCACACGTGGATGCCGCCGTACGATGCCGACCCTGACCGCGTCGTCGAGGCGTGCCGCGCCGTCCGCGAGGCGGTCGGCCCGGACATCGAGCTCATGCTCGATTCGCACCACTACTACACCCGCACCGAGGCGAAGCGAATCGGGCGGGCGCTCTCGGAACTCGACTTCAAGTGGTTCGAGGAGCCGATGGACGAGCACTCGATGTCCTCCTACGAGTGGCTGACGAACGAAGTCGACGTCCCGGTCGTCGGACCCGAGACGGCAGAGGGACAGATGTACACGCGCGCGGAGTGGCTCAAAAACGGCGCTTCGGACATCAGTCGCGTCGGCGTCACCGACGTCGGGGGTCTCACGCCGGCACTCAAAACCGTCCACCTCTGCCAGTCGTTCAACGTTCCATGCGAGGTACACGGTGGAAACGCGCCGAATCTGCATCTGCTGGGCGCGATGGCGACGCCCGGCGAGTACTACGAGCGAGGGCTCCTCCACCCGAAGTACGACTACGACGCGGCGACGCCGTGGCTGACCGAGGTGGTCGACCCCCTCGACGACGACGGCTACGTCCGCGTTCCGCAGTCGCCCGGACTCGGTTACTCGTTCGATTGGGAGTACATCGAACAGCACCGAGTCGAGTGACGCCGACGCGGACGCACTCAGTTACTGCTTCTCTCAGTAGCAGCGAACGAGTCCCAATCGAACCCCTTGCCGACCGCCGCTACCCCGCCGTCGACTGGGAGGTTCGTCGCGGTGACGAACGACGACTCCTCGGAAACGAGAAAGAGAATGGCGTCGGCGACTTCGTCGGGAGCGGCAGCGCGCTTGAGCACGCCGGGGCCGTCGGGGTGCGGTGCCGTCTTCTCCTCGAAGAACCGACGAGCTTCGTCATCGTCGTCCGGAAGATGGTACTCGGTGATGACCCACCCCGGAGAGACGGCGTTTACGCGGATTTCGTCGGCAGCGTGATCGCACGCCATATCCTTCGTCATGGAGACAACCGCGCCCTTCGTCGCGTCGTACTGTGACCATCTGGGCCGCGCGACTGCGGCGCCGTTCGAGGCGACGTTGACAACTGAGCCGCCCGCCGTCATCGAGGGAATGAGATGCTTCGAACAGAATGCGACGCCCTTCAAATTGACTGCGAGGATGCGATCCCAACTCTCCTCGTCGGCTTCGGTCACCGGTCGCGGTTCGACGCGTATGGCAGCGTTGTTGACGAGCGCGTCGACGCGACCGAACCGGTCTGTGACCCGCTCCGCCATCGGTGCGACCTGTGATTCGTCAGCGACGTTGGTCGGGACGGCGAGCGCTTCTTGGTCGGTCTGGGCTTCGACCTCGGCCGCAGTCGCCTCGGCGGCCGTTTCGTCTCGGTCGACCACGACGATGGACGCGCCTTCCTCGGCGAGTCGGAGACACGTTGCGTTCCCGATTCCGCTGCCGCCGCCAGTGACGACGGCGACCGTATCAGACAGTCGGTTAGACATGGAGATGCCTCGACCGTGTCGGGGTTAACTACTCCGGTCATCGCGGCGGGAGCTCTCCTGCGGTGGATGTACAGCCGTGAGACGGCCGGTAGATGAAACTTTATCCACCTCGCCCTCACACGGAGAACTGAATCATCACCATGGAAACCTTCGAATCCGACGACGGTCACGTCATCGTCCGTCTCGACCGCGGCGACCTCGCACTCGAATCGCTCACTGAGGCATGCAGCGAACACGACGTCGATACGGGCGTCGTCGTCTCCGGCATCGGGACGTTCAGCAACCTGAACATCCACTACGTCGACCGTACCGACCTCCCCGAGGAGAAAGCCGACCGGAACGTCGACCTCCAGCTCGACGGTTCGTGGGAGGTGACGAACATCGGTGGCGTCGTCGCCGACGGCGAACCACATCTCCACGTGACGGCGTTCGATGGCGACCGGACGGTCGGCGGACATCTCGAAGCGGGCTGTGAAGTGAACGTCCTCGGCGAGTTCACGATTCGCAAGCTGGAGGGTCTCTCGTTGCACCGTCGTCCGGGAGAGCACAGTATCTCGCAACTTCGCCATCGGTGAACTACCCCCACCCTACTCGCTCACAGCTGACGCCGTTCGCTCGGTGAGGGTGGGGCTTCCTGCTTCGATAACGTCGGCAGAAGTTTCTGTTCGGAGTACGCCGAAGTGTCGTCGTTTCGGTTGAGTCGGTGGAGGAAGTGGTTGTAGACCTGTCTACAGGTATCGACTGTCCACGCTAACTGCTCTGCGAAGGCGTTGGGCGGTCGGAGTCGATACCTGTAGTTGTAGTTCATCGAGTGGTGTTACTCGTCGGTAGGTTCGCTTGCTTGGACGATTTTCACGTCCGCTCCACGCCAGCCCTTCGGGACGGGTTGATTCGATTTCTTCGCAGTTCGGTCGATGCCTCGTTAGCGACGCTGCCACCAGATGATGGTGAAGGCCGTCAATCCGAAGAGGGTGAGTGCCGTTCCCCAGAGTGCGAAGATGGCGGCCCAGACGCCCTGATTGATGGCGAAGCCCAAGAGGAAGAGGAAAACGCCGAACACCGCGATGGACAGCGTCACCGAGTTTCGAACCGTGGCGAGAGCGCCCATCAAACGGTTAGTCTGTTCGTCGGCCACGCTAGGTTGTCCTACTGAACTCATTATGGTATGGTACGGAATAACACTATATAGCAGTTCGGGTATCGTCGGGGGGTCAGAAATCGGAGTCGACGGGGGTAGGTGGTCGGCCTCTGCGCCGACTGTCACGGTCAGAGTCGTCATCGTAATCGGTTGTCGCCACCAAAACATTCGTATAGTGGTATCGAGAAGGCTATCGTAGTATGCCGACAGAGTACGGTAATTACATCGGCGGCGAGTGGACAGAATCGGAGTCGGGCGAGACCTTCGAGGTGTACAATCCGGCAGACACCAAGACGGTTCTCGCGGAGTACCAGTCGTCGACGAGCGACGATGCGGAGACAGCCATCCAGGCAGCCGTAGACGCCCAAGAGACGTGGGCGTCGACACCAGCGCCAGAGCGGGGGGCGGTACTGAAGCGCGCGGCCGATATTCTCGACGCACGCAAAGACGAACTGACGGAGACGCTCACCGCCGAAGAGGGGAAGACGCTGGGCGAGGCTGGTGGTGAAGTTCAGCGGGCGGTCGACATCTTCCACTACTACGCGGAGAAAGCGCGCGAACTCGGCGGAACGGTGAAGTCCGCCAGCGGCGAGAACAAACAGCTGTACACGAAGCTCGAGCCGCTCGGAACCGTCTCGCTCATCACCCCGTGGAACTACCCAATTGCGATTCCGGCGTGGAAGCTCGCTCCGGCGCTCGCGACGGGTAATACGGTCGTCTTCAAGCCCGCTTCGGTCGCACCGAGCGTCTCGCGGGCGTTGTTCGAGGCGCTCGACGAGGCGGGACTCCCAGACGGCGTCGCGAACTTCATGACCGGTTCCGGCAGTAAAGTCGGCTCACCACTGGCACAGCACGAGGACATCGACGGAGTGTCGTTCACCGGAAGCACGGGAGTCGGAACGATGGTCTCTCAGCAGGCCGCAAACGACCTCAAGCGCGTCCAGTGCGAGATGGGTGGAAAGAACCCGACCGTCGTCATGCCGAGCGCCGATCTCGACGCGGCCGTCGATATCGTCGGAAGCGGGGCCTTCGGCGTCACTGGGCAGGCCTGCACCGCTTGCTCCCGCGCCATCGTCCACGAGGACGTGTACGACGAGTTCGTCGACGCCGTCGTCGATTACGCGGAGACGCTCGAAGTCGGTGACGGGAGCGGGAACGCCGATATGGGTCCACACGTCACCCAGAGCGAACTCGACGAGACGCTCGAATACGTCTCAGTCGGCGCCGACGAGGGTGCCACCCTCGAGACCGGCGGCGAACGCCTCACCGGAGACCACTACGACGACGGCTACTTCGTCTCTCCGGCCGTCTTCTCCGAGGTCGACCCTGAGATGCGAATCGCTCAGGAGGAGATTTTCGGGCCGGTGCTGTCGGTGATTCCTGTGTCGAGCTACGAGGAAGGCGTCGAAGTCGCCAACAACGTCGAGTTCGGACTCTCCGCGAGCATCGTCACACAGGACCTCTCGGAGGCAAACCACTTCATCGAAGATATCGAGGCGGGCGTGGCGAAGGTCAACGAGAAGACGACGGGGCTGGAACTGCACGTCCCCTTCGGCGGCTACAAGAACTCCTCGACGAACACGTACCGCGAACAGGGCGATGCGGGTCTCGACTTCTTCACCTCAACGAAGACCGTCTACATGAACTACTGAGTCGCTTCGAACGAACGATCGAGAGTCTGATACGGCGAGACCGTCAGAGTTCGCTTACTCGGGCGGTTCGTCCCATTCCTCGCCGTCGTCCTGCGGATTATATCCTATTTTCGCGCGCGCGTGTTCGAGATCGTACCAGCGACGTCGGTTGTCGCTCACACCGCTGAAGATTTCGAACTCGACGGAGTCGTCCTGCAAACAGCAGTCGATCTGGTGGGCGAAATCCCGACGGGACTGCCACGTCGCCTTCATCCGTGCGACCTGTTCTTCGTACTCCGGACTTCCCCGTTCCCACATTCCGTCGTCGACGCCTATCTCGGCGTCGCCGTACGGGTGGTCGTTCTCGGGCATTCGGACGCTGCAGATGCGTAGCGCGTAAAATCGCATCGGATAGTCGTACGTTTCGACGTAGTACCGACCGAGGTCCTCGCCGAAACTCTTCGACGCGCCGTAGTACGAGTCGGGACGGACGGGATCCTCGTGGTCGATAACCAGGTCGTGTTCGAGCGAGTAGATCTCCGGCTTGTGCTCCTCCTCGTAGAGTCCCATCACGTGGTTTGTCGACCCGAAGATGAACGACTCGACCTCTGCGTCACGGGCGGCCTCCAACGCGTTGTACATCCCGATAATGTTCGGCGGGAAAATCTCTCCCCAATCTCCGTCCGTGTACGGGTAGGCTGCGAGGTGGATGACCGCATCGTGCCCCTCGAAGGCATCCCGGAGCATCTCGTACTCGGAGATGTCTCCGACGACGGTGTCGTACCCGCCGTACGGGTGGTCGTCTGGTCTGTCAGAGCGGTTGTAGTACGTGAAGTTGTACTCCGATCGATCGTGGAGATGGTCGATTATCGCGGTTCCACACCGTCCGTAGACACCTGTCACTAGTACATCCATGGTAGTAGCGGGAGTGTTTCGGTAATAAAATGTGGGGGTGAGGCAACACCGGCGTCTCGGCAGACGGTCGGTCAGTCCATCGCGGTGGTGACCAGTCCGTCGAAGTTGAGGATAACCTGTTGGGCGACGTCGCCGAAGAGAACTTTTCCGGTCGGTGAGCGCTTTTGCCCGGTGATGAAGACGTGGTCACAGCCGTGAGTCTCCGCCGTGTCAATGATTTTCGTCCCGAGTTCGTCCTCGTCGGCGACGACCGTGACGATCTCGTAGTCGACGCTTCTATCAAGGTTCGTCAGTGTCTCCTCTGCGAACTGACGGACGAACTGCCGAACCGAGTCGAGCGGCGACGGCGCTTCGTAGCTCGTGTGTTCCATCTTTTCGATGGACTCCAACGCATCGAAGTTCTCGTCGACTCGTTCGGGCGTCAGCCAGGAAAACAGCACCAGTTCGGCACTGTCATCACTGTCGCTACTCGCAAACCTGACGGCTTCCTCGAGGAGCGTTCTATGCGTTTCCGTATCGTCTACGACGACAAACCCTCGCTGCATGGTCGCGTAGACGATTGAAAGACATTAAGAAATAGCTATCGGCGGCCGTGGTCCGTCCCGTTCAGTCGACGCGGTACCGTTCGACGGCCGCTTCGTCGACTTCGATTCCGAGCCCGGGCTTCTGTGGAACGTCGAGAACGCCACCAGACGGGTCGAACGGCGTTTCGAGAATGTCGGTCCGAAGTGGGTTCTCGCTTCGGTCGAACTCGACCATCATTGGCTCCGGGACGTTTCGAGCGTGTGGATAGCGAGAGACGCTTGCAGCGAACTGTACAGCGGCAGCCAACCCGACTGCACTGTTCCAGATATGGGGTCGAACAGCAACATTCTCGGTTGTCGCCATGTCGGCGATAAGCCGTGCTTCGGAGAACCCACCGCACCGACCGAGATTTGGTTGGACGATATCGACGGTGCGGTCGTCGATGAGACGTTTGAACGCGAACCGGCCGTAGTGAGCCTCTCCCGCGGCGATTGGCGTGTCAACGTGACGTTTGACTTCACGGTATCCGGATTCGTTTTCTGGGGGGACCGGTTCTTCGATCCACGTAATATCGTACTGTTCTATCGCCTTGGCCGTCTTAATCGCCTGTCGAGGACGGTAGTTACCGTTCATATCGACCATGAGTGTCGCATCGTCGCCGAGACCTTCTCGTGCAACTCTCACGCGCTCGATATCCTCGTCGAGTCCAGTTCCGATCTTGATTTTCGCCGCGGTGAATCCCTCGTCGACGGCAGCTTGAATCGAATTTTCAATTGGTTGATTGGTCTCCGTGAAGTACATCGTTGACGCGTAGGGAGTGAGCGTCCGGCACTCTTCGCCGCCAAGAAGCCGATGAACGGGTCGACCAACCGTCTTGCCGATGATATCCCAGCAGGCGACGTCGACTGCGCTGACCACGCTCTGACTGAACACGTTGCCCGCAAAGTGATACGGGTCGGTGTACGAGTTATCGGCGAGTGACTCAACGTCAAAGGGGTCCATCCCGATAACTACGTCTCGAAAGAGTTCCTCGAACGTCGCCTTGACGATGCGACCGGGTGCGAACGCTTCGCCCCATCCAACTGCCTCTGTATCGGTTTCAACCCGCAACAGTGTCGTCGCACGCGTTCGACCGAACCCGCGTGCATCACCGATTCCTTCTCCTTTGGGGCGCGTCGAACTGATCGGAATCACTTCTACGTCGTCTATTTTCATACGAAACCCACCGATTGAGACAAGTTATACGTTGTGTTGCGTCGTGCTATCATAGAGACTCGTATTTGCGATAGTCGAAAACAGATAGTGTGAATCAGAATAAAGGTGTAGATGCTGCACTGGTCGTTTGCGCTGCGTCCGTGTCCTCGGGTTCTGTGTCAGCTAATGAGACGATCAATATCATCGCTCAACTGGAAATAAATCTCTTCGGCCACAGCCTCATCCTCGGGCGAGAGGGAGCGTATTGGCTCTCGAACGTCTCCTCCGTGAAACCCGGCAAGTTCGAGTCCCTTCTTGACGGCCGGGACGCTGATCGCACCTTTGAGGGTGTTATCTTGGCCGGTCCGGTCACGGAAGTTCTGATACGGGAGGCAGATGTTCCGAAGTTCTCGAGCCCGCTCCCAGTCTCCCTCGGTAAGTGCATCGAACAACTCGAGTCCAACCTCGGGCCGGAAGTTACTGACACCAGCCGAGAACCCTTCGATGCCTTCTCCCCAGAAACTAACCGCGTACGGTTCCGCGAGTCCGTTGACCCAGACGACGTCGTCGGAACCTCTAGATACAGCGGCACCGAGTTTTACAGGGTCCTTGATCGCGTATTTGATTCCGACGACGTTCTCGATCTGTGTGAGGTCGGCCAAGAAACTGACCGATGGTTCAAATGCTCGAATGTAGGGAACAAACGGGGTCTCAGTTATCGACGCCAAATCATCGAAATAATCCAGTAGTCCCTGTTCATGTACGTACGTGTGGTCGGGCGGCATGATCATGTGACCGTCGACACCGAGACGGTCGTACGCTCGGATCAGTTCCTGTGCTCCTTCCGTACTCCCTCCAACGCCTGCAAGAACGCAGGCGTCCGAAGGAAGGCCATCGAGACTCGCCTCAGTCACCTCGACACGTTCGTTCTGTGTGAGCGAGTGGTACTCACTGATATTGGCGGCGGCAAGAAAGGAACGTAAGCCGCTGTCATAGAGCGACTGCGCATTCTCTTCAATCTTCCAGTATTCAATCTCTCCGTTTTCGTCAAACGGTGTAAGGAGACCGGCGGCGACACCCCGCAGACACTCCTTAACCTCATTCACTGCTAGCGGCATCAAAGAAATCATGAACGCTACGGTTTATAAAACCTCCGCCCCTCGAGTATTTCACGTACTTCTGTACGGGACCATCACACCTCCTTCGATTTTCTGTCATTTCTCTCTACGTTTACTCGATTGCTGTGTCCGATAGCGACTCAAAGATGGGAATCAGTGGAGTTCTTCTCTTCATCATACCGAAACTCGGTCCAAGGGCCGTCGACGAAGGGGTACTCCTCTACGATGTCCAGATCGACTTCAAGACCCAGTCCTGGTCCGTCGGGGACTGTCAGTACACCGTCGGAGACCGATGGTTGCCCCTTCATAATGTCGAAGGCCAAATCGAACGGGTACATCCCGGGGTCCTGCTCCACGTCGAGAAGTGGATCGCTCTCGAACACGGGGTACTCAAGTAAGCCAACGTCTGGTGCAGCAGCAACAAGGTGAGCGTTCGCCAAGAGTCCAACCCAAGTACCGAAGTTGTGGGGAACGAACTCGACATTTCGTCCGTGACAGTACTCAACCGCATCCCAACAGCCCGTGTACCCTTGGTGGTGTCGAACGTCGCCCTGCAGAAACGCGACAGCTTCGGTCCGACCCAGTTCGACAAGCCCTGCTGCAGACTCCTCGCTCTCGCCACCAGCGAGCGGAGCCCTCGTCTCTGCGAGTTCCCTGTACCCCTGATGGTCGTCCGGTTCGACCGGCTCTTCGATCCAGTAGGCACCGCGTTCTGCTGCGTACGAGACTAAATCGCGGACGGTCTCTCGATCGTAAGAATCGCGTACTTTCCACCACGTATGTACATCAAGCATGAACTCCGTCTCGTCAAGGACTTCCGACAAGAGATCGACGGTCCGACGGTCACCCGTAGGACCGATGCCTGGGCGGTATTTGTAACCCATAAATCCGAGTTTTTCGATGATTGCCGCCTGTTCTGCGTACCCGCTTGGCTTCATATACATCCCAGCACTCGCGTACAGCGGGATCTCGGTTGTCGGATCAGTCTGGTCGGAATCGCCGAGTAGTTCGTAGATAGGTGCACCCAACTCTTTCCCTCGGATATCGTGCAATGCGACGTCAATTGCCGAGATCGCTTCGTTCTGAAGGTGATGTGGGAGCCCAGTACCGGCAATCAAGTCGTGTGCATCTGTGATGTGAGTGAGCGTTACTCCCTCCAAAGCGTCGGCTACGGGTCCATTGACGAGGTCGGCGAACGTTCCTTGGGAGTCGCCTTCGAAGTACTCACGCATCGCAGAGCTACTCGCACCAGCCGTTGCAACTCCTCGTTCTCCATCTCGTGTTTCGATTACGACGAGAACCACGTCTCGCTTGTGGAGCGATCGAGTGCCACCAAAGAATGAGCGGTTCTGTGGCGGTGTTATTGGTGACGAAAGTGCATAGCCGCGGATATCAGCAATCTCCATGAGAGGTATGTACAAGCACGGCCGTATAAATCACATTGGTTTCGGAGAGTGATCCCGTTGCGAGTGGCTATAAGATGACGAGAAGTAGTCAACGAAGTGATTATTACGAGAATTTTGTATTGAGCTCAATCACATTCGCTGCTCGGAGAACATAATCGGAGAGTTCTCCGTGTAAGCGTTCGTCAGTGAACCGACTTGAGGGCCCAGAGACGCTTATCGCGCCGAGCACTTTCGACCCATTTCTGACTGGAGCGGCCACACAGCGCAGACCTCTGATGTTTTCCTCGTTGTCCAATGCGTAGCCCTGGTCGGTGATCTGATCGAGTTCTGCGTAAAGCCCCTCTCGAGACGTGATCGTCTTGGACGTTTTCGGGGCGAACTCTATTGTGTCGATGATCGAATCTCGTTGGCTGTCTGGAAGATACGCTAGTATCGATTTGCCGAGCGAAGTCGAATAGATCGGCTGGCTAGTCCCAACACGCGAAGCGGTCTCGACTGCTTGCTCACCCGTTGCTTTGCAGAGGTACGATATTCGACCGTACTCCTCAATTCCGAAATGAGCGATCTCACCAGTCTCTTCTACTAGCGCCTCTACCTCTTTTTGGATCACTTCGTAGTTACCTGCTTGATCACGGACGTGATTCGCCATATCCAGGATCTGGAGGCTGAGTCGGTAGCTGTTGCCTTCGCGAACCAAGATTTCAAGCTCTTCGAGCGTTCGCAGGTGGCTGTGTATTGTGCTCTTCGAGTGGCCGAGTTCATTCGCCAATTTGGTTACGCCGATATCGTTCTCGTTCTGGAGGAGTTCGATTATGTTGAAGGCTATCTTCACAGACCGAATCCTTCGACCGGGCGTGCTTCCCGTTTGGGGTGGCATATCAAAACAAGATACGTACTCTCACTTAAATCTGTTCCCCTGTAGGGAACCATAGAAGAGAGGAAATATTGACATTATTTGCCATGTCTACGTATCACCCGAACAGCAAGAATCACCGCTAGATGGACACCAGACGACGAAATACCCAGCTCTCGTCTCACTCGTCACATGATCACCTGATTTGCGAAGAGAGTACAGACCAACAGCCATTACACTTCTAATCTTGTAATGTTTTGGTTCGCCTAGTGGGAACAGATGCGGTATACCAACAAAATGAAGGGAGAAATCCATTGTCGGTGGAAAAAAACCCGTGTAGAGCGCTACCCAACAAAGTGGAGAAGGAGCTCGTGATAGGAACCGCAACACTGAAAATATAGGTAGGATCGAGCCAGAGCGTGGTCGGCGTCATCGTGTACAAGCACATGGATACAAAACTGTAATACCTTCCAAACACATTTGTTTGTTCAAGGAGACAACTATCCATGACGATTAGAGTTACTGTCTGGAACGAAAACGTCCACGAACGGAAGGAGCCAGACGTCGCAGACCGATATCCTGAAGGTATCCACGGGGCAGTCGCTGACGCGCTCAACGCAGACAAGTACAACGTTCGAACTGCCACACTACAACAACCGGACCACGGCCTTCCCGAATCCGTCCTCAACCAGACCGACGTCCTCGTCTGGTGGTCTCACTGTGCGAACGACGAGGTAGACGATGACGTTGCAGACCGTGTCGTCAAGCGCGTTCACGATGGGATGGGGTTCATTCCGCTCCACTCGGGGAAGAACTCGAAGCCGTTCAAACGGCTCATGGGAACGACTTGCCGAATCAAGTATCGACACGGAGGGGAGACCGAGCGGATTTGGGTGAGCGACCCAGGCCACCAGATTGCCGACGGTCTGGACGAGTACTTCGAGATACCGTCGACCGAAATGTATGGCGAACCTTTCGATATCCCAGAGCCCGACCGTACAGTGTTCATCTCGTGGTTCGAAGGGGGTGAGGTGTTCCGTTCGGGTGTCTGTTATCGCCGTGGACGAGGGAGCATTTTCGCATTTCGGCCGGGTCACGAAGAGTATCCGATTTTCTATCAGAAGGAGGTTCGAAAGGTTATCCGCAACGCAGTCGACTGGGCCGCACCAAAAGAAGGAGCGACTGTTCGGTGGGGAGAAGTCGACAGCATCAACCAACTCGAAGAGCAGTAACCTCGACTCGGGCTCTGTGGCGGTTATTTCGTCCACTTAACGGTACAGACTGAATCGTCAACTTCGTGATTTCAGCCACCTCTCTGTTCCCGCTTCGCGAACAATGAGCTAGCGGTATAAGCATTCGAAGAATTGATACTGAAAGGTTCAATAAAAACTGTCTCCCTTCAGTTCTTCACTGAGCGGCTACCCCACTATTTACGTCTAAATCCGACGCACCGGGTTTGCCACTACCTCATCACACATTCGGCAGTGCGATGTGCTCTTCAGATCTCTATCACTCTATAACCGTCAAAAAGAGTAGAAGTTAGTTTTCGACTTCGACCCAACCACCCCGTTCGCCGGATTCGTATGCGGCGTCGAGGACTCGAAGAAGTTGGACGGCGTCGTCGACTGTCGCTGGGACATCACCGCTCTCGTAGCCGTCAAAGAACGCCTCGAAGTAGTCCTGAACAAAGTCTCCCCAGGCTGGGAAGCGATTGTATGTGAACTCGAATTCGACGGTGCGTTTCGGTGCAGCCGTCCACTCAGGATCTTCTGACGTGATGTTGAGTGGAACCGTAGGTTCGTGCTGGAGGGCGTCGTGATGCAACGGTGTCAACGCCTGTGCATCGGTCCCATAGAGGCCGAAATGTGTGTCTTTGCCACGGTCGCTCAGATAGTAGCCACTGTGGTATGTTCCCAGCGTGCCCTCATGAGTTTCGAACTGCAAGACAGCTCCCGCCTCAACGTCTGCCTCGTCGGCCTCGTGGAACCTAGCATTCACCCGTGCAATCGGATCGTCGAGAATCCACGGCATCATGTCGACCCAGTGTGGACCGATCCACTGGAGCGCTCCCCCACGACTCGTCTCTCGGTCGTAGATGTAATGGTCGGTGTCGCGATAAGAGAGTTGACTGGCGTTGAATCGGCCGTCGACAGTCCACACGTCGCCGAAGAAGCCGTCTGCGACACGGTTCTTCAATTCCATCGCGACGGGGTTGCGTCGGTAGTACATCGTTGGGGAAACCGTGACACCAGCCTGTTTAGCTCGCTCAGCGATATCCTCCAGGTCGGCGGCTGTCCGTGCAATCGGCTTTTCGCTGACGACGTGGACACCATTCTCGACGGCACTCTCGATGATTGCCGGTGTCTCGTCGCTTCGATACGTGATCCAGACGACATCGACTGACTCGTCGGCGACGAGTCGGTGCGGGTCCTCGTATACCGCTGCGCCCGCTACGAGTTCGGCAGCGTTCTGTCCTTCCGTGGTAATTTCGTCGGGTCGTTCATCCATCGCGGCGATGTTCTCGATGTCGACCTGTCGTCCGGGTTCACACACGGCAGTGACTGTGGCATCGAGTTCGCTCGCGACGGCGAAGTATGGGTCACGGTGATGGTGGTCGACACCGACGTATCCAATATTGACTCCCATACATCGGATTCAAGCAACACAGCATATTATTGTTTTTTTACCGGCAAGTTACCCAGTGCGCCGGCGTCTAATTTTAGCCGGGATTGAATGAGAGATGAACCGAGTGTCTTCTACCCGCATCGAGTGCCATGCTGGGATGAATGGTTATCGAATCAACAAAAGATTATTATTGTTCCAATGGTACGGTCAAGCAACGTAGTAGCCCATGAAAGAGATAGGCATTATCATGAACGGCGTGACCGGCCGGATGGGAACGAATCAGCACCTCATTCGTTCGATTCTCGCGCTTCGAGAAGAAGGCGGCGTCGAACTACCCAACGGTGAACGGGTCATGCCCGACCCCATGCTCGTCGGTCGTAACGAACGTAAACTCCGTGAAATGAGCGAAAAGTACGGTGTTGAACGATGGATTGCCGACCCAGACTTGGATACGTGTCTTGACGGCGACGACGAGATCTACTTTGACTCACAAATAACGACCCGCCGGCCAGCAAGTGTGACCAAAGCAATTGAGGCCGGCAAGGACGTCTACTGTGAGAAACCGCTCGCGGGAGATCTTGAGACCGCTGTCGACGTCGCACGGACGGCGAAACGGAGTGAAGTTAAGCACGGCATCGTCCAAGATAAACTCTGGCTGCCGGGATTGATGAAACTTCAGCGCCTTATCGACCAGGACTTCTTCGGTGAAATTCTCTCAGTGCGCATCGAGTTCGGGTACTGGGTGTTCTCCGGACACGTCCAAGCGGCGCAGCGACCCTCATGGAACTACCGTGCAGAGGATGGTGGAGGAATCATCGACGATATGTTTTCTCACTGGAACTACGTTCTGGAAAACCTGTTCGGCCAGGTTAAGTCGGTGCAATGTATGCAAAAAACTCACATACCCGAGCGAATCGACGAAGCCGGTGAGCACTACGAGGCAACAGCGGATGACGCGGCATATGCAATCATGGAGTTAGAGAACGGCACCGTCGCACAACTTAACTCCTCTTGGGCAGTCCGCGTTAACCGCGACGATCTGCTCGAAGTGCAGGTTGACGGGACGGAGGGAAGCGCCGTGGCTGGCTTGCGTGACTGCAAGACACAACACCGCTCGAATACGCCGAAACCGGAGTGGAATCCCGACACGCCGAAAGAGCACGATTTCTATGAGGACTGGACGCGAGTACCGAACAACAGGGAGTTCGAGAACGCATTCAAACTTCAGTGGGAGAAATTCATCCGGCACGTCGTCGCGGACGAACCATTCCCCTGGGATTTCACCGACGGAGCACGTGGCGTACAACTCACCGAGGCAAGCTATCGCTCCTCGGAGGAGGGACGACGCGTCACCCTCGACGAATTAGAAGTCTGAGAATCCGGCGACTACGAGCAGATACCAGCTGTCTTTTTTGCTCTGTTATCACCCACTGCACCCTCCACAGTTCCGATCTGAGCGAGTCGGTTCGTCTGTCTGGTGCGGTGACGGTGCTGCGAAGTCACCCGACTCAAAATCGATTGGAGAGGGGTCTTCGACCACACGGAGATCGTCACGCTCGCGGGCTTCTTCAATCAAAGCTGTCGACGCGTACAGCCGCTGGAGATGCATCGTATCGGACACCCGGAGAACGCGGACTTCCTCGGGGCTAACGATTCCAATAGTTGAAAGCGCAGCAATCATCCCTGCACGATCGGTTTCGACGGCGGGTGGTATGCGGACACCTCGCGTCGTACTCGCCGTCAAGGCGTTGATGAGTGTGGTTGGCATCTCGATTTCTTTGAGGAGATCGGCATGGACGAAGTCGGCTGAACCCATACCCATCGCGTTGCCATGAGTCGTCTCTGTCAACGTCCGTGTGTAGATACGCTTGATGGCCGGCAACTCTGGCTCTGGCTCCTGAATCGCGAACGGCCGCCGACCGATAACGTTCGTATCCATCCCCTGACCACTGATTTCTTTTCCCTGACCGTCGATGACCAATACGTCGATATCTTGGAACGGGAGCTTCGGCATGACGTCATAGGCTGTCTCAAGTAGTTCTGCCTCGCGGTCCAGAAAGCCCTCCGGTGGGACGCCCTCAAGGAGCGCTGTGTCATCACGCTGATCTTCGAGGATTGCGATGCCACCGACGACAGGAAGTTCGGATAGCAACTGCTGGGTAATCTCGGGTATCATGTTTCGGAGGGACCAATCGACAGCCCAGTCGTGGGCGATCTTCGCTCCACGCTGCTTTCCCATCCCGATGACCAGCATCTTCGAGAGACCGCTCTCGACGGTTCCGTCGAAGTCCGTATGTGGTTTGATCCGGTTTATCGGAACAATCGCATCGGCGGCGACGGCGTTCGAATCGGCGACAACCGGGACATCGCGCTCGGCAGTTCGACCGACTTCTACGACTTCCATGCTCGACCGAATCTCGCAACCGATCGTCGACTCGATGACGTCTAGACTGGCCAACATCTCTCGTTGCCCTTCGTCCGTGGCACCACCGTGGCTACCCATGGCTGGAAAGACAAATGGCTCGTAGCCGCGGTCTTTCGCTTCTGCCACAACGCCAGCAACGATTGTTTTGAGATTTGCGATACCACGACTACCGACACCGAGTGCAATTTCTCCTCCCTCAGGAACGTCGTCTAACGGAAGTGACCCAAATGCTTCTGCGGCATGCTCTGCAATTTTGTTGTGTGGAATCGAATCAGTTTCCCAAACCTGTTCGATAATTCCGAGTTCTGGGAGCTGAGTTTCGCCACAGGCCTCACGTATCGGTTCTTCTGGGACTATGAGTGAACGTCTTGACTCATTTCTATCCATACAGTACGCTATTTGGGTTCCTCTATAAATTTGCCTCCCGTAGGGTCCACTGGCTTGATGTTTAGAAAGTTAACAATACCCGTTGCCACGACCTCAACAGTTAAATCTTCGTGGAGACGGGGTTTATCTGATGCAGATAGTCCGATATAACGGTGGTTCCGGTCCAGTGTTGGGTGTAAAAAAAGGCTCGAAGATACATTCACTCGCCGATTTGCCAGAAGGTCTTCCTACGTACGACGACTTTACAAATCAACGATACCTCGATACGGTGGAGTCACTCGTTCTGAACGGAGGGCTCTCACAGCGAGATATAGATGAGGTAGATCTTCTTGCACCCGTACCTCAACCGGGGAAAATAGTCTGTGCCGGTCTCAATTATCAAGACCACGCCGAAGAACAAGACGAGGAAATTCCCGACGAGCCACTTCTCTTCGCGAAGGCTCCAACGACTGTGACGAATCCAGATAGTCCGATTGTTCATCCTGAGGGTGAACAAGTTGACTACGAAGTTGAACTTGGAGTGGTCGTCGGTCGCACCGCGAAAAACGTCTCTGAAGATGAGGTTTCCGACTTCGTCGCCGGCTACACCGTTCTCAACGACGTGAGCGGTCGGAAGGCTCAATTCTCCGACGGCCAGTTTTTCAGAGGAAAAAGCTACGACACGTTCTCTCCGATGGGACCTACACTTGTTGTCGGTGATAACTTCAATCCGAACTCAGTCGACGTGTTCCTACGGGTTGATGGAGAAACAAAACAAGAATCGAATACGGAGCAATTCATCTTCGATGTCAACGAACTCGTCTCCTACATTAGCCAGAATATGACGCTACGGCCAGGTGACGTGATTTCGACCGGTACCCCTGGTGGAGTCGGAATCTTCCGTGAACCAGTCGATCTACTCAAGCCGGGACAAATGTGTGAGGCGGAGATCGAAGGTATCGGAACTCTCTCTAATCCTGTCATAGAGGAGTAACTCAACTGGACATTCGTTGACGGCGTGAGGGCAACCAAAGCCGCTTGTGCTTATGCATCGTAAATGATATCGTCAGCCTCGCTGCAGTCGGGGTCGTCGATCCTTAAACCGACTGAGACAATCGAACGGCGTGATCAGTAGGGAATCATTCCGCGATGAACACGTAGATGGCGCGATAGAAGGTATGGGAAATTTCTTGGAGTACTTGTTCTTTGTCACCAACTGCAATCATTACAGAACAGAGACTCCCCGACATTGCTAAGATTGAACATACCAAAGAGTTATATGGGTATATCGATAGGCATAGAATGCCTCAATAACGAGGACGATGAGTTGCCTGCAGTACGAACATGAGTGCCCAAACCCAAACTGGAGACTGCATCAAACTAGTCTCAGAATCGATTACTGCAGTGAGATAGCTTGTCTGTTAACACTGTCACTACCTTGTCAGTGTCTCAACGTAGCTCTTAAACACAGGAGCACTACGCGGCGCTTGGAGTCAGTTACCAACTGAACCACGGGCACTAAGACGGCTGTCCCGGGACAGCCGTTTGTTCTCAATTTCATGGCGTTAGTTATAGGAACCAAGGAGAATACCTGAACCTATAGGTGCAGGATGAGTCCGACACTACCTGAATCAAGGAGAGAGTCCCGCCCTTTAGGGCGGGCGTGAATCCGACACTCCACTTCACAATCCACGTTCGACGGTTAGTCTGGGGTATCCTCCCTGACTTTCTTCTCGCCTTCGAGGAGCAACCCCTTCCACGTTAACCCACGGTGCTTCTTCAGTTCCTTCAACCGCTCGTACTGTTCTTCGTCATCGAACTCGATGCGGACTTCGACCATATACAGTAACACACAAACCACATCTTTATGTGTGTTCCAATGTAACCAGTAGTTGATGAAGCGAGCCAACACGTTCGAGGTGGTTCCTCAGTCCGACGAGGGCGAGGAGTTGCTTCGACGGCTGTTGGACGCTTCTGCCGCTCTCTGGAACGAAATCAACTACGAGCGCCGCGAACACTACGCTGACCCAAACGGAGACGTGTGGGAAATCAGCGAGTGTCGCGGTCGCTACGGCGGAACGCTTGGCGCTTCAACAGTTCAACAAATCGAACGCAAGAACCGCGAAGCGTGGAAATCGTTCTTCAGCCTCAAGAAGAAAGGCGAAGCCAACGGCAAGCCCGGATTCTGGGGTAACGCAGACGAGGGCCGAGAACTACGCACGTACATCCGAAACACGTCGTACTCGGTCGAGTGGGGTGAATACTCTCGCCTCGAAATCCTCGTCGGGAAAGACCTGAAAGACGAGTACGGGCTTGGACACCGCGAACGCCCCCGGCTCGAAGTTCGGGGCGACCCCAACTGGAAGGAGTATGAGAAGCAGGGTAGGTTGGAGTTGTTCTACGACGAGCAAGCACAGACGTTCAGGGCCTTTCAGCCAGTCACTATCGACACTTCTCGACTGGCACAACCACTGGCTTCGGAAGAAGCCGCTCTGGACATCGGTGCGAACAACCTCGTCGCCTGCACAACCACGACAGGACAGCAACTCCTGTACGAAGGACGCACCCTGTTCAAGCGATTCCGCGAAACCACACGCGAAATCGCGCGGCTACAATCTCTGTTGGAGGAAGGTCGATACAGCAGTCACCGTATCCGACGCCTGTACGACCGGCGCACCAAGAGACGTGACCACGCTCAAGACGCACTTGTCCGTAACCTCATCGAACGCCTGTACGATGAGGGCGTCAAGACTGTGTACGTCGGTGCGTTAACAGACGTACTTGACACGCACTGGTCGGTGGAGACGAACGCGAAGACGCACAACTTCTGGGCGTTCCGAGCGTTCGTGAACAGACTAGCGTGTACCGCCGAGGAATACGGTATCTCGGTGGAAGTGCGGTCTGAGGCGTGGACAAGTCAAGAGTGTCCGAATTGTGGTTCGACAGAGGATACGACGCGCCACAGAGACACGCTGATGTGTCCGTGTGGATTCGAGGGGCACGCAGACCTCACAGCGTCAGAGACGTTCCTTCAGCGGCAGACAACGGTATCACGGTCGATGGCACGGCCTGTATGCCTCAAGTGGGACGACCACGAATGGTCAGAGTCACCACGCTCAGTTCCCAACGAGGAGCATACGAACCCGCAAGTTGCCTCCGTGGGTCGGTAAGCGATACCCCCAGCGCGAGGAAACCCCGGCGTGAACGCCGGGGAGGATGTCATTCACAGAGCTCGCCGTTCAGTGACACGGCTGGATCAGGCGAAAATCCACAACCACTCACAAGTGGGGCAGATGCTCGACCCCACACGGATGGAGTGCATCGAAACTGTGGAACGTTGCAAAAGGTGATAGAGCGCAGTGGCGGCTATTTCGATGGATAGGAACACTACAGTTGTGACATGAACCCACACCCCCACTATAATCTTATATTTACGTAATATCTTCTCAACCGGGTATTATACAGGTATTGTGGAGAAATTATGCTGTAAGTATCTTAAAACATCATCAATATTCTCGTTACCCATAATATCAACGATTAGTATGAATAATTTAGATAATCACATTCGTAATATAGATTTCTCAGAATTATATTTCGATACTTGTAGTGTATATTTCACACTTTTAACGTCGGTATTGGCTCTTTAGATTTAAAGGCTGAAAACGCTTCTCGTCGACCAATGCATGATTCGGCTATATCCCACCATTTCTAATGAAGGACAATCACCTAAGGCGGGAGCGACGTTGACGCAGCTCACTGACTCAGAATCGTGAACGACTGCGACGCTTGTCACCCACTCTGGAATGTCGAGGACGATGTTCTGCGTTCCGTCGATGGGATCGATTATCCAATCGTACCCGTCTTCCGAGCAGCCGCCGAGTGGACGTACGCAGCAATCGAAGACTTCGACCACGCGCTTCGAGTGATTCTCGTCGACCTGTAAGTCCGAGCGTTACAGATCGAGAGGGTGCGAGAACTGTTCGCAGAACTCTCGTCGCCAAAGCGGCGTGCCTCGGTGACTGGAACGACGACGACGCCGACATTCTGCACCGGGTCAACACATACTGAGACGGACGAGCCCCGTGGCGTGGACTGCCGAGGAGTTGGCGGCAGTGGGTCGAATCCCTCCACGGCAGATAACTGTCGACAGCCGTCGACGGCCGAGAACCTCGTACCGTCGACCGCCGATGAACTCGTCCATTCGACGAGCCAGCCGTACGAACAGTATCGGCAACAACTGGTCGTTCACTGATGTTTATGCCGTGGACGGCGATACTACAGATATGACATCGATCGGCTTCCAACTGTACAGCCTCCACGGAGTCGACGATCCACTGCCGACCCTCATCAAACGCGTCGGCGAGACCGAATTCGAAGGCGTCGAACTCGCCGGTCTCGGCGACCAAGAGCCAAGTGCTATCACCGATGCGTTGGAGTCGGCAGAACTCGAACTCGCTGGAGCACACGTCGGTTTGGAGGAGTTAGAGGAGAACGAAGATGCGACTGCAGAGACGTATCGCGAACTCGGGTGCGAGAACATAATCGTACCGTGGCTAGACCCGGAACACTTCGAGTCCGGAGAAGCGGTAGAGGCGGCGGCCGAACGACTGGAGGTGGTCGCGACAGCGCTGGCAGAACACGACCTTTCGCTGCACTATCACAATCACGATCAGGAGTTCGTCGAATTCGACGACGAACCGGCGCTCTCGAAACTGATGGAGGCGACCGAGAACGTCGGCTTCGAACTCGACCTCGGATGGGCTGGGGCGGCTGGATACGATCCGCTTTCGTATCTCGAAGAACACAGCGACCGAGTGCGTCTGGTTCACCTCAAAGACTACGACGCGGAGACGGGCGACGTCGTCGAAGTGGGCCACGGCGACTTGGACATCGAAGCGGCAGTCGAATCAGTTCGAGGTCACGACGTCGACTGGCTTATCTACGAAGCGGAGGAACGGCCAGACTCGTACGGGACACTCGACCACGCGGCCGACGTGGTCGAGACGTACTGGAAGGGCGCGGGCGTCCGCTCGCCCGAGTCGAGACGTCGATAGAAGAGACCGTCTGTCGAACCGAATCTCGTCCGCCGACTCGTCGTCTGAGACGGCCTCCCCGCATCGACACATCCTTACTCCGTGACCGAGACGGTTGGAACATGACACGTCCAACGGTCACGGTCTGGAACGAGTTCGTCCACGAGCGCGAGAGCGACGTCGTCGCGGAGATCTATCCGGACGGTATCCACACGGTCATCGCCGACGCGCTCGAGGAACGAGGCTTCGAGACCCGGACCGCGACGCTCGACGAACCCGAACACGGCTTGACCGAGGAGGTGCTCGACGACACCGACGTGCTGACGTGGTGGGGGCACGCCGCCCACGACGAAGTCGACGACGAAATCGTCGAGCGGGTCAAGGAGCGCGTCCTCGACGGGATGGGGCTGCTCGTGATGCACTCGGCGCACTATTCGAAAATTTTCAAATCCTTGATGGGCACGACCTGCTCGCTGAAGTGGCGCGAAGCCGCCGAGCGAGAGCGACTGTGGGTCGTCGAGCCGAGCCACCCCATCGTCGCCGGTCTCGACGACGACTACATCGAGTTGGAGGAGGCGGAGATGTACGGCGAGCGCTTCGACGTTCCGGCTCCCGAGACGCTCGTGTTCAACAGTTGGTTCGAGGGCGGCGAAGTGTTCCGCTCGGGCTGTTGTTACCGGCGCGGCGCGGGGAAAGTGTTCTACTTCCGACCCGGACACGAGACGTACCCCGTCTACCACGACGAGACCATCCAGCAGGTGCTCGCGAACGCCTGCGAGTGGGCCGCGCCCGGTGAGGACCAGCCGACGCCCACATACGGCAACGCCGAGCCGAAGGAGGACATCGACACGAGCGACGAGCGAACGGTTCACTGAGGCACGACTTCCGTTTACCGTTCTCCGATAGAGCTCTCGTTGACGAACCCGTGCGGGGAGTCGCCCCGCAGATACCGAACGACGTTCTCCGCGGCTTTGCGCCGCAGTTCGTCGATCGACGATTCGGAGTACCACGCGACGTGGGGCGTCACGACGACGTCGTCGCGGTCGAACAGCGGCGAGTCGTGGGTCGGTTCCTCCTCCATGACGTCGAGTCCGGCGCCGGCGAGTTCGCCCGCCTCCAGCGCGTCGTACAGCGCCGCCTCGTCGACTATCGGTCCGCGAGCGGTGTTTAGGAGGAACGCCGAGGAGTCCATCCGTCCGAAGGCGTCGGCGTCGAACAGGTGGTGGGTCTCATCGACCAGCGGCGCGTGAACCGAGACGATCTCCGACTCCGAGAGCAACGTCTCGAAATCGACCCTGTCGACGGGGGAGTCCGCGACGTCCTCGTCGTCGATGTACGGGTCGTAGGTGAGGTACTCGAAATCGAACCCGGCGGTCAACTCGACGAACGTCCGGGGAATCTTCCCGAACGCGACGAAGCCGACGGTCTTGCCCGGGAGCGCCTCGATGGGGCGACCGACCTTCCAGTCCCACGTGCCGGATTTGACCGTCCGGTCGTACACCGTCGTCTTCCGAGCGAGCGCGAACAGGAGCGAGAGGGCGTGCGTCGCCACCTCCTCCTCGCAGTAGGAGGGGACGTTCGCGACGGCAACGTCCCGTTCGGAAGCTGCCGCGACGTCGACGTTGTCCACGCCGATACCGTACCGCGAGACTACCGACAGCTCTGGGAGCGCGTCGAGAACTGACTCGGTCACCTCGGCGTACTGGACGAGCAGTCCGTCTG
This sequence comes from Haloprofundus salilacus, assembly GCF_020150815.1. Lineage (NCBI taxonomy): Archaea > Methanobacteriati > Methanobacteriota > Halobacteria > Halobacteriales > Haloferacaceae > Haloprofundus > Haloprofundus salilacus. The sequence continues at coordinate 378,291 of NZ_CP083724.1, read as the reverse complement.
CGCCCTCGGCGAGCGTGATCAGTTCTTCCTCGGAGTCGGCCGACCCGACGACGACGTCGTCGACGTCGGCTTCGGCGAACACGCGCTCCTCTATCCGGGCGTCGGGGAAGTCCGATTGTGAGACCGCGATTCTGTGTGACATTACCTCAACCTCCCGTCGAACGAGGATAAAGCCTGTCCCGCCTCCCCGGCTCCGAACGCGTCTCTCTCGACTGTTGTCACCCTCCGCCGTCGGTGCCGTCGTCTACTCGTGGCTACGGTGATTCACCGGCAGACGGTGGTCTCAGCCGTACCGGCGAAACATTTATATCACTAGTCAGACAAACTGATAGTATCTACCGAGTGGATACTTTGTCGCGAGTATCGTAACGGTCCCACCCGTAGAACCCGACTGTAGGAGGGTGCGGAATAGGGTATCGTCACGGAGAAGGGCGCATGAGACCCGTCGACCGGTCGAGCCTGAAAATTTTTATATAGGTACCACCTCAAGGAGTAGCTATGTCATCGACGCTTACTACAGGGGAAACCGCTCGGTTCTCGGTCAAGAACGTCGGCGGTATCGACGAAACGTCGGTCGAGATTCCGCCGGGCATCACGGTACTCGCGGGGCGAAACGCGACGAACAGGACGTCGTTTCTCCAGGCAGTAATGGCAGCGATGGGAAGCGAACGAAGTTCGTTGAAAGGTGATGCCGACGAGGGGCGCGTCGAACTCGAACTCGGCGACGACCAGTACGTTAGCACGCTGAAGCGAATAGGCGGCGGTGTGAGTACGAGCGGTGACCCGTACCTCGACGACGCCGAGGTCGCCGATCTATTCGCGTTCCTCCTCGGCGACAACGAAGCGCGCCGGGCGGTCACGCGCGACGCGGATCTCCGCGAGCTCATCATGCGACCGGTCGACACCGACGCGATTCGTCGCGAGATATCGGAACTCGAAGACGAGAAGTCGCGACTCGACGACCGCCTCGACGAACTCCAGAGCCTGAAGCGCGACCTCCCCGAACTAGAGAAGGAACGCACGCGCCTGCGCGACGAACTCGAAGCCAAGCGAGCGGCGCTAGCCGAAAAGGAAGCCGAAATAGACGAACACAGCGCCGACGTCGACGAGTCGCGCGAGGAGAAGCGCGAGCTGGAGAAGAAACTCGACGACCTCCGCGACCGGCGCAGCGACCTCGAGACGGTGCGCTCCGACATCGACCTCGAACAAGAGAGCATTGAGTCCCTGCAGAGAGAACTGCGCGAACTCGAAACCGAACTCGACAACCTCGCCGACGGAAGCGAGGAGACCGACGGCGAACTCGACCGTCGCATCGAACAGCTCCGCGACCGAAAGCAGCGTCTCAGTTCTGAGGTCAGCGAGCTCCAGAACGTCCTGAAGTTCAACGAGGAGATGCTGGAAGACGGTCCCGTCACCGGGGCGCTGCCGTCCGAAAACGGCGAGTCGAAAGCGGTCACCGACCGCCTCGTCGACGACAACTCGGTCGTCTGTTGGACCTGCGGGTCGAACGTTGACCGCGAGAACATCGAGGGAACGCTCGACCAACTGAGGAAGCTCCGGAAGGAGAAACTCGCGACAGTGCGTGACATCGAAGACGACCTCAGCGAGCTTCGAAGTCAGAAGAAAGAACGGGAGAACCGACAGCGACGGCTCGAAACGGTCGAACGAAAGCTCGAACGCGTCGAAGACGAAATCGAGCGCCGCGAGGAGACGCTCGCCGACAAGCGTGACGAGCGCGACCGACTCGGCGAGGAGGTAGCGGCGCTCGAAGAGACGGTCGACGACCTCGAATCGGAGGATTTCAGCGAGGTGCTCAGCCTCCACAAAGAGGCGAACGAGATCGAGTTCCAGCTCGGCCGGTTGGAATCGTCGCTCGAGGATATCGAGGCCGACATCGCCGACATCGAGGACGAACTCGCGAGCGAGAGCGACCTGCGCGACGAGCGCGAACGCGTCGCCGACGAGCTCACCGACCTCCGGACGCGAATCGAGCAGATAGAGACGCAGGCCATCTCGGAGTTCAACGACCACATGGACGCCGTTCTCGGTATCTTGGAGTACGCTAACATCGAGCGGATCTGGATCGAGCGCGTCGAACGTCAGGTCCGCGAGGGGCGGCGGAAAGTGGACAAGACGGTGTTCGAACTCCACATCGTCCGCAGCACCGAGTCGGGGACGACGTACGAGGACACCGTCGACCACCTCAGCGAGTCCGAACAGGAGGTAACCGGTCTCGTCTTCGCGCTCGCGGGCTACCTGGTTCACGATCTCTACGAGACGGTGCCGTTCATGTTACTCGACTCGCTGGAGGCCATCGACTCCGACCGCATCGCCCGACTCGTCGACTACCTCTCGGAGTACGCCGAGTTCCTCGTCGTCGCGCTCCTGCCCGAGGACGCGCAGGCGCTCGATGAGGAGTACACCCGTATCTCCAAAATCTAACGGCAACGACACGGTTCTTCTTTCTGGCGTTCGCTCTGACGGGTCTTGCCCTCCAGCTAGCAGTTCAGTTCGAGTCGGATGCGTCCACTTCGATATCGTCCGCTCGACAGTCACAGCCGCCGCGTTCGAGCAGTTCGTCGACGCCGTACTGCGCACCGCACTCCTCGCAGAGGACGTTCATGTCGACGAACAGTCTGAACTCGCCGAGCGTGATGTGGTCGTTCGACCGCAACTGATCGAGGTTTCCTTCGGTAACAGTCGTCGCGCGCGAACGGAGGCGTCGGATGCTCCGAGCCGCGTTCTCCACGCGGTCGGTGTCGGAGCGTTCGTACTCCGCGCCGCGGTACTCCTTGAGGTACGAGCGTATCGCCTGATACGTGACGAAATCCCGTTCGAGTCTGTCGACGTCGACGCCTTCGCGTTCGAGCCGGACCCGCGCCTCCGTCCGCATCCCGCTGCTCACCTCGTCGTCGGTCAACAACCGGTAGACGTTCTCGACTTCGCCGTCGAGCGTCGACGCGCCGGCGGCCGTCATCGCCGCTTCAAGCACGCGCCGGTTGAATCGGTCGGCCAAGTCGCGGAGACTGTGCCGCTCTTCGCCGTCGCCGGTCCAGAGTCGCTCGAGCCGTCGCCCGAACTCGGGTCCGAGGTCGTATTCGTCGATGACGCGAGCAACTTTGCTGTTCGGTCGCTCGGGACTGTCGCCCGTGTCGTCTGTGTCCATTTACCGCCCGTATGAAGGCGAGGCAGTTAACTGTACTTCTTATGGGATAACAAGACTAGTATTGTTATGGCATTCGTCACCGACACTATCGAAGACAATGACGGCGAACCGAACGGTTCTCCCTCTAACCGTTTCCGAGAAAGAAACACAGGTCGAGTGGACGCTGTCACCGGCAGCAGTCTCGGCCTTGTGAATTCGAAAAGTCGCTAGTAGGAGTCCCAAGGGAGGAGAGTAGCGTCGAACTCGCCGTGGCGTTCTCGAAACAGTCACTGGCTCGAAGCACAGATTGAAACGCCGAACAGCGCTCATCAAACGCACTCTGTTCACCGATGAGAAACACGCGTTACCGTTGTAACAGTGCAACTTCGATAGCGTTACTGGTGCTGACTACGAGGCCGGCCAAGTCCTCTTCGAGTTTTTTCCCGCTCATTTGCTCGATCGACCCCGAGACGGTGATAGCGCCGACGGGATGACCGGGGGCGGTCACCGGGGCCGCGACGCATTGAACGGACGGCATGTGTTCGCCACGCTCGAAAGCGAGGCCGCGGTCTTGGATAGAGCGCAACTCACGCTGTAGCGCTCGCTTCTCTGTGATCGTTTTTTCCGTGGACGAGGGGAGACCATGCAGGTCGATAATCCGCTCGATCTCCTCGTCGGAGAGTTGTGAGAGTATCGCCTTGCCACCCGCAGTCGCGTGGAGGTGAACCTGCCCCCCGACCACCGGAAGTCGGTCGTCGGAGTCGAACGTCTCTCCGGCGCGGTAGGCGTAAACCCCGAATCCGTGTTCGACGACCATGAGATTCGTCACCGCTCCCGCCGTCTTCGCGAGGTTGTCGATGGCCGGCTTCGCAGCGTGGTACAGCTCCGACCGTTCGCGAACGCGGTTTCCGACGCCCAGAAACCGGAGACCGAGGCGATAGGTGCTCTCCTCTTTCACCACGTAATTGAGCGATTCGAGCGTCGTCAGGTGTTTGTGAACCGAACTCTTCGAGAGCTCTACCTCGCGGGCGAGCTCCGTGACGCCCGACGGACCCCGCTCAGCGAGCGCTTCGACGATTCGGAACGTCGTCCGAACCGAACTGACGGGGTATGCTTCGTTCGTGGTCATACACGGACCTTCGCGCTCTAGACCATAGTATTTCCTGTTAGGAAACGGATTCCCGACCCCCCGACCCGTGTTCGTGCCCGAAACGGCCGTCGGCGGTGAAATACCGCGACAACGGTCTTAGGCCCTCTAGCGACCAACTAACACCATCGTCGACGGCGCAAGACCGTCACCTCTCGCGCGGAGCGTACGCCTCCGAATCCGGTGACGACGCATCTCCATCGGTACGCAATACTACCGTTTCCTAAAGAGAAACGAAGGGTGAGAAGGACGAGAAGAAACGAGGTGCGGGAGCGGTGACGATCCGCTGACGCCGCGCTCTCGACGATTCGCGGCGAAAACAGGGAGGTCCGGACGGAGGCGGTCGTCGGAAAAAAGGGCGCTCCGCGAGCGGGTTCAGGCCGAGGAGACGGGTGCTTCGGGTTTCTCGAACGAGTACACGACGTTCTCGCCGGTCTCTGCGTCGAACAGGTGCAGCGACTCCTCGTCGAACTGGAGTTCGATGTGGTCGCCCTCCTGAATGGGAGTTTTCGCTTCGACGCGAGCGGTGCACTCGACGTCGCCGACGTGCAGGTAGAGGTAGGTGTCGCTGCCGATGGGTTCGACGACGTCGACGACGGCGGTGACCGTCTCCGCGCTGGCGGTGTCGCTGACGGAGACGCTCTCCGGGCGGACTCCAAGCGTGAAAGCATCCCCGTTGCGGTCGGCCACTTGTTCGCGGTGGTACTCCGGGAGGCGGTAGTCGAAGCCGTCGCCGACGGCGACGCCGTCGTGAACCTCGACGTCGAAGAAGTTCATCGATGGCGACCCGACGAAATCCGCGACGAACATATTGGCCGGTTGGTAGTACAGTTCCTCCGGTGGTGCCACCTGCTGGAGTTCGCCCTCGGCGAGGACGACTACCTGGTCGGACATCGTCATCGCCTCCTCCTGGTCGTGCGTAACGTAGATGGTCGTCGTATCGAGATCCTCCTGGATCCGCTGCAGTTCCGTCCGCATGTGCATCCGGAGTTTGGCGTCCAGATTAGAGAGCGGTTCGTCCATCAGGAACACGTCGGGTTCGCGGACGATGGCGCGGCCGGTCGCAACGCGCTGCTGCTGACCCCCGGAGAGGTGTCCCGGTCGTTTATCTAAGAGGTCGCCGATCCCCATCATCTCGGCGGCGTCCTCGACTCGTCGGTCGATCTCGTCGTCGGAGAGGTCGGTCGTCAGCCGCAGTCCGTAGGACATGTTGTCCCTGACGGACATGTGCGGGTAGAGCGCGTAGTTCTGGAACACCATCGCCACGCCTCTGTTCTGCGGTGCGACATCGTTGACGACGCGGTCACCGATGCGTATCTCCCCGCCGGAGATGTCCTCCAGTCCGGCGACCATGCGTAGCAACGTCGACTTCCCCGACCCTGACGGCCCGACGACAGACACAAAGTCGCCGTCTACCATCTCGAGGCTGAAATCTTCTATCGCGACGATGTCGCCGTCGTCGTACGTCTTCCTGACATGTGTAAAGCTCACGCCACTCATAGTTTTTGTATGGTTGGGTGGTTCTTCGCAGATATTCATATAGTTTTCCCCGGGTGCCCCGGTGGACGCATTTTTTGGTGCGTTTAGTCAGACCCCTAACGTTATGTAGGCGAAACAATACCGGAGGAGCATGCGACGGAGAACGCTGCTCCGAGGAGTCTGTCTCGCCGCCGGCACGAGCGTCGCCGGCTGTCTCGACCGGGACCGCGGCGGACCGACCTACGAGAATCCGGTGTTCGAACCGATACTGGCGGACCCGTCGGTCCACCGCGCGGCCGACGGCGAGTTCTACGCGTACGGAACCGCCGACGACTGGAGAGACGGCGAGGGGACACGCGTCGTACCCATCGTTCGGTCGTCTAATCTCGTCGACTGGGAGTACGTCGGCGAGGCGTTCGAATCGACCCCCGACTGGAAGGAGTACGGGAACGTGTGGGCGCCGATGGTCGTTCGCCGCGACGGTCGGTACCTAATGTACTACTCGCTGTCGACGTGGGGCGACGAGAACCCCGGCATCGGCATCGCGACGAGCGACGACCCCGGCGGCCGGTTCGAAGACCGCGGGGAACTCTTCACGAGCGAAGAGATAGGCGTCGAGAACTCCATCGACCCGTTCTTCTACGAGGACGACGGGACGCCGTACCTCTTCTGGGGGAGTTTCCACGGCATCTACGGCGTCGAACTCGAATCCGACGGGACGACCCTCGCTGGGGAGCCGTTCCAGATAGCCGGCGACCGCTTCGAGGCGACCTATCTCTACGAGCGCGACGGGCGGTACTACTTCTTCGGCTCCACGGGTAGCTGCTGCGAGGGACCGTTGAGCACCTACCGCGTCGAAGTCGGCCGCGCCGACTCGCTGCGCGGCCCCTACGTGAACGCCCAAGGGCGGAACCTCATGACCTTCGGCGGCGAGGTCGTCGTAGACGACGGGGCGGGGTTCGTCGGTCCCGGCCACAACTCGATGGTGGTCGACGACCGCGACACGGAGTGGCTGGTCTATCACGCGTACGTCGAGGGGAACGAGTGGATCGATTCGACACCGAGGCGTGCGCTCATGCTCGACCCGTTGCAGTGGGAAGACGGATGGCCGCGCGTCGAAAGCCGGGTCCCGAGCACCGAGCGCTCTGGCCCGGTGTTCGATGAGTGAACCGTAGTGAGTTGTGAGGTGCCAACAAAACGGCGCTCTCAGGCGTTCTTCGAATTCGATAGACGACCCGTTCGCACCGGAGAAACACTTATACATAATCGATAATATGGTTCAAGTGGTATGCCACGCGAAAGCAGAGCACCTAGCCTCGTTCACAGACGTAACTTCCTGAAAACGGCCGGTATCGCCGGCACCGTCGGTCTCGCCGGTTGTACGGACAGCCTCGGCGGCGGTGGCGGGAACGGAAGCGGGAACGGAAGTGGAGGCGGCGGCAACGGCGGAGAGACGACCATCGAGTACTGGACGCTGTTCGGCGGCGGCGACGGTGACGCGATGGAGAAGATGGTCGACCAGTTCAACGAGAGCCACGACAACATCACAATAAACAGGCAACGGCTCCCCTGGGACCAGTACTACGACAAACTGTACACCGCCCTCACAGGCGGCAACGCACCCGACCTGGCGGTTATCCACGCGTCGCAGCTGGCCGTCTATCAGGACGTGCTCCAGCCGCTCGGCGACCTCGTCAGCGACGACACGTCGAGCGCGTACGTCGACTCGATCTGGCAGCAGGTTCAGCTGGGCGGGGACCGACTGGCGCTGCCGCTGGACACCCACCCAATCGGCATCTACTACAACAAATCCATCTTCGAGGAGGCCGGACTTGACCCCGAGAGCCCGCCATCGTCGGCACAGGAGTTCACCGACGCCTGCAACGCCATCGTCAGCGAGACGGACAAACAGGCGTTCAGTCCGACGCCGTACGGTCCCGGCGAACTGCTCCGCGTCTACCTCGCGTTCCTCCGGCAGGCTGGCGGTCAGTTGCTCACCGACGACAAGAGCCAGGCCGCCTTCAACAACGAGACGGGCGTCGCCGTCGCGGAGTACTTCTCGAACATTACCGGAAAGTGGGAGTGGGACCGCCCGGAGATGGCGGATAACCGCTGGGAGAAGGCGTTCTACGCGGGCGACCTCGCCATGGTCGCCAACGGGACGTGGTTCTACGGCCCCGCGAACGACCAGGACTTCGAGTTCGGCATGTTCAAGCCGTTCGTCTACCCCGAGGGCGACCAGCAGTACACTTGGGCCGACAGCCACTCGCTGGCGCTGCCGATGAATCCTGACCGCAGCGAAGCAAAACAGCAGGCGGCGCTCGAAGCCGCGCGCTGGCTCACTCAGGAGACCAACGTCTGGGGAACCGACGCGGGACACCTGCCGGCGAGTCAGTCCATCCTCGAATCCGACGAACTCCGGCAGTCGGACGTCTGGAACAAGACCCTCTCGACGTTCTTCGAGATGGCCGACAACGACCAACTCGCGTACGTCCCGCGGACGGAGAACATCGACACGTACCAGGAACGGCTTTCGGACAGCCTCGCGGAGATATACAGCCAGCAGGTTTCGCCCCAGAAGGGCATCCAGCAAGCGGCTCAGGGCGTCAACGATGCGCTGAATCAGTGAACGATGTCCGTCACAAACAGACTCGCCGGCCGACTCCAGTCGGTCAAGGAGAACACCGCCGCGATGCGAGACCGGGAGTCGCTCGAAGGCGTCCTGTTCGCGCTCCCCTACCTGGTGGTGTTCTCCGTCTTCCTCCTGTTCCCCCTGCTGAAGGGGTTGTACATGAGCCTCTACGACTGGAACGCCATCTACCCCACGCAGTCGGAGTTCATCTTCCTGGAGAACTACGTCCGGATGATGAACGACCCGCTGTTCTGGAACGCGCTCTGGAATACGGTCTACTTCGTCCTGCTGACGGTGCCGCCGCTGGTGATTCTGGCACTGGGGCTAGCGCTGGGTGTCAACCGCCAGCTGAAAGGCCGGCGGTTCCTTCGGATGGTGTTCTTCAGCCCGTACGTGCTGACGGTGGCCGTCGTCGCGCTCATCTGGATCGAGCTGTACGCGCCCAGCTACGGCGTCTTCAACTACTACATCGCACAGCTTGGAATCAACCCGCCGAACTGGCTGAACTCGGCGACGTTCGGCATGCCCGCCGTCGCCATCGCGACCATCTGGTGGACGATGGGCTTCAACTTCGTCATCCTGCTGTCGGCGCGTCAGGGCGTTCCCGAACGCCTCTACGAGGCCGCGAGGCTGGACGGCGCGCACGGATGGCGGGCGTTCAAGGACATCACGTTGCCGCAGATGAAACCGGCGCTGCTGTTCGTCACCGTTGTCCAGTTCATCGGCTCGTTTCAGATATTCGGTCAGGTGTTCATCATGACCGGCGGCGGTCCCGGCAACGCGACAGACACCCTAGTGATGTACCTCTACAAGGCGGCGTTCAACCAACACGAGTTCGGCTACGCGGCCGCGGTTGGTTACTTCCTCTTCGTGGTACTCATCGCCGTCTCGTTGACCAACTACAAACTGGCAGGTGACTCCTCATGAGCACACAGACGAACGACGGACTGCGAGCGCGCCTCGAGAAGCTGTCGCTACGGACGGTGGGACTGTACGTCGCCCTCTACGGGATGGCGTTCCTGTTTCTCATCCCCTACCTGTGGATGATATCGCTGTCGCTGAAGCCGCGAGCGGAGATGTTCTCGAACGTGCCCCACTGGATTCCGTCGGAACCGACGCTCCAGTGGTACCAGTTCGTCCTCTCGGAGTCGCTCATCGTCCAGTGGACGGTGAACACGCTGCTCATCGCGGGCATCACGACGATAATCGTGCTGCTGTTCGACTCGCTCATCGCGTTCTCGCTGACGCGACTGGAGTGGCCGGGCCGCAACGCCGTGCTCAGTCTCATCATCGCGAGCTTCATGGTGCCTGCGTACGTCAACATCGTCCCGCTCTACACCCTTATCTCCGACCTCGGGCTCATCAGCAACTACGCGGGCGTCATCTTGCCGCTGACCGCCGGACCGCTTGGCGTCTTCCTGCTGGTGCAGTTCTTCCGGGACTTCCCCGACGAGCTAGAGGAGGCCGCGCGGCTCGACGGCTTCTCAACGTTCCAGATCTACTCGCGACTGATGCTGCCGATGATGAAGTCGCCGATGACCGCACTGGCGCTGTTCACCTTCGTCAGCAGCTGGAACCAGTTCCTCTGGCCGCTCATCGTCCTCCAGTCGGAGGGGTCGTACACGCTCCCTATCGGACTAGTGACGCTTTCGAGCAGCCAGGTGTTCCAACCGGGGCTGATGATGGCGGCGACGCTTCTCGCGTCGCTTCCGCTGTTCATCGTCTTCCTGCTTCTGCAGGACTACCTCATCAGCGCGGTCAGCATTCAGGGGACGACCGGATGACGGGGGAAGACGACCCGAAATCGGCGCGCCGACCCGCTGCCGGAGCGGCGGGGCGCGAGGCCGACTCGGAGGAGAAACACGACGCCGAACGGCTGGGCAAGGCGATCCGCCAGACGGGGCGATTCGCCTACGACAACGCGTTCGCACTCGTCGGGGTGAGCCTCCTGTGGACGCTCGCCTCGCTCCCGGTGGTCACCCTCGGACCAGCAACCGTCGGCGCGTACGCCGCGATTCGGTCGCTCCGCGCGGACGGACACGTCGACAAGCGGGACGTGCTCGCCACGGTGCGTAGGCAGTTCCTGCACGCGACGTTGCTCGGCGTGTTCCCGCTGCTGCTCGGCGGAGTAAGTCTCCTCTACGCCGCCGAGTTCGTGCGTGTCGGAACGACGCTCGCGCTCGTGCTGACCGTCCTGAGCGCCTACGCGACGTTTTACACCGTCCTGGTGTTGCTCCCCGCCTTCGTCGCGCTCGCTCGCGGCGAGTCGGCGCTCTCGGCGCTCGCCGAGGGCCGACGCCGTGTGTCGGGGCAGCCGACACTCTCGCTGGCGGTGGCGCTTCTCACCGCCGCCATCCTCGTCGCGACGGCGCTCACCACCGTCGGGTTCGCGTTCCTCTTCCCGACGCTCGCGTTCTCGCTGCATGCGTTTCTCTACGACGACCTGTCGGACGACACCGCGGGGGAACGCCGTTCTCAAACGCTGTATCGCGCTGAAACCGCACTCTACCATCACGAATGACGAACGATATCACTAAACGTGCCCGTCCATCGACGGGCGCAGACGAATCGTACCGCACCCGCACCGACCTCGACGGGACGTGGGAGTTCATCCTCGACCCCGACGACGAGGGTGAGACCTCCGAGTGGTTCCGAAACGGGGCCCGATGGTCGCCCGAGGACGCCGCCACCGTCGAGGTGCCGCACTCGTGGCAGGAGGACGAGTCGCTCCGCGAGTACACCGGCGCCGCCTGGTACCGCCGGAGCGTCGAACTCCCCGAGTTCGACCCCGAGGAGTACATCGCGCTGACGTTCGACGCCGTCGACTACGAGACGACCGTCTGGGTCAACGGCGAGCGCGTCGGCGACCACCAGGGCGGCTACCTCCCCTTCGAGTTCGACGTCTCCGAACAGGCGACGCCCGGCACCAACACAGTCGCTGTCCGCGTCCACGACCCCGAAGACATCGAGGAGATTCCGCACGGCAAACAGGGGAAGCCGTGGTATACGCGCGTCAGCGGCATCTGGCAGCGCGTCGGCGTTGAGGTGCGGCCCGCCGTCCACGTGGAAACCATACGCGTGACGCCCGACCTCGACGTGGACGCCGCCCACGTCACGGTCGACATCGCTAACGGCGACGAGGCGGCCATCCCGGCCGACCTCGAAGGAACAGTCATCGTCGAACATGACGGCGACATGGTCGCCGACGCGCGATTCGATGTCGAAAGGGGCGTCGGCACCGCGACGGTCGATCTCGACGACCCTGACTACTGGACGCCCGATTCACCGACGCTGTACGACGTACGCGTCAGCCTGGAGACGGACGACGAGGTCGTCGACGAGGCGACCGACTACTTCGGGATGCGGAGCGTCTCCCACGACGGGACGACGCTGCTGCTCAACGGCGAGCCGTTCACGATGCGCGGGGCGCTCGACCAGGGCTACTACCCCGACACGCTCTACCGGCCGTTCGATGAGGACCTCTTCGAGGAGGAGATTCGGACCGCGAAACAGCTCGGCTTCAACCTCCTGCGAAAACACATCAAACCCGCGCACCCCGACTTCGTCGAACTCGCCGACCGACTCGGCATCCTTGTCTGGGAGGAACCGGCGAACCCTGACCGTTACACCGAGCGCTCGAAGCGCGAGGTGAAAGAACAGCTGTTCGGCCTCATTGAGCGCGACTTCAACCGCCCAAGCGTCATCGCGTGGAGCCTCTACAACGAAGAGTGGGGCATCGGCGGGCACGAGGACGAGGAGCCGCTCTGGACCGACGAGGAGAAGCAGGAGTACCTCGCGGCGCTCTACGAGGAGACAAAGGAGCGCGACCCGACGCGGCTCGCCTGCGACAACTCCGGCTGGGCGCACGTCGCGACCGACATCAACGACTACCACCGCTACTTCGTCAGTCCCGACCGCGCGGAGGCGTGGGCCGACGACCTCGACAGCATCGAGTCTGACCCCAGTGCGAACTACGGCGTGACCGAGACAGACCCCGAGTCGACGCCCGCAATCGTCTCCGAGTTCGGCACCTGGGGCCTCTGCGACGTGCCGAAGCTGCTGGAGCATTACGACGGCGAACCGACGTGGTTCTCCCACGAATTCCTCGACGACGAGCTGAAGCGGCCCGAGGGCGTGCAGGAGCGCTTCGCTGAGTCGCCGCTCTCGGATGTCTTCGACGACCTCGGCAACCTCGCGGAGGCGTGGCAAGGTCGCGAGTCGGTCTCCGTCGCCGACGTTATTGGCGAGATGCGCGTCCGCGAGTCGCTCGCGGGCTACGTCATCACGGAGTTCAGCGACATCGAGTGGGAGTTCAACGGCATCCTCGACTACTTCCGCGACGAGAAGTCGTTTGTCGACGAGTTCGCGTCGGTCAACGCGCCCGTCTACGTCCGCGTCGAACCCGAATCCCGTGCCGTCTGGGCGGGCGACACCGTCGCTGTCGACGTAACGCTCGTCAACGACACCACCGTTGAAATCGACGGCCCGGTAACGCTTGACGCGTTCGACGAAACGGTCGACGTACCTGTCTCGCTCGACGGCTACGGCGTCGCTCGCGCGGAGACGGTCGAACTCGACGTCCCCGAAGAGGCGTCTGGTCCCGTCGACGTGGCGGCGACGCTCGGCGACGCTGACAGTGCAGACAAGACGTCAGCGTCGACCACCGAGACGCTCACCGTCGTCTCCCGCGACGCGGTTCGCGCCGACGCCGACGCGCAAATATACAGCGCTGAGGACCGCCTCACACAGTCGTTCGACGCACTCGGGTTCGAGACGGTCGCGAACCTCTCGGACGCCGACATCGCGGTCGCTTCGGGTTCCGTCTCCGATGACTTGGCCGCGTTCGCCGAATCCGGCGGCTCGGTCGTCGTCGTCCCGGACGTGGACGGCCACCTGCAGGACGACGCTGTCTTCGAGTACCGAACCCTCCCGGAGACCGAGAGCTGGAACCTCGTCGCGTCGCTGCTCTACCACGACGGCTCGCTGCTCGGCGACCTCGTCGACGGCGAGCGCCTCGACTGGGCGTTCGAAGGGCTCTACCCCTATGAAATCGCAACCGACGTGGACGACGACGACCGCCTCGACGTCGGCTACGTTGAAGGGTGGCTCGCCAACGAGGGCGCCGCCCTGCTCCGTCGCCCGCACGGTAACGGAGTCGTCGCCGGCTGTTGCTTCCGCGTCGGTGACGCCGACCAACCGGTCGGAGCGTACCTCCTAAGTACCCTAGTCGAGACGGTGGGGGTAGAATAGATGCGAATCACCGACTACAAACTGTTCGAGGTGCCGCCGCGATGGCTGTTCCTCAAGATTTCGACGAGCAACGGTACGGTCGGCTGGGGCGAACCCATCGTCGAAGGCCGCGCCAAGACCGTCAAGGCCGCCGTCGAGGAACTGCTGGACAACTATCTCCTCGGCGCAGACCCGATGGAGATAGAGCGCCACTGGCAGACGATGTACCGCGGCGGCTTCTACCGCGGCGGACCCGTCCTCATGAGCGCCATCGCCGGCATCGACCAGGCGCTGTGGGACATCAAGGGGAAACACTACGATGCCCCCGTCTACGAACTTCTCGGCGGACGGGCGCGAGACCGGGTGCGCGTCTACCAGTGGATCGGCGGTGACCGCCCCGCCGACGTCGGAGCGGCCGCCCGCGAGAAGATGGACGCGGGCTTCACGGCGCTGAAGATGAACGCTACCTCCGAGCTCAAGCGCATCGACACGCCCGCCGCCATCGCCGAAGCGGAAGAACGCATCGCGGAGGTCCGCAACGCCATCGGCGACGACGCCGACATCGGCGTCGACTTCCACGGCCGGGTGTCGAAGCCAATGGCAAAGCGCCTAGCGAAGGCTATCGAGCCGTACAACCCGATGTTCATCGAGGAACCGGTGCTCCCGGAGCACAACGACGCGCTCCCCGAAATCGCGGCGCACACAACGACGCCCATCGCGACGGGCGAACGGATGTACTCGCGCTGGGACTTCAAGGAGATATTCAAGCAGGGGGTCGTCGACGTCATCCAACCCGATCTCTCGCATGCCGGCGGCATCACCGAGGTGCGGAAGATCGCCACGATGGCCGAGGCCTACGACGTGGCGGTCGCGCCGCACTGTCCGCTTGGACCCATCGCGCTCGCCGCGTGCGTTCAGGTGGACGCCTGCACCCCGAACACGCTCATCCAGGAACAGAGCCTCGACATCCATTACAACGCCACGAGCGACGTGCTCGACTATCTCGTCGACACCGACCCCTTCGAGTACAACGACGGCTACATCGAGCTGTCGCGGGACCCCGGTCTCGGCATCGAGATAGACGAGGAGTACGTCCGCGAGCGCGCCCAGCAGAACGTCAACTGGCACAACCCCGTCTGGCGACACGAGGACGGCGGCATCGCAGAGTGGTGAGATGACCGACGCTCGATTCGAAGGATCGGTCGCGCTCGTCACGGGATCGACACGCGGTATCGGCGCCGGAATCGCTCGACGGCTCGCCGACGAGGGTGCCTCGGTCGTCGTTACGGGACGGACCGCCGAAGCCGGCGAGGCCGTCGTCGCGGATATCCGCGAGACTGGCGGCGTCGCCGAGTTCGTCCGCGCGGATATGCGCGACCCCGACGACATCGCGGCGCTAGTCGAGGCGACCGTCGACGAGTTCGGCCGCCTCGATCACCTCGTGAACAACGCCGGCGTCGAGACGAACACCGGAGCCGGCGAGGCGACGCTCGACGACTGGAACTTCGTCGTCGAGACCGACTTCCGCGCCTACTGGCTCTGCGCGAAGCACGCCGCCGAGCGGATGGAGCGCGGCACCGTCACCAACGTCTCGTCGAACCACGCATTCCTGACGATGCCGAAGATGTTCCCGTACAACGCGGTGAAGGCGGGTATCAATGGGATGACTCGCGCGATGGCGCTGGATTTCGGTCCCGATATCCGGGTGAACACCGTAAATCCCGGCTGGGTCGCCGTCGATCGAACCCTCGACGAGATGGACGACGCCGAGCGCGAACACCTCGAGTCGATCCACCCGGTCGGCCGACTCGGAGCGCCCGAAGACGTCGCCGGCGCCGTTGCCTTCCTCGCCAGCGACGACGCCGGATTCGTCACCGGCACGCATCTCCTCGTCGACGGCGGACGGACGGCGGTCATGCAAGACGACACGCTGCCGAACTACCGCGACTAGTTCGGCTCACCGTAGTTCGTTCCGAGCGCCTCGCCGGGGACGACTCCGGCGGGTGCGACGTCGCTTACTCTAGAACTGGCAGGTACGCCTCGTTCGCCGCGATGAGTTCCTCGGTCATCTCGTGAATCTCGTCGAGATTCAGGGCTGCGGCGGTGAGCGGGTCGAGTTTTACCGCGCGGTGGACCACCTCGCGGTCCCCGTCAAGCGCACCCTGCACTGCAAGTTGCTGGACACTGACGTTCGTCCGGACGAGTCCGACGAGTTCGGGGGGTAGATCGCCGACCGTACACGGGTGGATGCCCGTTCCGTCGACGAAGCACGGCACTTCGACGCAGGCCTCCGCCGGAAGATTTCCGATGGCGTTCGTCTCGTTGCTCACGTTGAGGCTGAACCGTCGCGGCGTGTCGGTCTCCAGCGAGTGGATGATGCGGGAGGCGTACTCCTCGGACCGTTCAACGGTGGCCTCCTCGGGGTCGATGTCCGCGAGCGCGCCGTCGCGCTCCTCCGAACGCCGCTTCCAGCCTTCCAGATACGTCGCTGTCGCCATCCGCTCGGCGTAGCCGGTGCCCTCCATCCGTTCGATGGTTTCGGCGTCAGTCCGGAAATAGGGAACGTACTCGCTGAGATGGTGGCTCGACTCGGTGGGGAATGCGCCGAAATGACGCATCATCTCGAAGCGGACGGTGTCGCGCTGGTACGTCTCGGGGTCGTCCATCGCCTCCTCCAGTTGCGGATAGAGGTCCTCGCCGTCGTGTTTGCACTCGAGGAACCACGCCATGTGGTTTATGCCGGCGACCCAGTAATCGAGTTCCTCCTTCGGCACGCCGACGTAGTCGGCGATGGCTTCCGCGGTGTGCGGGACACTGTGGCAGAGACCCACGGTTTCGACCTCGGTCGCCTCGAACAACGCCCAGCAGAGTATCGCCATCGGGTTCGTGTAGTTCATCAAGAGCGCATCAGGACAGAGCTCCTCCATGTCCGCCGCGATGTCGAGCATCGTGGGAATGGTCCGGAGCGCACGGAAGATGCCGCCGGGACCGAGCGTGTCGCCGATGGCCTGTTCTACGCCGTACTTCTCGGGAATGCGTATCTCGTTCTCGAACGGTTCGGTGCCGCCTACGTTGATCATGTTGAGCACGTACTCCGCGCCGTCGAGCGCTGCGCGACGGTCGGTCGTCGACTCGATGGCCGCATCGACGCCACTGTTTTCGACCATCGCCTCCGCGATGCGGGTCGTCTGTTCGAGACGGTGCTCGTCGATGTCCATCAGCGTGATGGTGCTGTCTGAGAGCTCCTCGAAGGAGAGAATGTCGCCGATGAGTTTCCGGGCAAAGACCATACTTCCGGCGCCGATGAACGTGATCCTAGGCATGTGAAACCGTTTCGCGAACGAAGTGTGATAAGCGTATCGTCGGCGGAGCGCCGGAAGAGCATCGGCCAAGCGCGACGGCGGACTTATTTGTGTCGGATTACCACATCAAAAGTACGATGGAAGTCGGAGTCTGCTACTTTCCCGAGCACTGGAATCCGAGTCGCTGGGCCGTCGACGTCGGACAGATGGCCGAGGGCGGCGTCGAGTACGTTCGCATGGGCGAGTTCGCGTGGTCTCGTCTGGAGCCGGAGCGCGGCGAGTTCGACTTCGCGTGGCTCGACGAAGTGCTCGAGCTACTCGACGAGCACGTGTTTGAGGACGCCGACATGACCGCCCGCGTCGACAGTACGGTCCGGCCGAGAGCAGGCGAGACAGTCCGTATCACGTTCGACGAGGAGGCGCTGTACCTCTTCGACAGTCGGACCGGCGAGTCGGTGAAAACCAAGACTGGCGACGTCGACATCGGGATGAGAGAGCTTCGGCCGGAGTAGCTCAGACGGCCGCTTCGCTGAGTAACCATCCTGCATCCATTTTTCACGTCTTATGCGTTTCTGAGACACATCTTCGCTTACGCGTTCGCGAACCACGTCGTCGAACGGTGGGCGGAGAGGATACCCTCGAACCGAACGTTTGAGTAGGTGGCCGCGAGAGTGAGACCGAACTGGATGCCACGAACAGGCTGACCAGCGATACTGGCGATTATGAGCGAAATATCAAAACAATCAGCGTACACACGAATCGCCGAAAACGGCGTCGTCGGCATCGTCCGCGGCGTCGACGCCGACCGAACCATCGAAGTCGTCGACGCGCTCGTCGCCGGCGGCGTCGACACCGTCGAGATAACCGCCGACACGGCGGGCGTCCTCGACACGCTCGAGGCGGTCACGTCGACATTCGACGACTCGGAGGCGCTCGTCGGGGCCGGAACGGTACTCGACAGCGAGACCGCCCGAGCGGTACTGATGGCTGGAGCGTCGTTCGTCGTCACGCCGAGTTTCGACCCCGGCGTCGTCGAGACGTGCAACCGCTACGGGGCGGTCGTCGCCCCGGGCGTGCAGACGCCGACAGAAGCCGTCCGGGCGTACGAAGCGGGCGCGGACCTGCTGAAGATTTTCCCCGCGTCGTCGCTCGGACCCGACTACGTCAGAAGTCTCGGCGGGCCGCTCCCGCAGTTGCCGCTCGTACCGACCGGCGGCGTCTCGCTCGACAACGTCGAGGCGTTCGTCTCCGCGGGAGCGACGGCCGTCGGCGTCGGCAGCAGCCTCGTCGACTCCGACGCGATAGCCGCAGGGGAGTACGAGGTGTTGACCGAGCGCGCAGAACAGTTCCGCGCGGCCGTCGACCGGGCGCGGACGGAGTGAGGCGGTTGTCGACGCCGTCGCCGGTCCGCGTCCGACGGCGATAGCTTTTCGGTCACGTCGTCCTCTTTGTACGACATGACACTCGCCGGCTGGATAGACCAGTACACTGACCGCGATTGGCAGCAGTCGACGGGGGGAACGGTTCGCTACGCGTTGATCGGACTTGGCTGGTGGACGACAGACGTCGCGCTCCCGGCAATAGCGGAATCGGAGTTCTGTGAGGCGACTGTCCTCGTCAGTAGCTCCGAAGAGAAGGCGACCCGAATCGCTGACGAGCACGGCGTTAACCACGGAATCAGTTACGACGAATATCACGCCGGAACCGCCGCCGAGGCGTACGACGCGGTGTACGTGGCGACGCCGAACGCGTTCCACCTCGAGTACGCCGAAACCGCGGCCGAACTTGGCAAGGGCGTCCTCTGCGAGAAGCCGATGGAAGCGAGCGTCGAGCGCGCTGAGCGAATGGTCGACGCCTGCGACGACGCCGACACCCCGCTGATGGTCGCCTACCGGATGCAGACCGACCCCGCGGTCCGTCGTGCGCACGAACTCGTCGAGGAGGGCTTCATCGGAAAACCGGTGCAGGTGTACGGAAACAACTCACAGCCGCTGTTGGAGATGATTCCCGACCGCGACCAGTGGCGCCTCGACTCCGAACTCACCGGCTACGGCACGTCGGTGATGGACCTCGGCATCTACTCGATAAACACCACACGATACCTGCTCCGACGCGACCCCGTGACCGTCGAGTCTCGAATGGCGTCTCACCACGAAGCGTTCGCCGACGTTCCCGACGAGCGGTCGTCGTTCATCGCAATGCTCGAAGACGACGTACAGATGGTCTGTACCGCGAGCCAGCGCGCGCACGCCGACACCCAGTTGAAGATTACCGGCACCGAGGGACAGCTCGAACTGCGACCGGCATTCCACGGCGAGTGTACTCTCCACGCGTCGCGGGGGGACGTGACTGTCGAGATCTCTCACGCTTCGTTCGAGGCAGTCGAGGAGATGCGAGAGGAGTTCGACTACTTCGCCGACCGACTCCTCTCGGGGAGAGAGGTCTACCCGGACGGCGAACACGGACTCGTCGATATGCGAACCATCGAGGCGATTCACCGCGCGGCCGAGAGCGGAGCGCCCGTCGATATCGGTCGGTGAGTCGAAAGTGGAGCGAGTTGACACTCGCACTGCCGAGTTCGGTCAAATACAAACATAAATAACTGTATTATATGGCGGTGCATTTGACTGACTGCGGAGGTTGACATCGTGTTTGCCTTCCCTTTTAGTTATTAGATTTCAGACTTTTTCTCTCGGCTCACCGACTCCGACGGAGCAACCGCCGGACGTGTCCCTCAGAGTAAGAGACGCCGAATTTCGACTCGACGTGGCGTCGGAAGAGCGCCGCAGTCCACTCGCCAACGTCGTAACCCAGTTTCGCCGGGGAAGTCGACGCATCCGCCCGAAGTTCCGCGAGATCGTCGGCATCCAACTTCGGCGGTCGGCCGGGACGGTCGTCGTCGCTGACGGCTGCTTCGACCGAACCGCCTTCGAACCGCTCCAACCAGGAGTACAGCGTTGAACGTGGGATACCGTACCGTTCGCTGAGATCGTCTACCCGCTGCCCGGCCTTGTATTCGAGCGCGACGACGAGGCGCTTCGCCTCCTTGGCGTCGTCGGCCTCCGACAACGCCGTCCGGAGTCGTTCCGCCGACACCTCGTCTAATTTTCCCATGCTCGGACTTCGGCTCGAAAGTCTAAATAATTTTGTTTGTGTGTACGGTCAGAAATGATGAATCATACCGGAGACACGAGCATTCAAGAAGGCGCAGTCGCTATCGGTAGAAGATGGAGACGGAACGCCGACGTCGACGCCTTTTCTGCGGTCTTCGGAAGCGTACGCCGCCGTCAGTGCGGGCACCCTCTCGACGGGACAACGAGAGGAGGGGATACTCGTGAGCGACGCGCCCGCGGAACCGGTCGAGATTCTGCTAATCGAGGACAATCCGGGCGACGTCCGACTCATCGAGGAGATGTTCAACGAAGCGACGGATCGCGCGGCGACGGTTCCCGAACCCGAGTCGGTCGGGACGCCGAACCTCCGCCACGCCGACCGACTGAGCGACGGGTTACGGCGACTCGACGGCGACTCGCGCGTCGACGTAGTGCTTCTTGACCTCGGACTGCCGGACAGCACCGGGATCGAGACGCTCGAAACCGTCCGAGACCGGTCGCAGGAGACGCCCATCGTGGTGTTGACCGGTCTCCACGACGAGACAGTCGGTGTGCGGGCGGTCCAGCAGGGCGCACAGGAGTACCTCGTCAAAGACGAACTCACGCCGCCCTTACTCTACCGGGCGATTCGACACGCCATCGAACGAAAGAAGTTCGAGCGAACCCAGACCGCGCTACACCGGGCGAGTCGCGACCTCGTGCAGACCGAATCGAAGACCGAGGCGAGTCGAGTCGCCGTCGACGCCGCCGTCGACGTACTCGACCATCCGGGAGTGGTCATCTACCTCTTCGACGAATCGGCGAGCGTGCTTCGGCCGACGGCGTATACTGAGTACGTCGAAGACGCGTTCGGCGAGGTACCGTCGTTCGGGCCGCGGGAGACGTCCGTCACGTGGGAGTCGTTCGTCGACGACGAGACGGTCGTCATCGAGGATCTTGGCGAATCCGAGCGGGCCAGCCCGCAGAACACGTTGTTTCGAAGCGGACTCTGGATTCCGCTCGGCGGACACGGCGTGTTGCTCATTCTCTCCGAGGGGGTCGGCAGCATCGACCAGCAGACGCAGCAGTTGGCCGACCACTTGGCGGCGACGACCGAGGCCGCGCTCGACCGCGTCGAACGTGAGGAGTCGCTCCGCGAACAGGAACGCGAACTGGCGACGCGGAATCAGCAGTTAGAGGAACTGAACCGAATAAACGAGCTCATCCGGGAGATCGACCAGGTGCTCGTCCAGGCGACGACGCGCGACGCGATAGAACAGGCCGTCTGCGAACTCTTGACGCAGACCGAACGGTTCGCCTTCGCGTGGATCGGTGAAGTCGCAGAGGAGACGCTCAGACCGCGCGCGTGGGCCGGAGACGACCGAGGGTATCTTGACGCGGTTTCGTTATCCATCGACGCCGACGACGGGCCGCCCGCGGTGACGGCGGTGTCGACAGAGGCGGCGGTGGTCGTCCCGAACGTCGCCTCGGACCTGCGCGGAGCGCCGTGGCGGAAAGCGGCCCTCGCGCGGGAGTTACAGTCGGTCATCAGCATCCCGCTTCGGTACAACGAGATGCCCTACGGGGTGTTGACGGTGTTCTCGGCCGAACCGGGGGCGCTCGACGAGCAGTCGAAGAACGTCTTCGAGGAGCTCGGAGAGACGATAGCGTACGCGATAAACTCCGCGGAGACGAGACAGACGCTTCTCACTGACACGGTCGTCGAACTCGAACTAGCAGTTTACGGGTCAGACGGCCCGATCAGACGACTCAGCAGTGAGGCGAAGTGCCAAATCGAGTACGGTGGGATCGTACCGCAGTCCGACGGGACGACGCGCATCTTCTTCAGCGCGAGCGGTGCACCCTCGAGCGCCATCGTCGCCGCCGCCGAAGACGTGCCGAGCATCCGGCGTCTGGACCTCATCGGCGAAGCCGACGGACCGGAGACGTACCGGTTCGAGGCGACGGTGTCCGGGCAGACGATTCCGTCCACGCTCGTCGAGTGCGGCGCTATCACTCGCTCGATTCGGGTCACGGAGTCCGCAGCGCAGGTCGTCGTCGAACTCCCGGACACCACCGACGTCAGGTCGTTCGTCGCTCGACTCGAAGAGCGATATCCCGGGACGGAACTCCGCGCGCGGCGCGACAAGGAGCGCGCCGACCGGACGGAACGAACGTTCGGAACAGCGCTCGAAACCGAACTCACGAGTCGGCAACTGGAGACGCTCCAGACGGCGTACCACAGCGGCTACTTCGAGTGGCCGCGCGACCGGACCGGCGAGGAAGTCGCCTCGACGCTCGGAATTACCCAACCGACGTTCAACGGCCACCTCCGAGCGGCCGAACGGAAACTGTGCGCGCTGCTCTTCGACGACGATCCGTCCTCCTCCGACGAAGGGGACCAACATACGTAGTGTCTTTCTAACGGGTGCCCTACCAGTGTTGGAGAAGTTGCTTTCCCCGAACGTTCCGTCAGTCGTAATATGGACACGATACAGGCGACCCCGGTCGGTAGCGTCAGACGGTTCTGCTACGACGACGAAATCAGCACGACGGTAGTGATGGCGGTTGCAGACGCGAAAGGCGTCGACCCGTTAGAGCTAGAGCCCATCTACTCCGTCATCGACCCCGACGCACTGAACAGAGTGTTTCAGCCGACAGTCGGGTCGGCGCGAGACTCGCTTGAACTCCAGTTTTCGATGGCGGGCTGCGACGTCGTCGTCCGCGGCGACGGCGAAGTCGTCGTGACGCCGCCGAAGTCGAGCGAGACGACGGCGGCCATCAGCTCACTCGAAAACTGAGATGGCCTCTCCCAGACGGGGCGAGCGGCGCGCATCCGTCGGTCAGTTCACGTGGCGGACGCAACGTGGCGGGTCCCCGCACCGTACGGCGCTGCACGGACGGTCACCCAGCGACCGCGAGTGCGAGCGTGAGTCGCCGATAACCACGAAAGGAGTCGGCGACGCCGCGGAGTGAGCAGCGTGCCCGCCCCAAAGAAGCGCTGCGAGTACTGCGGGTCGCCTATCGAAACCAGCGAGTGGTACCCCGTCGCGACAGTGCGCGACTCGAATGGAGAGTTGCAGATATACTCGCTCTGTAGCGACGAGTGCCGGGCGGCGTGGAACGCTGAGCGTTCGTCCGAGGCCCGCGACAAAAGCGAATGAGTAAGAGGACAGAACACCTGCATCACCTCTCGCTCGGGACGCCGTACGAGCCGATTCGACGAGAATAATTGGTCGACAGAGAAGACGTTGACCGGAGAATCGAAACCGAGTCCCCACGAAGCGAGCGCGACGAAATCGCACCTCGGTTGCCACAGGCCGTAAGCCCAAGTGCGTCGACGGCCGATTTGACCGCATGGACGTGGTCTCCAATCTCGTTTACCTCCTCGTCGTGCTCTGCGTCGGATTTCTCGCACGGTACGTCGGCCTCCTGAACGAAACTCGCGCGGACCGGCTCACCCAGTTCGCCTTCTACGTCGCACTCCCCGCACTCGTCTTCACGTCGACGGCCTCACAGTCGCTCGGAGACGTTCTCGAACCGCGTCTCGTACTCGGCTTCTGGACGGTGCTTCTCGCCGCCGCGGCGGTCGGGTGGGTTGTCCACCGCCGGAGGTCGTCCCCGTCGGTTCGCAGCGTCGCCGTCGTTCAGTCGTACCACTGTAACCTCGGGTTTCTCGGTCTCCCGATAGTCGCGGCGACGTTCGGCGACGTTGCCACCGCGAAAGCGAGTCTCCTCCTCGGCATCGGCGCGCTGACGCAGGTGCCGTTGACCATCGCAGTGCTCGTGTTCGTCAACAACACCGACGCGGACCTGCGCGACGAACTCGGCGGTCTCTTCACCAACCCGGTGCTCGCGGCGCTCTGCGTTGGACTGTTCTTTTCGGCGTTGGGCGTCTCGGTCCCCGGCGCCGTCTGGACGGGACTCGACGCGGTGGCACAACTCGCGCTTCCGGTCGCGCTCGTAGTCGTCGGCGCGTCGCTGTCGCTGGACGAAACGTCGGTCGACCTCTCGACGGTCGGGTCGGTCGTAGCGCTGAAGATGTTGGTGATGCCCGCTATCGCGCTGGCGACGTTCTCGCTGCTCTCGGCGGACGTGTCGACGACGCGGGCGGGCGTGCTGATGCTCGCGATGCCGACGGCCGTCTCGACGTTCATCTACGCGACCGAGCTCGGCGGCGACGCGAACCTCGCCTCCGCGAACGTCTTCGCGACGACTGTCGCGTCAGTCGGGACGATTCTCGTCGTGCTCCAGTTCGTAGGGTAAGTCGTCGCAGAGCGCTCGCTTCCAATCAGTACTCGCCGGCGACGATGTCGGCGATCCGCTGCCGGTCGAACAGCCGCTCCGATTCGGGAATCTCCGGGTACGGGTCGCCGTTTTCGTACCCGGGCCACTGGCCGAACTGCTCGGGGTACAGCTGCTTGGCCGTCATCTCCAACTGGAACAGGTTCATCAGCGGTCCTTGAACCGGATTGCCGGACGGATAGACGCGACCGTTCTGGACAGCGGTTAGCTGACTCCCGACGGGGTGATTTTCGAGCGTCCGACGAACCTGCGCGACGTCGTAGTAGGAGGCGATGCCGAACGGGTGGAGGATGACATCCGGGTCGATTTCGAGCATCGTCTCGTAATCGTACGTCGTCTCGTACGTTACGTCATCGGCGGCGAATGCGTCGGTCGCTTCGAGCGGGCGGGTGTGTGCAGCCGCGAACCCGGGGGCGTTGAGTTTCGACGGGTAGAACGTCTCCTGCATGAAGATAGCTACGCCGACCGAGGGTCGTCGGTCGGCGGGCGGGAGGTCAGTCCGAATCCGGTCGATTAGATCGTCGTGGACCGACCGGAGCGCCTCGAAGCGCTCCCGTTCTCGGAAGACCGCTCCGATCTTCTCCGAGAGTTCCCACAGCGTGTAGTACTCGTACTCGTCTCGGCACTCCTCGGGCGGTTGGCCGTGCGCGCGACTGTAGATGTTGCCGAACCACGGCGCGATGTTCTCGCGGATTTCGTCGATGTCGGACTGCTCCCACCCGTCGAACGAGAGGACGAGACACGGGTCGACCAGGTGGAGGTCCGAGTTCAGCTCGTAGAACAGTTCCTTGTCGATGTTGACCTCGCCGGAACCGGTGTTGAGTTGCTCCAGTCCGCTTCGGTCGAAGGAGACGCCGTCGAGGCGTTCGTAGTACGCGTCCAACGTGTTCCCGCCGGCGTCGGCGTCGAACCCGAGCGAGTTCACCGAGTCGCCGTGGCCGTACGCGACGGCCATGTCGGCGTACAGGAGGCTGTACACCATCACGTTCCGGGGGACCTTCTCGAACGCGACTTCGCCCGCCGGGGCCATCGTCACCGAGTAGGTGCCGCCAGATTCGGCCGTCGTCGACTCCGCACCACCGCTCGCCTCGTCCGTTCCGTGTGTGCTGCTTCCCGGAGTCGCCCCCGAGTCGGGACGTTCGTTGGCCGCGCAGCCTGCGAGCAGTCCCGCCCCGACGATTGCTCCGCCGTATTTGATGTAGTCGCGTCGCGTCGGTGCCTTCCGTCCCTCGGGAACGCCGTCCATGTTTTTAGGCTCGCCTAAAGGGTAAAACCACTTTCGGATTCTCTACCGGTTCGACCGTCGGCCGCGACGATTCGCCGTGACGACCGCAGCGGCCCGGAGACCGAGGTGACCGGCGGATGCGAGACAGCGAATCGAGTCAGCGCACGCGTTCGATAACGTCCTCGGCGAACTGCGTCAGTTCGGCTTCGGGATCGTCGCCGGGCGTCGACATCAGCACGTGGTCGACGCCCATCTCGTCCAGCGTGCGGAAGTAGTCGGCGAACCAGTCGCTTCCGGCGCGGTAGCCGAGGTGGAGCGGTTCGGGTCCGGCCCGGGGGTCGTCGGCGAGCTCGGTTCGAACGGCCATCGCGTACGGCTTCTCGCCGCCGACCGTCCGCCAGTCGTCGAGATACGATTCGAGCGTGTTCTGCGGCAGATGGTAGAAGAACCAGCCGTCGCCGTGTTCGCCGATCCACTCGACGGACTGCCGGGCGTGTCCGGTTGGCAACAAGGGAATCGTCCCCGCCGTCGGTTTCGGGACGAGGTCGAGCGAGCCGTCGAGCGACCCCCAGACGGAGTCGATTTCCGGAAACTCCTCGCGCCAGACGGTCCGAAGCAGGTCGACGCTCTCGCGGAACAGTTCGCTGCGTTCGTCGGCGTCGACGTCGAACGCCGGGAACTCGGGGTCGCGGTCGCCCGTCGCGACGCCGAGGACGAGGCGGCCGTCTGAGAGTCGGTCGACTGAAGCCGCGCTCTTGGCGACGTGGAGCGGGTGCCGGAGCGTAAGCACGACGCTGGCGGTTCCGAGCGCGATATCCGAGGTGTGGGCGGCCGCGTAGCTCAGCCACGTCCACGGGTCGAACGTCTGGCCCGCGTCGCCGAACCGCGGCCAGTACAGCGGCACGTCGCGGGCCCACAGCGCGTCAAAGCCGACGCGCTCGGCGTGCGCGGCGAGCTCCATCTCCTCGGAGACCGCCGGTCTGGACTCCCGAGCGGCCGTGAGCGGGAAGCCGACGCCGAACGTGAGCGCATCGGTGCCGAACAGTCGCTCGTAACCCGCGTTTCGGTGGTCGTCGGTCACGGTCTGCACTCGACGCCCGAAGAGTATGGGAGCACCGGTCGAGAGCGCGACGCGAGGGTTGTCCTATCGAGACGATACGGCGACTGCGACAGCGGCGGGGTGACTACAACTCGGAGGAGACCTGCGCATCTTCCCACGCTCGGCGCTCGCGAATCAGATTCTCGCCGCGTTCGGTTATCGCGTAGTAGTTCGTCCGCCGGTCTATCGGTCCTTTCTCCACGTACTCCTTCGTCACCAACGTATCGAGATTCGGGTAGAGGCGTCCGTGGTTGATCTCGCCGTCGACGTACTGCTCGAGTCGTTCCTTCGCCTCCTGTCCCGACGGACGGTCCATCCCCGAGATAACGTACAATAGGTCGCGCTGAAAGCCGCTCAAGTCGTGCACGTGATATAATTCTTCATTGGTGAATAAAGCTCCTCGCAGTATCGTCTGTGTTGGTAATTCATGATTAGAGATATATCGGACGTCTACTTATCTCGAATCTAGTATTTTTCGGAGAGGAGATGTATCACCGGCGGACGGGCGCGGAGCGACTTCGAAGAAACGCGTCGCTCGACGGGTGGAAAAGCTGGAAGATGGTACGGTTCGGCAGTCAAGGGACGCTACGGCCAAGCAGGTCGTCCGAGAAGAATCACCGACGTCGAATGAGGAGAGGGCCGAGAGCCGTCGGGGGGTCGAGGGCCTCCGTCGTCGCGCGGATACCGACCTCGACCGGTCTGCGTCGTCGGCGAGGAACGCGTCCGGAGTCCGGCGTCGCGGCGTCGTCAACTTGTTGGCTGAGAGCAGAAACCGACGCGTCGAACCGCCGCCACCGGCAGGTTGACGACGAGTTAGCGACGTTCGGAGTCGGTGAGGGGAACGTGTTCTCTCCCGACGAAGGCCGACGCGGCGTCGTCGTTGTCGGCCGCGGAGCAGCGACCGACGAGCGAACGCACCCGGCCGAACGAACGCGGAGGGGAGAAGGGGTCGGCGTCGTTGTCGATCCGTTCCTCACAGTGGCGGAGGTAGGTCTCCATACGGACGCTGTAGTCGTCGGGGAGCCAGACGGAAGACGGCGAGGCGTCGAGTTGGTCCTCCCATCGGGTCGCGAGGCGGTTCAGTTCAGAGAGTAGTTGCTCGTGCGCCATCCGCAGGGAGAGTTCGTCGGTCGGCACGTCCGTCGGTACTGTGCCGACCGCGAGCGTTTCGCCGTCGGGTATCGGCGTCGTCGCCTCGGAGTCGAGCAGCGTCTTCAGCGCCGAGACGTCCTCCCAGAAGACGGTGACGGCGGAGGCGTTGGTCGTCTCGTCGTAGAACTGCTCTTGCTTACCCGTGCGATGCGGTTCTCCTGGAGGGTCCGAACTGTCGAGTAAGTGGCGGAGTATGTCCATACGCGGCTCTTTCATTCACGCTGACATAACTGTTCCGCCAAATCTCATTGGGTTCTCGGCGCCCGACGGTCGCTAAGCCCGCCAACAAGTTGATAACGGTCCCACCCGCCGTTCGAATCGCGTCCGTCCCCAACGACGCACCTGTATCTGGGTTTGGTATCCACCAGTCGGCGGAGTAGCTGTCTCCACACTCCGCCGAACTCGAACTCGTCCGACCAAGTTCGGAACGTCTCTCTCCGCGAAAAGAGTACGCTGTCGAGAGCGACGATACCGTGTCAACGGCGTTCGACGATGCTCTCGCGATAGTCGCCGAAAGAGTCTCGTACCAAAAGACGAAGACGGCGATATCGTTCCCACCCCTTCGACTACATTTGTTCTAATGAGAATACCTAACACACAGGCGTGAGATGGATAGGCCGCAGCGTCACGCGGCGTTGCACGAGCACCACCACGACTGGTCACGTGGCGATGGTGACAACTCGTCAGACAGAATCACGGGGCGTGCGGGGGTCACGGCCCGCACAGCTTCCACTGATTCCACTCATCCCAAACGACGGGGTTTCGACACAGTTTTCGATACGCACGCTCACGCGTTCATATATTTATTCTGCGAGAGAGCCGGAACAAACCGTCGTTCGCCTGGTGCCGACGGTCGACGTTGAGACACGCTGCAGCGAAACCCATGTGTCGCGACCATGTTATGAGCGCAAATCGATAAACAGTTATAGAGTTGTAAATTATCCATTGGGGAAAGCCAAAATACGATCAAGTGAATCCGCCTATTACCTATGAACTACTAATATATCGGGAATTGATGATTTCTCGGATCTTATCTGGCGGTTTAGTAGCCGATTGTGAAAATAGTACTTCTAAACAGCTGGCGGCCGCCTAGATGATATCCGAAACCCCTTATACAGCCTCCTGACTGAAAAAAAAAGCATTTTAGCTGTTTCTCCAATCATCCTTCTGAAGGCAGAGTACATCATTACGAAACTCCGTCAGAATTTATAAACTAATCGATCGGTCGTCGGTTACGGCCGCCGCGGCCTCCCGGAGATGGCCTACTCGCTACGACAGTCACAGCCACCGTCTGCAAGTAACTGGTCAACAGTCAGCGTCTGTCCGCACACGTCACAGTGGACGTTGATATCGACAAGAACGTCGATATCGCCGACTTCGAGTTCTCCTGCGTCCACCAGCGACTGTAAAGAGTTCGTCGTCACGGTCTGCGTCCGACTCCGAAGGCGGCGGATGCTCGTGTCGACTTTCTCGGTGCGGTTCTCGTTTGTCGAATCGTCGCGTGAGACGCCACGATACTTCACCAAGTAGGTGTGTATCGCCTGATGGGAGACGAAGTCCTTTTTCAGTCTCTCGACATCGACGTCGTTCCGTTCGAGCGTTCGTTCGGTTTGCACTCTCGTCCCGCTTGTGACGGCGTCGTCGGTCAGGAGTCGGTAGTAGTTTTCGACCTCACCGTCGAGGAGGGTAACTCCGCCCTCTTCGAGCGCGGTTTCGAGCAGGCGCTGGTTGAACTCGGTCGCGAGTTCGCGGAGACTCGACCGGTCGTCGCCGTCGGCGGTCCACTGGGCTTCGAGTTTCTCGCCCAACCCATCGAGTTCGTACGTCTCGATCACCCGACCGACTTTGCTCCGGCGAGACGACCGACGTCGGTCCGGCCATCCCTCGGTGTCGCCCGCTTCCTCTGTCATGACGAAAACGTAAGTCCGTTCACCGGTAAAAAGTTCCGTCTTCGAGGCGATGACGAGTCGCGCACGTCACCCCTTCGACCGGACTCGCAGACTCCCCGTCGGAGCGTTTATCATCCGTGACGAGCAATCTCGAGCTATGTTAGACAGTGTCAACGACCGAAACCGGCCGGTAGCGACGGATAGAGGGGCGAGGTCGGTCGGAGGGACCGCTGAATGAGAGCTGTCGTCGTCGAACACGGGGACTCACAGCCGAAACTGACCGAGGTTCCCGACCCGGTCCCGGATTCGGGCGAGGCGCTCCTCCGAACGCTTCGGGTCGGCATCGACGGCACCGACTACGAGGTGATACGGGGCAACCACGGTGGCTATCCCGAGAACGACGACTACCAGATTCTCGGCCACGAGGCCGTCGCCGTCGTCGAAGACGCGAACGATACCGAACTTGAGGAGGGGAGGCTCGTCGTGCCGACGGTTCGCCGCCCGCCGAACGGGACGAACGAGTACTTCGAGCGGGGCGAACCCGACATGGCTCCGGATGGCTTTTACGTCGAACGCGGCATCGTCGGCGCGCACGGCTACATGTCCGAGTTCTTCACGAGTCCGCCGGAGTTTCTCGTCCCCGTGCCCGATGAATTTGCCGAGCACGGATTCCTCGTCGAACCGATATCGAACACGGAGAAAGCGCTCGAACACGCGTTCGCCTCCCGGTCGGCGTTCGAGTGGGACCCCGTAAGCGCGCTCGTCTTGGGTAACGGGCCGCTCGGTCTGCTCACGCTCGCCACCGTGGAAACGCCCTCGTCGCCGTTCGAGCGAAGCTACTGTCTCGGCCGACGCGACCGCCCTGACCCGACTATCGACATCATCGAACGTCTCGGCGGTACGTACGTCGACTCCCGCGAGACGCCGGTCGACGCGATGGCCGACGCGCACGAGGCGGTCGACTTCGTCTACGAAGCGACCGGTTACGCGAAGCACGCCTTCGAGACCGTCGACGCCTTAGCGCCAAACGGTGTCGGCGCGCTGCTCGGCATCCCGAACGACTGGGAGTTCGAGGTCGACGGCGGCCGTCTCCACCGCGAACTCGTGTTGGAGAACAAGGCGTTGTTCGGCAGCGTCAACTCCAACGTGAGACAGTTCGAGACCGCAAGGAACCGACTCGCGGAGTTCCCCGACTGGTTCGCCGACGCCTTCGTCACCGGCGTTTACTCACCGGAGGAGGCCGAAGCGGCCTTCGAGACGGGTGACGACGTCATCAAGACCGTCGTCGAGTTCGACACGCGCTGACCGACTGTCGTCGACGCCTCGAAAATCGCTTCATGAATTCCCCGAGAGACTCGCCGAGAGGCGAGCGACTAAGCCGGTCGGTCGAAGAGTGCTACCGAGATGGACGAGCGGAGTTACTTCAAGTCGTTCTACTTCCTCTACTTCGCGGCGTGGAGCGGCTTCGTCGTGTTCCGTAACGCCTACTTCGAGGAGATCGGACTGACCGGCGTCGAGATGGGGACGATCGGCTTTCTGCTCCGGACGGCCGGTATCGCCGCACTCCCCGCGTGGGGGTTGTTGAGCGACCGTTTCGGCGCGCAGAAGCGGATTCTGTTCGTCAGCGTCACCGGCGCGGGAGCGTTGGGACTGCTGTATCCGAGTGCCGCCGCGGTGTTCCCGCTCGTCGCGCTCGTCACCGTCGCGTTCGCGGCGTTTCGAGCGCCGATACGGCCGGTCGCGAACTCGATGCTGCTCTCGGCGGGGCTGTCGTACGGGAACGTCCGCGCGTACGGGAGCATCGCCTTCGGTGTCGCCGCGCTGGGGGCCGGCGTGGTCAGCGCCCGTCTTGGGTCGGTCGTCGTCTTCTACGTGTTCGGCCTCGGCATGGCGATGCTCGTGCTCGTACTCCTCCGGATTCCGGTCGAGAGCAAACCGCCAACGGAGAGCGTCGGCCTCCGCGCGGCGTCGCTCGTGACGGACCGCAACTTCGCCGTGCTGTTGGTCGCCGCGTTTCTGATGGGAACGATGTTCCCCGCCGGGAGCGCGTATCTGTCGGTGTATGTCAGGAGTCTCGGCGCGAGCGACGCGCTCACCGGTCTCTCCGTCGCCGCTAAGACGCTCGGCGAGGCGGCGGTGTTCCTCTGTGCGGCGCGCTTCACCGCGTCGTACCGTCGGCTCCTGATAGCGGGCGCGGGTTGTCACGTTGTCACGTTCGCGTTCTACGCGTCGGCACCCGCGCCGTCTCTCGTCGTCGCGCTACAGCTACTGCTCGGCGTCGGCTACGCCGCGTTCATGCTTGCGGCGGTGAACCTCGCCCACGAACTCGCGCCCATCTCCATCGGGTCGACGGCGCAGACATTTCTCACCGGGTTCGGCTTCGCCGCCGGGTCGGGCGTCGGCGAACTCGCGTCCGGACACCTCCTCGACCTCGTCGGAGTCCAGTCGATGTACGCGTACGTGGCCGCCGTCGGCCTCCTCGTCATCACCGCGAGCGGACTCCTCGACGGCTCGCTCGGCGCTGACGGACTGCTACCGTCCGACGAGTGAGTGTGAAACTGGTCGAGTTCGACGGTACTCGACACCCGAAGACCGAACGGGGCGTCAGTCCGCGTTTTGTTCGTGAACGTCGAGGAGCAACGCCGCGAGTTCGGCCCGTATGCCGTCGAAGAAGCGTTCGCCCTTGTCGGCGCTGGCCAGCGACGGATCGCCGATAGCGCCGCTGTCCGAGTACGCCCCGAACGGCCGGTACACCGACAGCGGGCCGCCGTCGAGCAAATCGTTACCGGCGAGGTCGTACGGCTCCACCCAATACGTCGCGGGCGCGTCCTCGCGGACGAGTTCGGGGCGGAGATACTGCATCAATGACGTCTCGAACTCGCCGCCGTGGGCCATCCCGCCGGCGTCGCTCTCGCGAATCTCGTCGGCAAACGGTGCGGCGAGGTCGAAGTACGTGAGACCGAGTGACTCCACTGCGGGGTGGGCGCGGCCGACGACGGTAACCGCGGCGTCGACGAGCGCTCGGTTGCCGCCGTGACCGTTGAGCAGCAACAGCGCGTCGAATCCGTTGTCCAGCGCGGCGTCGGCGACGGTGCCGAGCAGGTCAAGCAGCGTGTCGAACTCGCCGGTGAGCGTCCCACCGAACGCGCGGTGGTGCGGCGAGTACCCGGTCCAGAACGTTGGCGCGACCAGCACCGGCACGTCGTCGACCACCGCCGTCGCCCCCGCGGCGGCGACCGCCGAGGCGAGAATCGAGTCCGTCGCGACCGGGAGGTGGTCGCCGTGCTGTTCGACGCTCCCGATCGGGAGGACGAGCACCGACCCGCCACTCTCACCGACAGCGCGAATCTCAGGGGCGGTGCGCGCTGCGAACGCGACCTCTGCGGTCCAGTCGACATCGGCGTCGCCGTCGCCGTCGAACGATCCCAGTCCGAACGTCATGCGATGCGGTACTCCTCGACGAGGCTTTCGTCCACGTCGACGCCCAGTCCCGGCGACTGCGGCACGGTCAGCGCGCCATCGGCTATCTCGAACGGCTCTCGAATCACGTCGGTCTCCCAGCCGTAGTACACCGAATCCGGCGGGAGCGTGAGTCCCGGCAGGCCGTACACCGCGTGGAGAATAGCGGCCGTCCGGACGCCGAGGTCGAACGCGCAGTGGTGCGTCGCCGGGAGACCGGCATCCTCGACGACGGCGACCTGCTGTCTGAGTCCGGAGAGTCCCCCGGCGGGCGTCAGATCGAGGACGGCGACGTCTATCGCCCCGGCTTCGACGAGGCGACGGAGGTTGTGCGGTGCGTAGGTGTCCTCGTTCGGTGCAATAGGTTGCTGGGTACGCGCCCGCAACGACGCCAGCGACCGGTGGTTGTCGACGCGAATCGGCTGTTCGAGGTACTGGAGGTAGACTCCGGCGTCGGCGAGCGTCGCTGCGACGCGGACGGCTTCGTCGACGGTCCATCCCTGATTCGGGTCGAGACGGAAATCGAGTTCACCGTCAACGGCGTCGTGCATCGCTCGAACGCGCTCGACGTCGGAACGCCAGTCCCGCCCGGCCTTCGTCTTCAGCACCGAGTATCCGTCGTTCAGGACCTCGACGGCGCGCTCGGCGGACGCCTCGGGCGGGAGGATACCGAGGCAGTACGCCACGTCGACGGCGCGCTCGGCGCGGGTGGCGGTGTACTCGTCCTGATGCTGCCGGTGGCGTGTCTCCGTCTGCCCGGGGGCGGTCCACCCCCCGAGCAGTTCGTAAACGGGTCTGTCGAGCGTCTTCCCGACGATGTCCCAGCAGGCGACCTCGACGGGCGCGAAGAACAGGTCGGCGTTGGCGTACTCGATGAACACCTGCCGGCGGAACGTCTCGACCTCGAACGGCGAACGACCGACGACGAACGGTTCGATTCCATCTTCGAGCATCGAAACTGTCGCCTCCGGCGTGAGGAAGACGCGCATCTCGCCCCACCCGGAGACGCCCTCGTCGGTGTCGACGCGGACGAGGACGCGCGTCATGCGCTCCAGCGAGTTGTGATTCGTCACGTACGGCGCGACGCCGCCCTCCTCGAACGGAACAAGCGGGATGTCTACGGCGAACGCTTTCAGTCCGACTATCTCCATGCCCACGTATCGACTACCCGTCGAATAAAGTCACCGGCGACAACGACGGTTTTCGACTGTTACGCCGCCCGTCGTAGCGTCAGCCCGACCACGTCGCGTCCGCGTCGAGCGGGTAGATGGGGCGCGGAATCCGCTCGTACGGCAGTTCGGCGAGTCGCTGGTTCGTCTCGCCGGGCGTCAGCGCGAACAACCGCCGCGCAGCGACCGTTTTCCACGCCGGACTCAGGTAGCCGCTCTTCAGGACGATCAGTTTGCGCGCGGTCGGGTCGACGCCGAGTCGCCGCAGAAACACCGGGTCGCGGTGGACGTTCGTTCGACGGTCGGCGACGACGACGTCCGCGCCGTCGAGCGACACGAGCGCGGTTCCGACGTCGGTGTCGCCGGTGTCGTCGACGTTCTCGACGGCGAGGCGCTCGACGGCTCCCTCGGAGAGTTCCAGCGGCGCTCCGTCCGGATAGTTGCGGCCGAGTTCCAACGAGACGGTCGCTCCCTCCCCCGCCGCGCGGCAGGTTTCGTAGCTGTCGGCGTCGGCGACGACGGCGAAAAGCGGTCTCCCGAGGTCGTCCCGGTCGATAATCGCCGTGAGGAGGTTCGTCACGTTCTCACCTGCGCCCGCGCCGGGGATGTCGCCCGTATCGGCGACGACAACCGGTCGCCTATTCGTCTCGGCGGCCTCGTTCAGCGCCGCCGTCGGTGTGTACGCCTCCGTCGTGAAGTCGAACTCGTCGCGCCGCCGCCAGAACTCTCTCGCGAGTTCGGTCGCCCTCTCGTCGACGACGGACGCCGCCGACGCGTCACCGGTTACCAGCGCGTGACAGCCCGCGTGGGGGTTGTCGGCCCACGGGAAGCCCAGAAAGTAGTTGGCGTCGTAGACGCCGTCGGTTCGGTCGGCCTCGCGGAGCAGGCCGACGAGGGTGCGCATCGGTTCTGCCTCAGACTCCGACTGTTCCCCGGCCAACAGCATCGGGAGTCGCTCCCAGCCGAGCACGAGCGACTTCTCGCCGCGAACGGCGTCGAGCAGCAGATTCGCCGCCCGGACGCCTGTCTCCGCCACGTCGGTGTGCGGGGCGGTTCGATAGCCCGCGACGCCGTCGAGCAGATCGACCATCCGCTCGGTTATCGTTGCGTGCATGTCGAGCGCCGCGGTTATCGGCACCTCGGGACCGACGCGCTCGCGGACCGCCGCGAGGAGCGCGCCCTCGGGGTCGGGCTCCCCCTCGACGAACATCGAGCCGTGGAGGTCGAGACAGACCCCGTCGACGGGTTCACCGTCGAGCCGGTCGGTTAGCTCCCGTCTCATCCACTCGAACGCCTCCCGTTCGACGGTGGGTGCCGGGAGCGCGCTCGCACCGACCGTCGGCAGTATCTCGACGTCTTCGTCCGCTCCTTCGAGCGCCTCGACGATACCGCCGAGCGAGCGCCCGACCGCGTCGGTCTCGAGGAGTTCGGTGCCGGTGGCAGTCGAGAACGTCTCGATGCCGGTCGACCCCTCGGCGAACGTGTTGGTTTCGTGGCTCACAGCGGCGACTGCGATTCGCATGGGTGGTACTGTGTGATGGGCCGTTATGAGTCATTCCCTCGTAACGCTCGACGGAGGCGAGAAGAACGCGAGAAGAAGGCGAAAACGCGGATCCTGGCCCGCTCAGTGCGGCCACGGCCGCATCGGCCAGAAGTACGCGAGCAGCGCCATCCCCAGGAGGAGGATGCCGCCGATCTTCATCACCGGACCTGCCTCCATCTCGTCGCGGACGAACGACAGATAGAGAACGCCGATTGCGGCGACGAGGAAGACGAGCGCACCCCCGACGATCGGCTCGTTCTGTCCGGAGTAGCCGAGGCGCAACACGACGGAGGGAACGTCAGGTAACATCTACCCTTTCCCTCCCGTGAGCGCGATGCCCTCCATGAACGTCCGCTGGGCGAGCAGGTACGCCGCGAGGACGGGCAGGGCGGCCAGGATGACCGCCGCAAGCAGTTGCCCCCACTGCGAACCGTACCGCCCGGTGAGCAGGCCGATGCCGACCTGGAGGGGGTACATCGCCGAGTCGTTGAGGATGACCAGCGGCCAGAGGAACGCCCCCCAGACGAAGATGAACGTGAACACGCCGAGCGACGACAGTGCCGGTTTCGCCAGCGGCAGCATGATGCGCGTGTAGATCTGGAACGTGCTACAGCCGTCCATCCGCGCCGCCTCGATGAGCGAGTCGGGGACGCCGAGGAAGAACTGTCGCATCATGAACGTCCCGAACGGGTTGGCGATGTACAGCACCATGATGGCCCAGTACGTGTTCGACCAGTTGATCGCGTTCATCTCCAGGTAGAGCGGCACCAGAACCACCTGCGGCGGGATGACGAGCGTCCCGATGACGAGCGTGTAGACGAGCGACTTCCCCTTGAAGTCACCCTTCGCGAGAGCGTAGCCCGCGAGCGTGTCCAGAAGGAGCGTGAAGAACACGACGCCAACAGCCAGTATGAGGCTGTTGAATATCCACCGGTCGAGCGGATTCTGCATCCAGACGTTGACGTAGTTGGCGAACGTCGGATCTGCCGGGATTATCCGCTTGATAGTGGTGAATATCTCGTTCTCGGGCTTGAGCGACGTGAAGAACGCCCAGACGAACGGAATCGTCATGACCGCGCTCGCGGTGAGCAAGATGAGGTGGGCGACGCCCTTCGCGAGCGTGTCGTACCACGACCCTTCGTGTTCGACGCTCGGCCGTCCGTCGTCGAATTCGAGTTCGTCAGTACTCAACGTCACCACCCCACGTGCGCTGTTGGATGATGCTCAGTCCGAAGACGATGAGGAACAACACGACGGCGATGGCGCTGGCGTACCCCATCTCGAACTGTTGGAACCCAGTCTGCCAGAAGTAGTAGACGATAGTGTACGTCGACCGCACCGGTCCGCCCTGCGTCATCACGTACACCTGCGTGTAGACGCGGAACGAGAAGATGAGCGTCACGACGAACACGAAGAACGTCGTCGGCTTCAACAGCGGCAGCGTGATGTAACGGAACCGTTCCCAGCGGTTCGCGCCGTCGACGATGGCCGCCTCATAGTAGTCGTCCGGGATCCCTTTCAGTCCGGCCAGGAAGATGACCATGTTGAATCCGATATGCTTCCAGACGCTCATGAGCGCGATGGATGCCAATGCCGTGCTCGAACTCTGGAGCCACGATAGCTGGGGCAGTCCGATACCACCCAGTATGGCGTTCAACAGCCCGTACTCGGGGTTGTAGAGCCACGTCCAGATGAGCGAGACGACGACCCAGGAGGTCACGACGGGGAGGAATATCGCCCCCGAGTAGAACTTCGTCCCTCGGAGGTTCATATTCAGCAGCAGCGCCAACCCCAGCGCGATGGGGACGTCGAAGACGAGCAGCGCGAAACTGTATCCGGCGGTGTTGATGATCGCGTTCCAGAAGATGGGGTCGTTGAACAGCCGCACGTAGTTGTCGAGTCCGACGAACGGGTGCGACTGGGCCAACGGCGCCCACTCGTGGAGGCTGATGTAAAACGCGCCGATGAAGGGAATCAGGAGTATCGCCGCGAAGAGGATAGCCTTCGGTAAGACGAGGGCGTACCACGAGAGGTCCGTGTCGGAGTTGCTGACGTCGAGGTCGGAGACGTATCCGCCGAAGCGACGACGAATGCGCTGTAGCCCTTGTGACTGCGCCATGGTTAGAGCAGCGCGTTGATATCTTGGGCTGCCTTGTCGAGCGCCTGTTTCGGGTCCGCCCCCTGCCACATCGACTGTGCCTGCGTGTGAACGCTATCCCACATCTTCGACACTTCTGGGTGACTCGGGAACGGAACCGTGTTCTCCATCTCCTGGGCGACCGGTTCCAGTTTCGGGTTGTCCTCGAGGAACTGTTTGAACTCTTCGGTCTCGTAGGCGTCCTTGCGGCCGGGGAAGCCGCCCATCGATTTCGTCACGCTCCGCTGGACCTCGATCGAGTTGATGTAGTTCAGCCACTCCAGCCCGATCTCCTGGTTCGCGCCGCCGCGACTTGGGATGGTGTAGAAGACGCCCGCGCTCCACGTGTGGCTCGTGTCTATCTGCGGACCGCTCGGGTACGGGAGGTACTGCCAGTCGAGACCGCTGTCGCGCAGGCGCGGATACATCCACGACCCGGCGAAACACATCGCCGCCTCTCCAGCGAGGAGGTCCTCGATGGCGTCCGTTCCGCCGGGGTTGCGCGCGAGGACCGTCTTGTCGTCGACGATTTTCGGTTGCAGGTAGTTCGCCGCTTCGAGGGCGGCGTCGTTGTTGATTATCGCTTCCGTCCCGTCCTCGTTGAGGTAACCGCCTCCGTTCGAGAGTACGAAACAATCGAAC
Source organism: Haloprofundus salilacus (assembly GCF_020150815.1). Taxonomy (NCBI): domain Archaea; kingdom Methanobacteriati; phylum Methanobacteriota; class Halobacteria; order Halobacteriales; family Haloferacaceae; genus Haloprofundus; species Haloprofundus salilacus. The sequence goes on along the minus strand of NZ_CP083724.1, from coordinate 339,645 downwards.
CCCTCGCCCGCAGACATCGAGAACGCGGCAGTCCCCGAATTGCCGAGCGCGTCGATCCACGACGCGAACTCCTCCCAACTGGGGCGGTGCGTGGGGTCAGGAACTTCCAACCCCGCCTCCTCGAACATCGCCGTGTTGATGGCGAGGAGACGGCAGTCCGCGTACCACGGCACCGCCCACAGCGTCCCGTCGTAGCTCGCGTTGCGGCGCGCCGCCGAGACGTAGTCGTCGGGGTTGAACCCGTTCTCTTCGAGGTTCAACGCGACGCCCTGGTCCGCGAAACGCGGCACCCACAGCACCGACAGCGCCAGGCTGTCCGGCGCGTTCCCGGCCGGGATGGCCGTCGTCGCCTTCGCCAGGTAGTTCTCGAAGGGGTAGTACTCCCAGCTGGCATCTGAAATCTTGTCGCTCTGCTCTGCGATTTCGGTGGCCTGTTCCTCACGGATCGGCGCGAGACCGGGATCGTTCCACGCCCAGAACGTCGCCGAACTCTCGCCGTTACCGCCACCGCCGTCGGATCCGGAGCCGTTACCGCCGCCGGAGCCGCCGCTGTCATTTCCACCGCCGGTTCCGCCGCTCGAACAGCCCGCTAAACTCGCCGCACCGACCGAACCGGTCAGTGCGAGGATCTTACGTCGACTGAGATTTCTGTTGCTCATACTAGCCTCAGAGGAACAAACAGACCGCATACAATAAATCTTTGGTGTGTTGTACCATGTCACAGAATAGTCTCTCCAGTGGTCGAAGCAGAGCGAACGCGGCGTCGCGGCGGTGTTTGCGCGACGAACTCAGGCGCGAGCGTTGACGTCGACGTTGGTCGCGGCGGAGACGTTCCGGGTTTTGACCGTCTCGCCCGTTTCGGCGTCGAACAGGTGCATCTTCTCCTCGGGGATGACGACGTGGAGCGTCGCTCCCGGTTCGATCACCCGCTCCCCGTCGAGCGTCACCGTGCAGCGCTTGTCGCCGATGTCGACGTAGACGTACGTCGTCTCGCCCATCGGCTCCGTCACTGAAACCGGGGCCGGAATCGAGTTCGGGTCGCTCTCGTCGGTGATCTCGAAGCTCTCGGGCCGGACGCCGAGCGTCAGCGGTCCCTCGTGGCCGGCGAGTTCCTCGCGCGCCGCTTGCGAGAGTTCGTACCGGAATGCGTCGTGAATTAGCGCGCCGTCGGCGTACTCCACGTCGAAGAAGTTCATCGAGGGCGAGCCGATGAAGCCCGCGACGAACTGGTTGTTCGGCTCGTAGTAACACTCCAGCGGCGTGCCGAGCTGCTGGAGCTCGCCGCCGTCGAGGATGGCGATTCGGTCGCCCATCGTCATCGCCTCTGTCTGGTCGTGCGTGACGTAGATGGTAGTGATGCCGAGATTCTGTTGGAGATTCTGAAGCTCCGTCCGCATCGTCGTCCGGAGTTTGGCGTCGAGATTCGACAGCGGTTCGTCCATCAGGAACACCTCGGGTTCGCGGACGATGGCGCGGCCGAGCGCGACGCGCTGCTGCTGCCCGCCGGAGAGTTCGCCGGGTTTCTTCTCGAGTAGCTCCTCGATACCCATCATCTCCGCCGTCTGCTCGACGCGTTTGTCTATCTCGTCTTTCGACATGTCCGTCGACATCTTCAGTCCGAACCCGATGTTCTTCCGGGCAGACATGTGCGGATAGAGCGCGTAGTTCTGAAACACCATCGCGATGTCGCGCTCGGTCGGCGGTTGGTGCGTAATGTCGTCGTCGTTGAGGAGTATCTTCCCCTCCGTCGTCGTCTCCAGGCCGGCGATACAGCGGAGCGTCGTCGATTTGCCGCACCCGGACGGACCGACGAAGATGAGGAACTCGCCGTCGTTGACGTCGATATTCAGGTCGTCGACCGCGACGATCGACCCGTCTCCGTCCGCGAACTCTTTCCGGAGGTTACGGATGTCTAGCTTACCCATGGGAACTCACTACATGGCGAATTGCAACAGACCGTAATAAATCTGCAGGGTAACTTCACTGGCTGCAGAGGCGGTCACCCCAGTTAGCTGAGCGGAACTCGCTCGCCGGACTCGGCGGCTTCGCGGGCTGCGAGCGTCAATTCGAGCGTCTCCACGGCGTCGTCGAACGTCGACCGAACGTCGGCGCGCTCCGAGGAATCCCTTCGGGAACCGCTGGATTCGGCCGCCGCGCGCAGGAACGCCTCGAACTCGCGGCGGTACCAGTCGCCGTCGGCTTCGAACCGGACGGCCTCGCCGTCGACGGTGCCCGACAGCGTGTGACCGAAGTAGTCGAGTTCGAGAAACGCGTCCTCGGCGGCGATGTGCACCTCGAAGCGGGAGTCGACCGAACCGCACGTCGACGAGACGTGCGAGACGGCTCCCGACTCGTGGTCGAGCGTCACCGACGTCGCGTCCTGAAAGTCGACGCTGTCGACGAGCAGACCGTCGGTTCCGCTCCCCGTCACGGCCGTCACCTCTCCGACGAGATAGCGGTGGAGGTCGTAGACGTGCGTCGACTGCTCGACGATCTGGCCGCCTGACTGCGCCCGCTGACGCCACCACGACGTGTCCGGAAGCGGAACCCAGTAGGTGCTGTCGACGTGGCCGATGCGGCGGCCGTCGAGCAGTTCTAACGCGCGCTCAGTTATCCCGCCGTACCGGCAGACGTAACCAGCCTGTGCGAGAATTCCGGAGTCGGCGATGCGCCGCGCCGTCTCGCGTGCGGCGTCGGCGTCGAGACCAACCGGTTTCTCGACGAATAGATCGACGCCGTACTCCGTCGCCGCCCGCTCGTACTCCCCGTGGGCGAACGGCGGGACGGCGACGACGAGCGCGTCCAGCGACTCCGACTCGACGAGTTCGACGCCGTCGGTGTATACTGCGGCGTCGCGCGGGGCAGCGGCGTCCCGCGCCTGCGCCTCGTCGACATCGGCGACGGCGGCCAGTTCCACGTCAAGAATGTTTCCGTCGTAGCCGGTCAGGTTACCGTCTCTCGCAGCGTCGAGCGTCTCCAGGTGAACCGAGGCGATACCTCCCGCACCGACGAATCCGGCTGAAAGTGTCACGGATTCACATATTGCACACTCGGAGTTAAAGCTACCCGCCGGTTCGTCGGCGGCGGTCAGTCGCCGGTCTACCGTCGATTCACCGCCAGTTCGCCGCCAGTTCGCCGTTGATTCGACATCGGTCTACCGTCGGCCGGCCACCGATCCGCCACGCGAACCTATAAATTGGCGCGACCAGGAACTGGTGTGCATGAGGTTCGCACTCAACCAGATGGGGTTTCCCGAAGAGCGCCTCGAAGCGAACGTCGACCCACTCGCGGAGGCCGGGTACGACGGAATCGAACCGAACCTGACCGCCGACGGACCGTTGTGGGACGACGGGGCGGTCGACGAACTCGTCGACCGAATCGCGGAGGCTGGACTCGACGTACCCGCCGTCTCGACGACGCTGCACTGGGAGCGGCAGTTGTCGAGTCCAGACGAGGAGACTCAAGCGGCCGGTATCGAGGCGGGCGAGCGGATGATAGCGCTCGCGGACGCGTTCGACGCCGGTGCCGTGCTGATCGTTCCGGCCGTGGTCGACGACGAGACGCCGTACGACGACGCGTACGACAGGGCGCTGGAGTCCGTCCGAACCCTCGCTTCGGTCGGGGCAGACCGCGGCGTGACGGTCTGCGTCGAAAACGTCTGGAACGACTTTCTGCTCTCGCCGCTAGAGTTCGCCGAGTTCGTCGACGAAGCGTCGACGGCCGGACCGGTCGGCGCGTACTTCGACGTCGGGAACGTCAGGCGGTTCGGCCGTCCCGAGCAGTGGATCCGAATCCTCGGCGAGCGCATCGAGCGCGTCCACGTGAAGGATTATCGGACCGACGTCGACACCATCGACGGCTTCACTTACCCGCTGGAGGGCGACGTCGACTGGAACGCCGTCGACGACGCGCTCGCGGCGGTCGGCTACGACGGGTGGGTAACCGCGGAGGTACCGCCGTACCGAACCGCACCCGAGCGGATGCCGCCGCGCGTCCGCGCCGACCTCGAACACCTCTTCTCGTAGGCGAACGCCCGGTTCGGTCGTCTTCCTCGACGGCGGATTCCGGCGCGACGGCGGACTCCGGCGTGCCGGCCGGCAACGGTTGCGTTCGAAACCGGCCGCAGCACAACGCTTAATATCGACTTGTATGACTGATGTGTGTATGCATCTCACAGCGATAGTCGCACATCCAGACGACGCAGACATTTTCTGCGGCGGCACGCTCGCAAAGCACGCTGACCGCGGCGACGACGTCACCGTCGTCTACATGACCCGCGGCGAGTACGGCGGTTTCGACACCACTGAGGCCGAGGTGGCGGCCACGCGCGAACGCGAGGCCGAGGCCGCCGCCGAGACGCTCGGAGCGGAGGCGGCGTTCCTCGACTTCGAGGACGGCCGCGTGCGATACTCGATGGAGAACCGCCTCCAACTCGTCGACGTACTGCGCGAACACCGCCCCGACGTCGTGCTCACCCACTACCGCGACGACATGCATCCCGACCATCGGGCCACGTCGAGGCTGGTGACGGACGCCTACTACATGTGTTCGCTTCCGCTGTTGGAGACGGAGTACGAACCGTGGGAGCCGCAGAACGTCTACTACTTCGGCAAGCCGACCTCCTCGTTCGAACCGGAGACGTACATCGACATCGCCGACTACCAGTCGACGAAGGAGGAGGCGATACTCCAGCACGAGTCGCAGGTCGAGTGGCTGGAGGAACACGGCGGCATCGACGCGGAGTTCGACGGACTCGTCGAGGGCGTTCGCGCCGAGGCGCGGGTGCTCGGGCGGACCAGAGGTGCGGAGTTCGCCGAAGGGTTCGTCGCGCTCCACAAGAGCGCCGACGCGTATCTCGGCTGACGCGGCCCGACTTTTTCCGCAGCGTTTTCCGACGGTGCCTGCTGCGCACGGCGAGCCGTCGGACTCGACAGATTCACCGAGGGCCGAGTAAACGTGCACGGGTGTAAATGACTTGCATCCCATTACGGATTTAGGGTTGTAATGTCTTACAGGTGAAACGAGGGGGGAGGGGGTGGACGCCGAGCGCGACCGGAGAGCGTCGAGGACTCGCACTCGGACCGCTGGGGAGCGGATTCGCAGTGAAGGTGGACGCCCGATGCGTTTATCAGCCACGTGCCAGTAATGGGACTGTATGACACGGTACGACGAACCGGTCGAGAACGCGGGCGCCCTCGGGGACGCGTTTAGCCCTCGGGACCGAATCTTCTCGAAGAAAGGATGGCTCGAGGTCGGGTACGTCCCCGACCCCGCGAACATCGTCGCCCGAAACGAGGAGATCCGCCGCCTGGCGACCGCCCTCAACCCCGCCGTCACGGGCGAAGCGCCGAGCAACGTCTTCCTGTACGGCAAGACCGGCACCGGAAAGTCGCTTTGCGCACGGTACGCGACGGAGCGAATCGTCGAAGCCGCGGCGGAGAACGGCGTCACCGTCGGTCGCGCTATCGTCGACTGCTCGCAGGAGAACACCGAAACGCGCGCGGTCAGGGCGACGGTGCGTGCGCTGAACGACCCCGAGAAGACCGAGTTGGTCGTCCCTGAGACCGGCCTCGGCCGGTCGCGGTACTATCGCTTGCTCTGGCGGGTACTCGACGCTCGCTTCGACGTCGCGCTCGTGATCCTCGACGAGATCGACCGTCTGGAGGGAGACGACTTGCTCATGCAGCTGTCGCGCGCGGCGGAGACGGGGAAGCTCGACCGGTGTTCGGTGGGTGTCGTCGGCATCAGCAACAAGATAAAGTACCGAAATCGGCTCGAAGAGCGGGTCAAAAGCAGCCTCCAGGAGCGCGAAATCGTCTTCACGCCGTACGACCGCCGGGCGCTCCGCGAGATAATCCGGAGTCGGTCGGACGCTTTCGAGAGCGGAACGCTCTCCGACGACGCGGTGTCGGAGTGCGCCTCCCTCGCCGCGGAGGAGCACGGCGACGCGCGGAAGGCGATCAATCTGCTCCGTCACGCCGGAGAACTCGCCGCGTGCGACAACGCCGACGCCATCACCGTCGACCACGTGCAGCGCGCCGACAACTTGGCCGAACGCGACCGAGTCGAGGCGTTACTCGCGGGGGCGACCACCCAGCAGAAGGCGACGCTGCTGGCGGTCGTCTCGCTGGCGCTCGTCGAGAAGACGCGGACGTTCGAGACCTCGGAGGTGTACGCCGCCTACGAGGACATCTGCGCAGAGGTCAGTTTAGACGCGCTCTCGAAACGGCGCGTCCACGACCTGTTGCGCGAGTGGGAGTACCTCGAAGTGCTCGAGATCACGCGAACCGGCGGCGGGCGCGCCCGCGGGAGCTATCTCCGCCACCGACTGCTGGAGGACCCCTCGGTCATCCGGTCGGTGTTCGACGAGAGCGACCGCTTCGCCGGAGCGGGCTTCACCTCCGAGACGAACACTACCTGGTCGAACATCTGAGTGCTAGTTGCCGCTACAGAAGTTTTAATATCGATAGTTCCGCACGTTGGAGGTGATGCAACGAATTGGCTTAGTGGGAAGTGGCTTCATGGCCACGACTCACGCTAACAGTTACCAGGAGGTGGCTGACGCGGAAGTCGTCGCCGTCGCGTCGCTCGGCGACAACCGAGAGGAATTCGCGGCGGAGCACGCCCCGGGGGCCGACGTGTACGCCGACGCCGAAGAGATGATGGACGACGCCGACGTCACCGTCGTCGATATCTGTACGCCGACGCCGACGCACAGACCGCTCGTCGAGGCCGCCGCCGAACGCGAACTCGACGCGTTCTGCGAGAAACCGCTCGCTCGCACCGTCGAGGACGCAGACGCCATCGTCGAGGCGGTAGAAAAAGCCGGTATCACCTTCATGACCGGCCACGTGTTGCGGTACTTCCCCGAGTACGTCGAAGCGAAACGGCGCATCGACGCGGGCGAGATCGGAACGCCGGGCACGTTCCGCACCGAGCGGATGTCGTCACCGCCACGGTACGGCAGCAATTCGTGGTTCGGCGACAAAGCGCAGAGCGGGGGCGTCCTTCTCGACATGGCCATCCATGACTTCGACTACCTGCGCTGGGTCGTCGGCGACGTCGAACGGGTGTTCGCTCGGACGGCCGAGTGGGATGACGGCCACCTCAACCAACACTCGTCGGTCGTGCTGCGCTTCGAGGACGGGACGGTCGGTCACGTCGAAGCCTCGTGGGGATACCCGGAGGGGTCGCCGTTCGTTACCAGCTACGAACTCGCTGGGGACGAAGGGATGTTGGAGTTCGACGCTCGCGACGAGAACGCCGTCCGTATCTCCGGCGGAGCAGAAGGCGCGAACGCACCCGAGAGTCCGCTAGCGAAGAGTCCGTACACGGCCGAGCTCGAGCATTTCATTGAGTGCGTTGAACACGGCCACGACCCGGATATCTCGCCGGACGATGCCCGAAAGGCGGTCAGGATCGCGCTCGCGGCCATCGAGTCCAGCGAGCACGGCGAACCGGTGTCGCCTACGGAGGTGGGAGCGTGACGGTCTGCATCGGTCTCTGTTCGGTCGCTCACCTGCACGCCGACTCTTACGCCGCCTGTCTGAACGACCTGCCGGACGCCGAGTTCGTCGGGCTGACAGAAGCCGACGGACGGGAAGAGGAGGGCCGCAAAAAAGCCGACGAGTACGGCGTCGACTACCTCGACACTGAGGCGCTACTCGCCGAGGTAGATGGCGTCGTCGTCTGCTCGACGAACGCGGACCACCTCGCGTGGGTTCGGCACGCCGCCGCCGCCGGCGTCGATGTTCTCTGCGAGAAACCACTCGCGCCGAGCGTCGACGAGGCGCAACAGATAGTCGAAATCTGTGACCGCGCGGACGTCCACCTCGGTGTTGCTATGCCGCTTCGGTTCAATCAGCCGGTTCGAAACGCGAAGACGGCCGTCGAGAACGGCGCACTCGGGGACGTCCAGTTCCTCAGTGGGACGAACCGGGGGCAGATGCCTGGTAGCTGGTTCGTTGACGCCGACGAGTCCGGCGGTGGGGCCGTGATGGACCACTCGGTGCACATCGTCGATATCGTCCGATGGATCACCGGCGAGGACGTCCGCGAGGTGTACGCGGAGACCGATACGCGCTTCCACGACATCCCTGTCGAGGACGTGAATCTGCTGTCGATGACGCTCACCGACGGGACCGAGTTCGTCCTCGACGGCTCGTGGAGCAAGCCCGACGAGTGGGACTTCTGGGGCGATGCGACGCTGCGGCTCGTCGGCACGGAAGGCGTGGTCGCCATCGACTGCTTCGACCAGAAGATAAAGCAGACGCGCGACACCGACGACCCCGGAATCCGGTCGGTGTACTGGGGGTCGAACCCCGACGAGGGACTCGTCGCCGACTTCGTCGAGGCCGTCGCCGAGGACCGCCCCCCGTTGAAGACGGGTGCGGACGCGGTCAACGACGTGGCCGTCGTGGAGGCCGCCTACGAGTCCGCACGTCGGACCAAACCCGTCGACGTCGAGCTCGTCGAACTCACATCTCCGACGAGCTGAGAGCGCCGAATCGGAGGTCGAAGCGAGGAGCAACGAAAGACGATCACAGGACGGAGGAGACGACTCAGTACGTGACTTCGACCGGTTCCCCTCGCTCGACCGATTCGTATGCCGCGGCTATCACGGCCGCCGTCTGGACGGCGTCGTCGAGCGACGTTGCGACCGTCGACTCGCCGCGTATCGACGCGACGAAATCGCGGAGGAGCGCGTTGTTCGGGTCTGCGCCCCAGTAAATCGACTCGTTGTGTCCGCCGTGACCGGTGTCTCGGACGTGGCTGTAGCGGTAGCCGAAGCAGTCCGCCGACAGCGTCGTCTCCGACCCCACGAGTTCGACGCTAGCGTCGCCCCAGAAGGGGTTCTTCTGCGGCGTACTCCACGACCCGTCGAGAGAGAATGATGCGCCGTTCGAAAGCGTCATCGACAGCAAGTTCACGTCCTCGACGGGGATATCGTAGAACCGCGTGTCAGTCTCGGCGTACACCTCGCGAACCTCCTCGCCGGTGATCCACCGGACCACGTCGACGATGTGATCGGTGTGGTCGGCGATAGCACCGCCACCGGCCAGTTCAGGGTCGACGAACCAACCGCCGGGCATCCGGCCGCGGTTGACGCCCGAGACGGCGAGGAGTTCGCCGACGGCGCCCGCTTCGTAACGCTCCTTGAGTCGCCGCATCGGGCGACTGTAGCGCAGGGGCATCGCCATTCCGGTGACGACGTCGCGCTCCTCGCAGCGGTCCTGAATCGACTTCGCCGCCGCCAACGACGTCGCGAGGGGTTTCTCGCAGAGCACGGCGACGTCGTGTTGCAGCGCGAGTTCTATCAATTCCTCGTGGGCGGCCGTCGGTGAGCAGACGACGACGCCGTCGGCCGTTCGCATCAATTCGCTGTGTGGCATCGCTGACGTTCCGACGGCGTTCGCCCGTTGCTGCGCGCGCTCGGGGTTCTGGCCCGAGATACCGACGAGGTCGACTGCCGGGAGTTTCGACAGCAGCGCCGCGTACACCTCGGCGTTGACGTGGGCGGTCGAACAGATGCCGACGCGGACGGTCACGGCGACCCCTCCGCGAGTGTGACCGGGATGTCCTCGTCGGCCGACCGACGGACCGCGGCGACGACCCGAGAGGGAGTCGTCGGCGCGACGTCCGACGGGGGCAGGTCGGCGTCCCGCAGATGGTCGAGAAACGACCGGAGCGCGCGGCCGCGACAGTCGTCCTCCGGTGGGTCGACAGCGAGCGACGCTCCGTCTTCCCGAAGCGCTGTCGATGCGTCGCTCTCGTCGAAGTCGAGACGCCCGTGATTGCCGCTGTACTCAACGTTGACGCGCGGGTCGGGCGGCTCATTTCGATGCCACCGCGTCTCGACGGTCGCCCGCCCACCCTCTCGAAACGCGAACACGGCATGGGCATGATCGCACCGCGCGCTCGTCCGCATCCGGACGAACACCCGCTCTATCGGCCCGAACGTCCACTCGAGGACGTCCACGTCGTGGGCGAGGACGGCACAGAGCGCGTCCACGTGACTCTCGATGGCGGAGACGCCATCGTAGGAGACGTTCCATCCGGGACCGCAGAACGGCGCGGTTCGTTCGATTCTCGCGACGCCTATCGAACCGATACCGCCCGACTCGATCGCCGAGTGGAGGCGGTCGTACAGCCGCGAGAAGCGGTGCGGAGAGTGCGACAGTATCCAGCCGTTGCTCTCTGCTGCCAGCGAGACGACGCGGTCGTACGTCGCATCGTCGAGGGCGAACGGTGGGTCGCAGCGGGTCGGTATCCCCACGTTGAGCGCTGTTTCGAGCGCGTCGCCGAAAGTCGAACCCGGGCCGCAGATGTCGACGCCGTCAACGTCGTCGTCTCGAAGCGCGCCCGAGAGCGAGTCGTAGCTCGGCGCGTCGACGCTCTCGAAATCAGAACCGCCGTCGCCCGACTCGGCGGCGCCTCCAACGACGCCGTAGACGGCTGCGTCGTCGAAGCGCTCGTACCGTTCGGCGTGCGCTTGCACCGCCGCCCCGGCGCCGACCACGACGATGCGTTGCATACGCGTAGGTCCCGCTGCGCTGATGATAAGTATTGTGACCGAAAGACTGCGCGGGCGCTCAGGCCGCGTCGAGGAGTTCTCGGAGACGGGGAGAACTCGATTCGAGTGTCGCCGCGGGGTCGGTCGTCAACCCGTTCTCGTGGATGAGCCAATCGGCCTCTCCGGCGGCAGCAGCCCGGACGCAGGCGTCGAGGTCCACGACGCCCCCGTCGAGGTCGACGTGGAGCGTGTCGTCGCCGCCGGGAATCGTGTCCGTCAGGTGGACGAGCGAGATTCGGTCGGCGTAGCGGTCGAGGTACCGCACCGGATCGACACCGCCGTGACGCGCGAGTCCGACATCAAACTCCAATCCAAGCCGGTCGTCCGTCCGCGCGGCAAACGCGTCGTAGGCGGTGTCGAACGTCTCTTCGAGCGCCGCGAACTCGTAGGCGTGGTTGTGGTAGTGCGCCTCGAACCCGTCAGCCGCGAGGCGGTCGGCCAGCGCGGACAGTTCCTCGGCGGTGTCAGAGATTGCGTCGGCGGAGGTGAACCCCTCCTCGCCGTAGGTGGGGACGACGATCTGGTCGCATCCCAGCGTTCGGTACGCCTCGACAGTCGCCTCGTAGTCGGTTTCGAGCACGTCGAAACCGACGTGCGCGCCGACGGGTTCGAGCCCCGTATCGTCGAGCGCGTCGGCGATCGCTTCGGGCGACTCATTGCCGAATCCGGTGAACTCGACACCCTCGTAGACTGTGTCGGTGAGCCGGTGGAGCGTTTCGGTCAGCGGTTCCTCAAACTCGCGGAGCGTGTACAGCTGAATCGCCGGTCGAACCATCTTACCATTGAGGTTGAGAGCTACCCACATAGCCGTTCTGCCCGATACACTCCGCGCTGCTCGTTCGGTTCGGAGAGTTCGCTACGGGTCGGTTGACTCGGTTGCCGTCTCGGGAGACGCACAGGCGGCGTCGCGAGCGTACGTCTCGTGCGCTTTGTGCCAGACTGGAACGTCGTCTATCTCCCAGTAATCGAGCGCCTCCCCTTCGTGCGAGAGTTCGAGCGCTCCGTCGTCGACCACACACCGATAGAGGACGTCGATACGACCGTGTGGACCGAATCGGTCGTCGGGCGGGTGGTGGTACACGTCGACTAGTTCGGTCACCGAAACGTCGAGTCCGGTCTCCTCGCGCGTCTCGCGGACTGCCGTCTCGGCGGGCGATTCGTTCGGGTCGACCCATCCGCAGGGGAGACACCACGTGCTGTCGTCGGTACGGCGCATTAGCAGAATGCGTCCTGTGGAGTCGAACACCGCCGCTTCCGCGCCGACTTTCGGCGTTACGTGGCCGAGTTCGGCATCGAAGCGCTCGCGGACGTCCGTAGCCGGCAGTTCGAGCGCGTCACCGTAGTATTGACACGTGAGTTCGAGTATCCGCTCGTACCGCTCCTCGTCGTAGGGGTCGTCGGCGTACTTCAGCCCGTTCTGGCTCAGCACGCGTAATTCGTCCAGTAGACGCATGAGGTTCATCTGTGGGTTCGAAAACCGGTTCGGGTGGACGGGTGTTAACTGTCGCGGCGGACGCGACGTGAGGAACCCACGCGACGGGCGACACCGGAGAAACCACTAAGAGTGCGGCGGTGTTCCTCACGAACGACGCATGGAAGAGATACGCACGGACGCAGCACCCGCCAGCATCGGCCCGTTCTCGCAGGCGATCAGAGACGGCGACCGCATCTTCGTCTCGGGACAGGGACCCGTCGACCCAGCATCCGGAGACGTCGTCAGCGACGATATCTGCGAACAGACCGCACAGACGCTCGACAACGTCGCCGCCGTCCTCGAAGCCGGAGGGAGTTCGCTCAACAGCGTTGTGAAGGCGACGGTGTTCGTCACGGACATGGCGAACTACGACGCCATCAACGAGGTGTACGGCGAGTACATGAGCGACCCGTACCCCGCTCGAAGCGCCGTCGAAGTCGCCGACCTCCCCATCGACATCGGCGTCGAAATCGAGGTCGTCGCGACGGTCGAGTGATTCGGCAGTAGAGCGTCTCGTCGGTCGAACGTCCCGACAAGCGAACGACTACGCGAGGTACTCTCGAATCCGCTCGACGACATAATCCGCCCCGTCGTCGGAAAGACACATCGGGTTGATAGTGAACCCGCCGTCGAGGAGGTCGTCGGAGCCGACGAAGATTCGGGGGTTCTCTTTCCTGAGCGCACCGACGAGTTCCACCGCGTCGAGCGCGGCCGTCTCGGGGTCGATTTCGACGTACACTTCGGGGGCGACCATCAGTTTTCCGCCGGGCGCTCTGGTCGTCGTCACGCCGGGGAGGTCCGCAAGTCCCGCGTCGATGATGTCAAGTCGATTGTTCCACTCGGCGGAGAGCGCGTCCTGGTCTTCGTCGATGAACGCTTCCAGTGCCGCGATGAGACCGACGAGTTCCTCCTTGCCGACCTTCAGAGGTCGCCCGATTCCCTGTCGAGGAACCCCGTCGAGCGCGTCCTTGTCGAACAGCTCCGTCGGCGGTTCCCAGACCGACTCGGCAACGTGCATGTCGAGATGCTGGAGCGCCGCCGAGCGGATGTACTCGCGCTTGCCCGCGAGGATACCCGTCGTCTGCGGCCCGCGGATGGCCTTTCCGCCGCTGAAGACGACCATGTCCGCGCCCGCCTCGATGAACGCCGAGAGGTTCTCCCGCGGCGGAACTTCAGCGGCAGCGTCGACGATGACCGGGATGTCGTGGGCGTGGGCGACCTCCACGACGTCCTCCAGCGGCGGCGTACTGAACACCTTCTGCATGTAGCCAACGGCGACCGTCTGGTCGGTGATGGCGTCAGCTATCTCCCACGGTTCGGTGCTGTTCGACCCCGTTCCGAGGTAGTTGTCGTTGTTGCCGACGTCGACAATTCGTGCGCCCGCCGCACGGAACGCGTGGTCGTAGCCGTTTCGGTGGGTGCGCGGCATCACTATTTCGTTCGGGATTCCCTCAGTTTCGGGGAGTCTGGCCATCGTGCCCAAGTCGTCGCCGGCGATAGCCGCCGCCGCGGCGAGCGTCATGCAGGCGGCCGCGCCGCTGCCGACGTAGCCGGCCTCCGCTCCGGTGACCTCGGAGATGAGTTCACCCGCTCGAACCTGGAGGTCTGAGAGACGGACGAACGCCTCCGCCGCCCGACTCATCGCTTCGACCGCTTCCGGTCGGATTCGACTTCCGCCGATACGTGTCTTCGTGCCCGCCGCGTTGACCACGTTCGGGACGCCCAACTCGTCGTAGATTGTGGATTCGTACTCCATGGCTCGGCTTTCGCCAGCATCTCTATTGGCATCGGTAATGAAAGGTGCTGCTGGAAGACGAGCAGTCGCTCGGCCTCGAGTGGTTCGGAGGCGAACAACGACACAGTGAGAGCGGTATCAGCGTTCGGTTCCCTCTACGATGGCGTTGGAAGAGACTGAATCGACCGCGGAGAGTCCCCCGTACGTCGCGGCGACGAATTCGGCTTCGACGGTTTCACCGGGGACGAGCGTCTTCATCGTGCCGGTCGCACGCCGACCGTCGGTGTCGCCCGGGTACGCCGTCGTCGGTTCGAGGCCGACGTTGTAGGTTCGATTCCAAAACGGTGACTCGGCGTATAGCCGCCGAACGGTTGCCAGTACCAGAGAGACTCGAACGGGTCGATCGGGAACCGAAGCGCGAACCCGAGGTCGAGTACCGGAGTGGTGAGCGCGTACCACCCCTCGGTCAGGTCGATGGCGTACGCGAGGTCGTGAATCTCGGCGTTCTGGCAAGGAATATCGGTCGCGAGGTCGATGTCGCCTCCGTCGTGACTGGGTGCGTTCGGCCATTCGAACTCAGCTCCGCTCTGCAGCCGACGATTCGGGAACTCGTCGTTGTACTCCTCGACGACGCCGCGACGAGCGGGCACGTCCAACCGCTCGCCGGGAGTGAGAAGCGGGGACAAAGCTCGATATACTGCTGACAATCGCAATTGAGTTCAACTCTATTGTAGTTTGTTACGCTTTCCGAGATACGCAGCCGCGACTCATTGGCGCGAAGCGTGAGTTCGCGTTCGACGGTGAACGGGTAGCGAACGAGTTCGACTTCGAGTCGGACCGTTACCGCTTCGTCGTCCGCGCGGATGACTGACGCGTCCCGGGGAAGCAACGCGCTCTCGCCGTGAAGTCCGTACGCACTGCCGGCGATCTCGTGTCTGTCTCCGGCGTTCGGTAGGTTTGTTTTCCAGCCGTCTGGATAGTGGTCCTTCCACGTCGAGTTTTGCTCCGAGGGGACGTAGCGCGCGATCGGCGCACTCCAGTTGTGGGGTGCGTGCCAGAGAACATCGACGTCGGTCCGCTTGTCGCGTAGAGAGACGATGTCGCCGCCTTTCTCCGGGAGAAGCACGACTCGGAGATAGCCGTTTTTCACAGGAGTGTTGCGTCGAGTTAACGGTAGGTAAAAGCCGTCGAAATTCGTGGACTGCTGTTCCAGTCGGAGAGCATCTCGAGCAGGCGTATACGATACATGTTAACAATGATCTCGGTTCTCCGTTCGTAGACCAGACGGTACGACAGACACACGAAGCAGACGAGGATGCTGCACTGCAAGTAAACCAGAACGGAAGCAACGAAAGTTAAGTTTAT
This sequence comes from Haloprofundus salilacus, assembly GCF_020150815.1. Lineage (NCBI taxonomy): Archaea > Methanobacteriati > Methanobacteriota > Halobacteria > Halobacteriales > Haloferacaceae > Haloprofundus > Haloprofundus salilacus. Next base: position 324,498 of record NZ_CP083724.1, on the reverse strand, counting down.
TCAATTATAAACTTATAAATCGTTGAGAGTGATGGGAGTGAATAGTGCACCGTATTATCGCTTCTCAAAGAATACCGACGTACCTCGTACTCGACCCCGAACGGCGTAACTACGGAAAGCGTCGAAGAACAAGCGCCGACAAGTTGATGACTATCGTGCGACTAAAATTTTGCTAGGCGTTAGTTATTGTTTTTGGTTAGATTCTTGTACTGACACTCCCCGCCCACTTTTAAACGCATATTTGGCGATATTGACGATCGAAGCGTGACGACCACGAACACAAACGAGGAGCGAGAAACGAATCGTTCCGAGTCGAAACTGTCTACTGATTTCGAGGCTGCTTCGTCGTGTCGTCGGCGTCGACGCTATCGACCTCGTCGCCAACATCGGTAGTGTCGACTCGGTTCGCACGCTCGGCGACGACGTGGTCTTCGCGTCGGGTCTCTCGAACGTCACCGTCGAAATCGAAACGTCGATCGGCAGGAGGTGAGTCGTGGACGTCTTCGGATTCGGTTTCCGACGTGTTCGTCTTTGCGTCAGCGATAGCGCCGTACTCGTCGTTCATCCCCCGAGTATCGTTCGTCTCGGTACCGTCGAATCGAATCGTTTCGGGGGTGCCATCGTGGAGTTCCGTGTTAGGGTGTTCCGCATTGTCGTTCGTAACGAGGACATCGCCGTTCTCCGACGATTCCTCGGTGCCGAGTTGGGCGCGAATCACGTCCGCGAACTTCGTGGAGTCGTAAACGTCGTTGATGGTGACGGTGAGACCGCCGGAAGCCCCCGCCCTAACGTGGACGCTCCCGAGACCGGCTATCGACTCCCGCATCGAACGACGTTCTTCGACGGCGCGAACTTTCTCCAACGACAGCTCGTTTCTGACGAGCGAGAGGAAACGATACTCCTCTATCACGCGCTGGTTAGTGACGAGATACGTTGTAAGCGTGTTCCGCCAGTAACGGAGGATACCGGTCGAAAAGAGGTAGAGACCGAGCGCAAGCGTGAGAGTCGGATAGACGAGCGGATACGCGGTGAAGTAGAGTAGGGCGATGCCGCTGGCGAGGAAGGGGACGGAGGCGAACGCCTGCGCCAGCGCGTTTCGCTGGGCGGGGTCTCTGTCGTCGACGAACGTCTCGCTCGCCCGCATCGTGGGCGCGGGCGGCGCGCCGACGAACTGGACGTAGGTTCCGAGTCCACAGACGAACAGGCCGAACGCCGCGAGTAAAACGCCGGCTATCGGCGGTGCCGTCGCCTGCCCCTCGACGAGCGGGTACTGTGACTGAAACCCGTAGATGTAGCCGCCGACGACGACCAACGGGAGACCGAACAGTGCGCTCCAGGCGGCTGGAAGTCCTCGTGACATGGTTATCGACTCTTGAGCATCTCGTAGACGATTCCGAGCACCGACGTGGCGATACCGACGAGCGTGAGCGTCGTCTCGTCCATCGCCGTCCCGCCGCACTCGCTGAAGAACCCGCGCCGGCACTCGCCGTCACCCGACGACGCGGAACCCGACGAGTCGGGTGTCGAACTCCCGGCAGGTGTGAACGTCGCCGCCGGCGGCGTCTCCGTCGGCGTCTCCACGGATGCGTGGACCGTGACCGGACGGGTCCGTAGCGACTCGTCGCCGACCCAGACGCCGTGAGTCGTGTCGCGCGACGACAGCGGGACCGCGGCACGTTCGACGTCGGCGTAACTCAGCCGAAACTGGACCGTCCGCTGCTGACCGATGGGGACGTGGACCCACTCGGTGGCAACGATAGCGTCGTCGAGTCGGTACGAAAGCTGTCCCTCGAAGTCGCTCAACCCGACGTTGCGGACGGTCATGTTTACCGACACCATCTCGCCCGGTCGGATGTCATTTTCCGCCTGGAGGTCCTCGACTGCGAGCGTCGACGCGTCGGCGCTCGGCCCTTCGACGATGCGAACCTCCCCGCCTCGTCTCGACTCGCCGGTGACGACGCCGTGGTTGTGCGTCGTCCCGTCGGCGACCGGACCGACCGCCGCCTCGACGTCGGCGAGCGCAATCTTGAACGCGACCTGTCGCTGCTTCCCGCCGTCAACGGTGACGGTCTTCTCGCCGATTTCGGAACCGTCGAACTCGTAGGCCACGGTCCTCGTAATCGTCGTGTCGCCGGGGTTTTCGACCGTGGCGAGGACGATATACGGTTCGTCATGCGAGAGCTCCGTGGGGGCGTCGAACGTCTGGACCGTGAAGTCGACGTTCGGGGTCACTCGAACGCGCGCGGCGGCGCCGTCGCCCGTCTCGTTCCGGACGCCGTGGACGTAGCTTCCGGGGACGGCCGACCCGCGGCGCTGTTCGATTTCCGAGAGCGAGGACCGGAACGTGACGCGGGTGGATTCGCCCGCGTCGAGCGTCACTCGCTGGGTAGCGACGACCGCCCCGCCGAAGGAGTAGTTGACGCGTTCCGCACCGCTCGACGCGCCACCGTTAGTCACTGTAGCACCTACGCTGATTCGATCGCCGCGCCGAACCGTCGTCGGCGCAGAGAGCGACGAAATCTCGAAACTCGTCTCGCCTGCGATCCCTCCGTCGGGGGTCGGATTCGGAGTGAGGGTTGTAGTCGGCGTCGGAGCAGGAGTAGTAGTCGGCGACGAGACGGTCTGTGTGGTGTTCGATTCGTTCGATTTGCTCGACTCGTCGGCGTCATCGTTCGCGTCGGCGGTGGTTGTTGCGTTCTGTGCGGTCGATTGCTGAGAGGTGACGCCGCGGTCATCTGTGTGGACGGCGCGCTCGTCTCGGTCCTGGACTGCGCTCGCGGCGACCGGCGCACCCGCCACGGTGAGGAGGGCGAAAACGAGCGCGACCGTCACTGCGGGAGAGGCGAAGTCGCGCTGGAAATTCATTCTGTTCGTTCATCTGAAAGCACGATATAAATAGTTTCTTTTCTCCCAATGATTTCGATAATAAGTTGGTGAATAGGATAGTTAAAATAAATGTACACTATAATTTTCCTAATTTTAGTGCCCGAAATGTCCCTGGCGGCGATCGACGGAGATTCGTCCTACCGGAGAGTCGAACACTCAAACGAGCGTTTGTGCTTACCACGCTGTTATCACCTCGTCAGACAATCTGTCTGTATGTCCCCGACGCGACGAACGATGCTGAAGGCTGCCGGCGTGCTCTCGATTTCGACGATCGCCGGTTGTACGTCGAACGCAGCGAACCCGGGGGGCGACGACTCGGGCACCCCGGACGGCGGTGACGGTTCGGATTCCGGAGGCGACGGTGACGGTTCTGGTCTCCCGACCGACGGCAACGACTCTGGAGGCGCGGGCGGCACGCGCCCCGAAGGAACCGGCGGTCCGGGAGCCGTCCTCTCGAACACCGACGAGTCCCCGGAGTTACCCGTCGTCCCGAGCGTCGAACTGACCGAGGCCGTCGCGACTGACGACCACCCCCCGCAACTCCGCGTGACGGTGACCAACAAGAGCGACCGCACGGTCGGAATCGGGGAAGGTCGCGACGTGTTCTTCCAGTACGTCTCGGATACGGACGGCGAGTTGATACTCCTCCCCGCCGACGGCGAGTACGACGCCGAAGCGGGATGTTGGCGTCTCGCCGAATCGATTGCGGTCACCGAAGAGTACCGGACGGTCGCCCTCGAACCCGGAGAGTCGACCGCAAAACTGGTCAACCTCTACGCGACGCCTGGCGAGGACGCCTGCCTTCCGGTCGGCGAGTTCCGCTTCGAGGCGACGTACAACGTCCTCTCGGAGTCGATGGAGTCCCAGCAACAGGCGACGTGGGGGTTCTCGCTGTCGCTGGAGTGAACTCGCCGTCTCGTTCACCGCCACCGGTGTGGTCATCGTCCCCTTTACGTGCGCTTTAGCGCGTCTCGAACGCGACAGGGAGAGACTCGACGCCGTAGATGAACGAACTCCGCGTCGGCGAGAGTTCCGTTTCGGTCACTCGGAGGTCCATCGCTCGGTCGAGGAGTTCCGAGAGGACGACTTTGGCTTCGAGACGAGCCAACGGCGCGCCGAGACAGTAGTGTGTGCCGTGGCCGAAGCCGAGATGTTGGTTCGGCGCTCGGTCGGCGAGGAACGTTTCGGCGTCGTCGAACTTGCGCTCGTCGCGGTTTCCCGATCCGAGCCAGACGACGATGCGGTCGCCCTCCTCGATGGTCGCGTCGTGAACTGTCACGTCCGACTTGGCGACGCGCGTCATTGCCTGAACGGGCGAACGGTAGCGGAGCACCTCCTCGATGGTCGTCGCGAGCGCCCGGTCGTCGCCGCGGACGGTCTCGAAGGAGTCCGTCTCGTCGAAGCAGCGGACGGCGTTCGTGATGAGATTTGTCGTCGTGATGTTCCCCGCGACGAGTAGGAGGATACACGTGCCGAGAACTTCCTCGCGAGCGAGCTGGGACCCGTCGTCAAGTTCGGCGGTGGCGATTCGCGAGACAAGGTCGTCACGCGGGTTCTCGCGACGTTCCTCGATGAGTTCGAGGAAGTACCACGCCATCTCCATCTGGACCTGTCGCTGATCATCCATGTACGCTTTGGTGTCCACGTCGTCGCTCGCGGCCTCGACCAACGTGTCCGACCACGTTTTGAACTGGTCGCGTTTCTCGACCGGAACGCCGAGCAGCTCGGCGATGACCATCACCGGGAGCGGGTAAGCGATGTCGCCGACGACGTCCATCTCCTTGTCGGGGCCGCTGGAATTGCTGGATCCGTCGGAATTGCTGAGTGCATCGTCCAGCAGATTCGCGGTCAACTCCCGTATTCGCGGTTCGAGTTGTCGAATTGCGCGCGATCGAAACGGTTCTTCGACGACGCTCCGGAGAACGTCGTGTCTCGGCGGATCCTCGAACAGCATCGTCTGAAGAATCAGCCCCTCGCCCTCGGTTTCGGGTTCGATGTAATCGTTCGCCCGCTCGGGGTCGGCCGAGAATGTCTCGTCGTCGTCGAGAATTCGTTTCACGTCGTCGTAACGAAACACGTCCCACGACCCGCGGGACGCATCGTATCGAACGGGCGCCTCGTCTCGCATCTTTTGGTACCACCCGAACGGTTCGAGCCACGATTCACGACTGGAGAGTTCGTCGGGGAACGCTTGCAGTCCTTGCGGATCGGTTGAACTCATCAAAGAAGGTACAGTAGATAGCCCAATCAACGTTCACGAAGCTATTCTTTGCAGAGAGTATGCTGTCACACGGACAGTACGGCGCTGGCTCTGCCGTCGAGATGTGCTTCTGACAGACGGGACCCCCATCGTTTCCACTAATACGCTAACAAGTTGTTGGACGGTGGATGTGGACGGACACACCCTCCCCACCGTTTCCAGTAAAACGGAGCTGAAAAGGTGGGGGAGGAAGCAAGGACGATACTCTCACGCAATTCGTGAACTCAAAGAAAAACGACTGTCTTTTTCTTTCGACTCGATTTCGAGCCTACGGACCAATTAAGTAGACAAGATAATCAATGTTTCGCTAGGAATAGATACCCGTCTTACCCCTCCCCCACTCTCGGAACCTCCTTTACTGGAAACGATGGGGGGAGGGTGTCAGGTCCGTCTTACGAGATCGACCTCGCTTTAGTCTCGCGGTTCGAAATTTCCTGCGCATTTACTGGAAATTCTGGGGGTGCCATACTATATTAATGTTACTTTATTGGAAATACTGGAAGCGGGCAGTTGTGTTCGAGCGGTCATCTCGAAAGAATGTGACGCGACAGATTTACTGGAAATACCGGGGTCTTACGGTCAGCGTGGGAGTTAAAACCCGCCAGACTGATTTTCAGCCACAGTATTCAGTCTCAATACAATTTCTATTCGTTTGCTGTTTCTCAACGGCAATCGCGTTCGCCTCATCGCCGACTGTCTGTATTTGCCGATCTACGTCTAACGCCGATTGTCCGCGTTCGTCCAATCGATTCGAACTGCGCAGCTACCCTACTCGTGAGAACTGATATCGCTGCTCTCACCGGCTCTTCGAACGTTCTGTCCGGGTTTACTGGAAACGGAGGGGTGTAAACCGATTAGCGGAAAGAGAGCCGAGGGGGAGCTATACTGGAAACAGTGGAAACGATGGTCGAAACAACTAAGTCTCGAACCACGGCTTCTCTCACCGGAGGCCGACTCAGATGACCCCGCGATTCCAACCGGACGACACGCTGTACAAACAGCGGAACACGCTGAAGGTGGAGTACGTTCCGGACGACATCGTCGGCCGCGACGACGAAACCGAGGCGTACGAGGCGGCGCTACAACCTGTGATAAACGGCGAGTACCCCGACAACATCTTCATCTACGGGAAAACGGGTGTTGGAAAGACTGCCGTCACGAACTTTCTTTTGAACGACCTCGCGGAGTCAGCCGAGTTCTACGACGTCGAACTCACCGTCGTCGACATGAACTGCGACGGGTTAAGCACCAGCTATCAGGCCGCGATTCGGCTCATCAACGAGCTCCGCGAACCCGAACACCACATCGCCGAAACCGGTCATCCGCAGTCGAAGGTGTACCGCCTGCTGTGGAACGAACTCAACGACCTCACGGGGACGGTGCTCCTCGTCCTCGACGAGATAGATCACATCCGCGACGACACGTTCCTCTATCAGATCACGCGGGCGGACAACAACGGGTACATCGACAACATCCAACTCGGTCTCATCGGCATCTCCAACGACTCGACGTTTCGCGAGCGCCTTGACGCGAAGGTGCAGTCGTCGCTCTGCGAGACCGAAATCTCGTTCCCGCCGTACGACGCGGGCGAACTCCGGAAAGTGCTCGAACAGCGCGCCGATATCGCCTTCTACGAGGGTGCGCTCGACGACGGCGTGCTCTCACTATGCGCCGCTCACGGCCGACAGGACGGCGGCGACGCGCGCCGCGCCATCACGCTGCTCAGGAAAGCGGGGGACTTGGCGCGAACGGAGAAGGCGACCAAGGTGACGACAGACCACGTCCGGCGCGCCCAGGAGAAACTCGAGGCCCAGCAGAGCATGGACATCATGCGCGATCTCACCGAACACGAGCAGTTGACGCTGTACGCGCTGACGACGCTCAGCGCGAAAGGCGAGTCGCCGGCGCGTTCGCGCATCGTCTACCAGCGCTACAAGGAGTTCTGTCACCACTCCCGGCGCGAACCCCGAACTGCGCGCCGTATCCGTGGATTCCTCTCCGACTTCGAGATTCTCAACCTCACGGTCTCGCACAAGCAGCACCGCGGACAGAGCGGCGGAACGTACCGCGAACACGAACTGAACCGGGATATCGCCACCGTCGTCGACGCGCTCCAGACGCTCATCGAGGAGGTCGGCGCGCACCGCAGTATCGTCGAGTACCTCCCCGATACGGGGAACGACAAGAAGTTCGAGTCGTTCGTCTGAACGGATACGGGCCACTAGCCCCTTCGTACGCTCCTCACTCGAAATCCGGCGACCGACCCTCCAAGAACGCGTCGACTCCCTCCGCGTGCGAGTTAGTCGCGTACGCTTGTACCTGCAGATGTGCTTCCCGCTCCAACCCGTCGCGGAACGGTCGGCCGACGTTCTCGTGCAGTCCCTGTTTTATCAGCGCGAGCGTCTCGGTCGGCTTCGACGCGAGCGTCTCCAGGAGCTCGGAAACGGCCGCGTCGAGTTCTCCACTCTCGACGGCCTCGTTGATGAGGCCCATCTCCCGCGCCTCCTTGGCATTGAACAGTCGCCCCGTCATCGTCAACTCCTTCGCCCGCCGGAGGCCGACCAACTGTGGCAAAAGCACGGTGCCACCGCTGTCGGGGATGAGCCCCACGTTGACGAACACTTCTCCGAACCGCGCCCCCTCGTCGGCGACGACGAAGTCACAGGCTGCGGCGACGTTCGTCCCCGCGCCGACGGCGTCGCCGTTGACCTTCGAGACGACTGGAAACGGAGCCGTTAAAATCGCCTCGACGACCGCGTTGAGTGTCTCCTGTACCCGTTCGTACGCCTCGGCGGGCGTCTCCTCGCGGTCGCGCATCGCTTCGAGGTCGCCGCCCGCGCTGAAGGCCTTGCCCTCGCCGGTGAGGACGACCGCCCGCGCGTCGTCGTCCGCCGCCTCTCCGAGCGCGGCGACCAACTCCCGTGCCGTTGACTCGGTGAACGCGTTGCGTGCCTCAGGTCGGTCGAACGTGAGCGTCCAAGTCCGACCGTCGACTTCGGTGCGTACCATGCAGAGTGCACCGAGCGGTCGGTGTTAAACGTGGCTGCCGGAACATCGGTCGGAGATTCCGGCGCCAGCGACCGGCGCCTCGTCCTATGGTTTTTTCTCGCTCTCGCTCCCTTCTCGGGGCATGACAGACGTGTACGTCGTCGGGGCGGGGCAGTCGCCGTTCGGGTCGTTCCCGGACGAGAGCTATCGGTCCCTGTTCGAGACGGCGTTCGACCGCGCGACGGCGAGCGTCGACGCGGAACTCGACCCGCAGCGAATCGACGAGGCGTTCGTCGGCACCCTCGGCGTCGGTGGCCGACAACTCGGATTGAGCGGCCCGGCGGTGACCGAACACGTCGGTCTCCATGGCGTTCCGACGACTCGCATCGAGAACGCCTGCGCCGCCAGCGGGTACGCGTTTCGGAGCGCCGTCGCGGCGGTTCGAGCGGGACTGGCCGACATCGCGCTGGCCGGCGGCTACGAGGTGATGACCGACACGAGTTCGGACCACACGAAGTGGTGGCTCGGCGTGAGCGGTGAAACCGAGTGGGAGCGACTTTCGGGGACGACGTTTTCGGGCGTCTACGCGCAGATGGCGAGCGCCCACACGAACGAGTACGGGACGACGACGGAGGATCTCTCGCGTGTGGCCGTGAAGAACCACGCCAACGGCGCGCGAAACCCGAACGCCCACCTCGGCTTCGAGTGCTCGCTCGAAGACGCGATGGCCGCTCCGACGGTCGCCGACCCGCTCAATCTCTACCACTGCTGTCCGACGACCGACGGCGCGAGCGCCGTCATCGTCGCCGGCGAGGAGGCGGCCTTCGAACTCAGCGACGACCCGGTTCGCGTCGCTGGGATGGGCGCGTCGAGCGGACACGTCGGTCTCTTCCAGCGCGACACGCTCACGAGCATCCCCGCGAGTCGCCGCGCCGCTGAACGCGCTTACGGCGAGGCCGGCATCGGTCCGACCGACGTCGACATCGCGGAGGTCCACGACTGCTTCGCCATCGCCGAACTCGTCGCCTACGAGGATCTCGGCTTCTGTGACCCCGGCGAGAGCGGACGGTTGCTCCGCGAGGGCGTCACCGATCCCGACGGTCGACTCCCAGTCAACACCTCCGGTGGGCTGAAATCGAAGGGCCACCCCATCGGCGCGACCGGGACCGGCCAGATAGTCGAACTATTCGAGCAACTCCGGGGCGAGGCGCACACGCAGGTCGAGAGTCCGAGATACGGTCTCGCACACAACGTCGGCGGGAGCGGCGGCGGCGCGACGGTCCATCTGTTCGAGCGGTCGAGCGGAGGGGAGCGATGAACGCCATCGACGCCGTCGGCGTCGCGCTCCCGCGACTCCGAATCTCGGCAGACGAGGTCGCCGACGTGTGGGGTCGCTATTCGGGCGCTGGAATCGAGTCGAAGACCGTCCCGACGGTCGACGAGGACGCGCTGACGCTTGCGGTCGCGGCGGCGGAGTCCGCGCTCTCTCGTAGCAGCCTCGACCCTGACGACGTTTCGACGGTCTGTCTCGCGACGACGACGCCGCCGCTCGACGCCGAGGAGATCGCGCCGCGTCTCGTCCGCGCGCTCGGACTTCCGACGTCGACTTCGATACGGACATTCACGCAAAGCACGCTCGCGGGAGCACAGGCCCTCGACTCGGGGTTCGACGCCGAGGGTCCCGCCCTCGTCGTCGCCGCCGACCTCCCGCGCGGCGACCCGGCGAGCGCCGACCACCCGTTTGGTGCCGGGGCCGCGGCGTTTCTCCTCGCGGAGAGTGGGTCCGTCGAACGTTTGGGTTCGACCAGTCACGTCGACGAACTCGCGGGCATCAGTTACCGCGAACGCGGCAGCGACGAACTGACCGGACTCGACATCACCAGCTACGAGCGACGCGCGATTCGAGAGAGCGTGACGAGCGCCGTCGAGGGCCTCGGTGCGGACCCGGACGCCGCCGATAGACTCGACGTCGATATCACAGACGTCGACGGCGCGGCTGTGTTCCAACCAGACGCCCGGATGCCCTCGCGCGCGACCGGTGACCTCTCGATACCCCGCGAAACGCTCGCTCGCGGGACGGTCGTCGACCGAATCGGCGACGCGGGGGCGGCGGGCGTCCCGCTCGGACTGGCTGCCGCGCTCGATGCCGCCGAGGATGACGACCGAACGCTCGCCGTCTTCTTCGGCAGCGGCGGCGGGGCGACGGCGATGCTGTTCGAGGGCCGCGTCGACAGCGGGTTTGACGCCGAACTCGACGGCGGCATCTCGGTCACCTACCCCGAATATCTCCGCGAACGCGGCTATATCGGCACCGTCGACGTCGCCGGCGGCGGCGCGCACGTCAGCCTCCCGGCGTGGCAGCGGTCGCTCGACCAACGCTACCGACTCGCGGCCGGGCGGTGCCCTGAGTGCGAGGCGCTCACGTTCCCGCCGGAGGGCGCGTGTCGGAACTGCCACCGTCGCATCGAGTTCGAGCGCGTCGAACTCCCTCGAACTGGAACCGTCCGCGCGGCCACCTCCATCGGTCACGGCGGCGCGCCGCCGGAGTTCGCCGAGCAGCAGCGACGCGACGGCGCGTACGACGTCGCCATCGTGGAACTGGAACACAAGGGGGAATCCGTGACGATCCCGGTGCAACTGACCGACGCCAACGCTGGAACCGTCGAACTCGACGACGAGGTTCGTGCGGTCGTTCGGAGACTGTACGAACAGGAAGGAGTTCCGCGGTACGGCGTGAAGTTCGCCCCGGTGGATGACCGACGGTAGCGAAGATATCTGAGCTACTAGAAATATATGTGAATTTAGTTAACCGAGACACAGTTATGACCGAGCGCCGACCCCGGAGGGAAACGCGCGGGAGCGGTGGAAACAGGAGAGAACGATATTCCAGCGCGTCTACGACGTCCTCGTCGGGACGCACGCCCCCGCCTCCGTCCGACAGTTCGCCGACTGGGCGGACTGTTCCGAGAACGGTGCCCCCCAGGCGCTCTCGCAACTCGCCGAGATGGGAATCGCAGACCGAAGCGACGCAGGGCCCGCGACTTACCGGCGAAATCCGCCGTACTTCCGGGGGAAGTGGGTCGAACAGTTGGCTCACGAGCACACTCCTGCGGAACTGCGAACTCGGGTCGACGAACTGATCGACGAGGATCGCGGTTTTCAAGAGCGGTACGGCGTTCCCGGTCCTGACGCGGTCATCGAGTCCGAGACCCCCGACACTGACTCCGAATCCGTGCACGAACGGTGGGACGAACTCGCGGAGTGGCGAACCGTCCGCCGTGACATCTCGGTTCTCGAACGGGCCGTTCGGCGAGCCGAGTCGATGCGCGACGACCGAGCGCGAGCGTAACGTGAGCGACCGCCCCGAAGGACCGACCGGCTCGCTCGATATCTCGACGCTCGAACTGCTCGCCCGGCGGGCCGCGACCCACCCCCTCGTCGTCGATTGGGGGTTCAGACCTGACTCCCTCGCACCGCGCGTCCTCGAACTGCGAATCGACGAGGCGCAGTACTCGACCCGGTCACCGAGGTCCGCATCGACGTTCGCTGGTTCGAAGGCGGTGCGTACTCGGTACACTACCTGGAGGTTGCACGCGATGAGAGGTGGGAGTGTCGTTGGGACCGACACCCAAAGCCGGACGCTCCCGCTGGACATCTCCACCCGCCGCCGAACGCTGACTCGGCCGTAGAACCGACGCCGCTCGAGGACAAACACCATCTGTACGTACTCTTTGACAAGCTCGATTGGCTCGAAGACCGAGTACAGACGCACTACTCAGAGGAGTGGTCCGCGGGGACTGCTCGAACGATTCGCGCGCGAAGCGTCGGCTACCGCTTACTGGACCCACTACGGATCGGTCGCGTAGACGACGGGTTCGTCGTCGCCGGATTCGTCACCGACCCGTTCGACGCGTCCCGCCGCCGCCAGCGCCGAGAGATGCGCGGCCGCCTCGCCGGCGCCCATCTTGACGTGGATCCCGCACATCTCGCCGAACAGATGCGTCGCGACTTGCCACGGGGTGAGCGGGCCGCGCTTCTCGACGCAGTCGTACACTCGCTCCGTTCGTATCTCGTGGTGCGTCAGAATCTCGTCGATGCGGGGTCCGAGCGACAGCTCTGCCCCGTGTCCCGGATGTGCCGTTTCCGTTTGCCTCGACGCCGCTGCGCGTTCTCTGAGGTTCGACAGGGTCCCCTGATACGTTTCTAACGCGTCGGCGACGCGGGTGTCGCTGCCACCGACGTTCGGGGTGTAGGTGGGCAACACCGCGTCGCCGACGAACAGCGTAGCGTCGTTGCGTTCGTCACCGTGCGCGACGAACGCGGCGTGACCGAGCGTGTGTCCGGGTGTGTGAATCGTCTCGACGCCCACGACAGTGTCGCCGTCCACGAGCGACTCGACCGGATACTCGTCCGGCATCGGCGACGGCCTATCGCCCGCGACCACCGACTCGACGGTTTCATTGGGGACGCCCCACGCCGCCAGTTTTCGGGCGTCCCGGTCAACGCGCTCTCGTCTCGCGGCCGCGTAGTCAGCGACGAACGCCGCGTCGCTCTCGTGCAGGTACAGCGTCGCGTCGCTCGTCTCGCAGAGTCGCGGCGCGAGTCCCGCGTGGTCGACGTGCCAGTGGGTGACGAGCACCGACGATACGTCGCGGAGTTCGAGTCCGGTCTCTTCGATACCGGAGACGAGGCGGTCCCACGCGTCGTCGCCTGGCGGTCCCGGGTCGACGACGACGCCGCGTTTCGGGAGCACGTACGCGCTGTTCGTCCCTTCGAGGCTTCCCCTGCTCACGTCGATTCGGTGGCTCTCGTTCACGTTCCGTCCCGACACTCGTCGCCGGTCGTGAAATCCGTACCGCCCTCCGCGGCGGTTCTCCGAGCGAATGCGGCGACGGTTTCTCCCTAACTGATCTCTTCGACGTCGTCTGCATCTCACCGTCGCGTTTTCTCGGGTGACGCGGAGGCGAATCCCCTCGTTAGTGCTCGCGTTTTCGACCGCGTCCACGACCTGCTTCGCCGCCTCGGCAGTCGATTTAACCGAGTCAGTCCCTTCCGGTTCACGCAGTACTAACTACCGAGACGGTCATCACTCCCGCGTGTCGTTCAGTTCGCTGCGGACGCTCCCCCGAGAGGCACTCGTCGTGCTGAGCCTCGTGAGCGGGTCGCACGTCGTCAACCACATGCATCTTGTTCTCTTCCCGCCGATTCTCGGCGTGTTGGCGACGGAGTTCGACGTGACGATCGCGACGCTCGGCTTCGCGATGGGAGCGCAGGCGTTCATCAACACGGCGTTCCAACTCCCGTTCGGCTATCTCTCCGACACGTACGACCGGACACTCACGCTCGGTCTCTGCCTCGTTCTCGGAGGCATCGGCGCACTCGTCCTCGCGGCCGCGCCGACGTTCGAGTGGCTTCTCGTCGGCCAGATACTCCTCGGCGTTGGCGTCGCCGGTCACCACCCGGCACATTACCCGCTTCTCTCGGACGCGACGACCGAGGCGAACCGCGGGCGGGTGTTCAGCGTCCACGGCTTCGCGGGAAACATCGGGTTCGCCGCGCCGCCCGTCGTCATCGTCGCCGTCTCCTCGCTCGACGGGCTAAACTGGCGCCACGCGTTCGCTCTCATCGGGGCAGTCGGTCTCCTGTACGCCGTCCTCGCGGTGGTCGTCTCGCTTCGATACGTCCCCGCGTCGGTTCGTCGACCGAACGGGCCGGAGCGCCCCGACGAGAGGTCGCAGACTCCGTCGCTCTCGAGCCGACTCCGCGCCGGCACGCGGGCGTTGCTCGACTCGCCGACGATTCTCGCGCTCGGTCTGCTGGCGCTGGTCGCCTCGACGGCGATGTGGGGCATTACCTCGTTCGTCGTCACGCTCCTCGAACAGGGGTACGGCGTCGAGTCGTCGACGGCGAGCCTCACGCTCTCGGTGATGTTCGGCGTCGGCGCGGTGTTCATGCTCGTCGGCGGCGACCTCTCGGACCGGTTCGCGCCAGCGCCGCTCATCGTCGGCAGTTACGCGCTCGTCGCCGTGTTCGTCCTCCTGCTCGCGTCGTTCGTTCTGCCGCCGTCAGCGGCTATCGTCACCGCCGTCGTCGCCGGGAGCGTCGGGAGTCTGAGCACACCCGCCCGCGACAAACTGGCTGACGTCCTCTCGGCCCGCGCCGACCTCGGACGAAACTTCGCCGTCGTCACCATTGGTATCATGGTCGGTAGCACCGTCGCGCCGCCGCTTTTCGGCGTGCTCATCGAGACGTTCGACTTCCGAGTCGCGTTCGCCTCTATCGCCGTCGTCGCCCTCGGCGTCGTCGGTCTCATCGTCGCTATCGTCGCACGGTGGGGCGACGAGTACGGCATCGGAGAGGTGACGGTCTCGGGCGACTGAGCCGTTCGATGCGTCTCTCCGTGGTGTTTCGGGAGAATGCCGTGCACCGAGCGTGACCGGAGATCGGAGACGCCGTACCCCCATTACGGCGTTCCGAACTGAGCACCACTCCTGTCGGGTGACTGCTGAAGATGGTGGACGCGAATTCGCTTCTCACCGAACCCGGACCGGGCGAGACCGGGTACTCTCCAACAGTCACACGGAGAGAACTGTACGAAACTAATGACTGTGCTGCTTGTCAATACCGGGTGACTGTTCTCGTCGTTCGTCAGCGGCTCCTTCCAGGCGGTTGACGCCGGCGCTGCCGCCTTCATATAAGAACATACGACATATAACTGAATATGACTTTACGAGCAACTTTACGTAGGAATCTGGTTCGGTAGCGTATGAACGACCTCAGCGGCTTTCAACGCGACCTGCTGTGGGTAATCGCTGGTCAGGAACAGCCGTCCGGCCAGGAAGTCAAAAACGAGTTGGAAGAGTACGTCGAAGGCGAGATCAACCACGGTCGTCTCTACCCGAACCTCGACACGCTCGTCAACAAGTCCTACGTGGAGAAAGGGCCGATAGACCGCCGGACGAACTACTACGCTATCACCGAGAAGGGACGAGAGAGCCTCCGCGAGCGACGTGAGTGGGAAGGTCAGTACGTCTCGCTCGATTGACAGCGACCGGCTCCCGTCGGTCCGCAGCGTCGTATCGTGCGCCTCCTTGGAGGGACGACCCGTCGAAGTGCCGGTACTAAGGCGTCTTATCGCCGTTCTGTCGCCGTCAGTTCATCGCCTCGTCGCCGCTTCGTCACCCTTCTACCACGGTCCCTCAGGCGGGGTCTGCCTCGTAGGTCGGACCGACGGCGACCGACAGCCTCCGGGGCACCGTGTGAAGAACGAGTCGGTCGTGGCTACTCACCTCGCCGTCGAGACTGAACGCAATGGTCTCGCTATTTAACCCCTCGACGGTCAACTGACTCGCCTGAAGGTGGACGACGTGTTCGGTATCCTTACCGAGCATCCGATGGGCGGCGGCCTCGGTGACGGCGCTCTGCGGCGGCATCTCCTCGACGATGACGATGTCGAACAGTCCGTCCTCGGCGTTGGCCTGTCCACCTTTCTTGGCGAACTGTCGGACGTTGCCGACGAGCACGCACAGCGCTTCTCCGTTCCACGTCGTCTCCTCGCCCTGTGAGATCGTCTTGACTTCCAGCTGGAGGCTCTCGAACTCCATCGTCTTCTTGATGCCGGTGTAGAAAAACGCAAGCGACCCGAGGCGCTCCTTCAACTCTGCGCCCGTCGCCGCGCTGGTCTCGGCGGTCAATCCGGCAATAGCGGAGACGACGAACGGTTCGCCGTCGGCCATTCCGAGGTCGATTCGCCGTCTCTCGCCGTTCTCGAGCAGGTTGAACCCGGATTCGGCGTCGTCGACGCCGACGTTTCTCGCGAAGATGTTCGCCGTTCCCACGGGGACGATTCCGAGCGTCACGTCGTCGAGCGCGTCCGCCTCGACGAGTCCCTTGACGACTTCGTGGAGCGTTCCGTCGCCGCCCGCGACGGCGAGTCGCCGGATATCGTCGGCTACGGCCGTCTTCGCCAGTTCGGTCGCGTGTCCCGTCTCGGCCGTCTCGACGACCTCGTAGCCGTACTCGTCAGCCAACTCCAGCAGTCGCTCTCGGTGGGCACCGCCGCCGCTCGTCGGATTCATCACGAGTCTCCGGTGACCTTCCTCCCCGATGAGCCGCGGTGGCTCGCCGTTCTGGCTGCGTGCCGACCGGTGGCCGTTCTCGTTCACGTTCCTTGTTCGACCCCCGACGTAAAAATGGTGTTCCGTGCTCGCATTTCGGTTCCAGCGTGTCCACCGCGCAGTCGTTCGACGGAATAATCAATTCACTATACTGTAAATTTAGACGCAACTACCAGAATATCTATTAAGTCAATTGGACCCGCTACAATTCATGTATCGGTGTTCTCTTTCGGTCACGATTGACCGCCTCTGGCTGAACGCTAAACTGAGTTGGCTATAATTCCCACGTCGCCCCGTCCGTTTCGTCAGCTGTCCCGCCGTGTCGTCGCTTAGGAAGCATTATCACTGCGCTTCGTCCTAAAGCAGGTATGGACCCGAAGTCACCGCGGTCCCGTCCTGACGACGCGGCGACGCGGTCGACGCGCCGCAGATTTCTCGCACTCACCACGACGGCTACGGCGGGTGTGACGCTCTCGGGTTGTCTCGGGATGACGACGGAGTCGTCGAACGGTTCCGGCGGTTCGGACAGCTCGAACGACTCATCCGGTTCGATTGGTTCGAACGCCTCGGACGGCGGCGACTTGGAGACCGCCGCCGACGTCGACGAGTGGATGGCGGACGCGCTCAACTACGACGGCGTCGTCGACGAGACGGGAACCGACGAGGTCACCGTCACGGTCGGTGCGGACGCCGCCAGCGGCCCGTACGCGTACGACCCCGCGGCAGTCCGCGTCTCGCGGGGGACGACCGTCGTCTGGAAGTGGGTCGCCGCGAGCGGCGCGCACAACGTCGTCGACGAAGGCGGAGCGTTCGAGAGTGAACTCTACTCGCGAGGCAACGCGACGTTCGAGTACACCGCCGACGAACCGGGGACGTACTTGTACTTCTGTACGCCGCACCGCGGACTGGGAATGAAGGGCGCGCTCGTCGTCGAAGAGTCGTAATCTCGCCAAATACCTCGTGTGACTGATTTTTTGGTAGTTGTCGGTGAGTCCCTCAACCGATACTAACTTCGGTGGCTCACGTTGTACACACGAGAAGACCTCTGTTCGTAGGCTTACCACCGAAAGCTTGCTGTACCTGCCTCCCGACCTGTCGCTTTTCCGCCGAAGAGCGCTAGCGAAGAATCGGCTGTCCGTTGACGCTGTCTATTCGATCGGCCAACGCTTGCGCCACCGTCCGGTCCGCGTCCGGCACGGCGTCGTTTCGCGCGTGGAACCGGCATCTGAACAGGAGTTTGTCGAGCTCGAAGGCGGTGAACGCGAACGTCCCCGCTTCGATTTTCTCGGCGAGGGCGATCTCGACAACCGGTTTCGGGAGGTCGGCGCCTTCTCCGCTGGCGACGTCGATGTAGTCGGTGAGCACGTGGTGGAGTACCCACTGCTCTTCGAGGCTCAGTTCCAGTTCGACCGTCGGGGCGTCGTTGGTAATCGAGGGCATCGTTTCGTTCGGTTGCGGTTACTGGTTAGCATCGGTACTATCTAAGTCTTGCTAACACGTAGCATAGGAATCGACTAACAGCCGGTGTGCAGCGCTTCGGGGAACCAATTGCGACTGACCACCGTGACCGTCGGTGGGAGTTCGACCCCGTGCATCGTACTGACGCTGCGACTCGTTCGCGGAGGCGGATGCACGACCCGCTGGCTGAGTTGTGAGCCGCGGCCGTGCGACGTTCGTCGAGGCGTTGTCGGCGATCGTTACGGCGTCCCCGCCCGCCGCCGAAGCGAGCGCGCGAGGCGAAAACTGAAGCGGTTCAGCATGATTCAAGGTGGAGCCTCCGGCCTCAAGGAACGAGCGTAGCGAGCGAGTAGGCCGGAGAGGAAACCGACATGGTACGAGCTAACCGGCATACTGCGACCGACCGACTCCCGAATGTTCAAGTACCGTCGGAACTCCTCTGAAGTATGGATGTGCGTCGAACCGCCGTCATGAAACTCTCTGTTTCTGACGAGCAACGCGACGCACTCCACCGAACTGCCGATCAATATCTGTACTGTGCGAACCGAACCGCTAACTACTGTTGGTCCGACACCTCATACGCTGAGTGTAAGACCAACAAACGGCAGGTTCGAGACACACTCTACGCCGAACTTCGAGCCGAGACGGAGTTGCAGGCGCAACTTGTCCAAGCATCGATACGTCGTGCCGTCGAAGCTATCAAAGGTGTTGTCGAACGATGGAAGAAGGGACGGCGCGTCTCCTGTCCGACGTTCACCGCCGAAACGATGGACTACGACACGCGAAGCGCGACCTTCTACCGACGCAAAGCGTCATTGGCGACAGTTGAGGGCCGAGTCGAATGTCCGTTCGTTCTCCCCGCAGACAGTCCGACTCCCTACGAGCGGTACGTACTCTCCGAGGACTACGAGTTCCGCGAGAGTACGCTCCGGTACGACACGGCAACAGACGAGTTCTACCTCAACATCTCGACACGGCGGATTAACGGTGACAACGCGGAGGTTCCAGCAGATACCTGGCACCCCGACCAAACGGTCCTCGGTATCGACCTCGGCGTCAACAGTCTCGCCGTCACTTCCACCGGGCGCTTCTGGCAGGGAGACGACTACGACCACTGGTGCCGTGAGTTCGAGAAGCGACGTGGCGAGATACAACAGCGTGGCACGCAAGCTGCTCACAACGCCCTGCTCCGACTCGGCAAGCGCGATGAAGCGTGGCGGAAACAGTACATCCACACGGTCGCCAACGAAATCGTCACGGAAGCCGCCGAACACGACTGCAACGTTATCGCGTTCGAGGACTTGACCGATATTCGAGAACGGCTTCCGCATGCGCAGTGGCATCACATATGGGCGTTCCGACGCCTGTTCGAGTACGTCTCCTACAAGGCCCCCGAACAGGGTATTTCCGTAGAGCAAGTCGCGCCGAACCACACGTCCCAACGCTGTTCTCGGACGGACTGTGGGTTCACGCACGACGATAATCGCCACGGCGAACAGTTCTGTTGTGTGAAGTGCGGGTACACAGTGAACGCGGACTACAACGCCGCGAAGAACATCGGGCTACGTTACGCCCGAAAACGGATACACAGACTCCGTTCCTCGCCCAAGCCGGGGGACGGAGACGCAGAAGTAGACCTGCGTGTGAATGGTGGGACGTTGAACGGCGAGAGTCACCAGCCTGTTACTGGAGACTAATCGCCGGGAGTCCACATCAAAGCCCCACCCTCAAGGACCGAGGCGCGTAGCGCCGAGGGAGTAGGGTGGGGTAGTTTACAACGCGTAGTCGTCGCTGCCCTCGTCGCGTATTGCGGGGTCCTGCTGGTCGGTAACGGCCTGGTTGAACAGCCCTTCCTCCATCTTTGGGTCCTCGTCGTCGACAGTGTCGTACGTCGAGATACCCATCGAGAGCAGTTCTTCCATGGCTTTCTGGCGGGTCAGGAACTCGCCCTGTTCGACGAGCATGTCGATTCGGTCCGAGAGGTCGTCGGGCAGCGTCAGTTCGACTCTGGACATATGAAGTTGGTACGAGCGGTCGGGGTTATAGGTCGCACGTTATCGGTCGAATACCGTGTCTTTCAGTATTTACATTATCTCTCCAGCGATTACTATTCTCCATTCGAATCTTTCAGGAGCGGTTCGGTCCGCAGACGGGTCTGTGTCAGCGTGACACTCACAGGCCAGTTTGATAACCAACCGGTGCAACGAATCGGTAGATACCATGCCGATAGAGGTGAACGGGGAGTACACGACCGCCCGCGTGATGGTTGACGACGAGAGCCTGGTCGAAGACGGCTGCTTGGAGCAGATACGGACGCTCGTCGATCACCCGGCGTTCACCGAACCCGTGCGCGTCATGCCTGACACCCACTGGGGGTCCGGCGCGCCTATCGGATTCACGATGCCGCTGGCCGAGCGAGTGGTCCCGAACATCGTCGGCGTCGACATCGGTTGCGGGATGTGCGTGACGAACCTCGGCGATGAA
The DNA here is from genome assembly GCF_020150815.1 of Haloprofundus salilacus. Taxonomy (NCBI): domain Archaea; kingdom Methanobacteriati; phylum Methanobacteriota; class Halobacteria; order Halobacteriales; family Haloferacaceae; genus Haloprofundus; species Haloprofundus salilacus. Next base: position 304,305 of record NZ_CP083724.1, on the reverse strand, counting down.
CTTCCGCTTTCGGACCCGGAGCGCGAGAGGCGCGTCCGCGACGCCGTCCCGATGGGCCGGGAGGTCCACGACTACGACGACGCGCCGCATCTCGTCGACGAGTTCCCGTTCGACCGGACGAACAAGCAGTTCGAGCGGTTCGACGCCGCCTACCGCGACCAGTTCGGCGAACCCGTCGACCCTGTCGAATTCGAGTTCGACGGCTACGACGGGGCGTACTTCGAGTCGCTCTGTCAGCGCGTCCTCGCGGACCGTCGTCCGTCGATGGGACACATCATCCAGAGCGCTGGAACGCTTGGCGGCGGCAACCACTTCGTCGAGTTCGCCCGCGCGCGCGAGTCCGGCGACTACTGGTTGGTCATCCACAGCGGCTCCCGGTACCTCGGACTCGCAGTCGCGCAGTACTGGCAGGGGCGAGCGTCGGACTACCGCGCCGCCGACGCGATTCGCGAGTCGATTCGGGAGGGCGACGAACGGTTCCTGAAGTTCGATCCCGAGACGGTCGGCGACGCGGACCTCTTCGAGTGGGTCACCGGCGGTAAGGGCGAGTCCCACATCCGCAGAGAGCGCGTCCGCGAAGCGTTCGACGGGAGCAACATCGAAGACGCCTTCGACAGGCTCTCCGCCATCCGACCGCCGACCAACGAAGACCGACAGCAGTCCGAACTCGACTGGCTCGAAGGCAGGGAAGCTCACGGCTACTTCGTCGACATGCTGTTCGCCCAGCAGTACGCCCGCTGGAACCGAGAGCTGATGAGCGACGCCGTCTGCGACGCGCTCGGCGTCGACCCGGTCGACCGGTTCCAGTCGACGCACAATTTCATCGACTTTCGCGACCTGACGATTCGGAAGGGTGCGACGCCGGCGCGGGAGGGGCAGCGACTGGTCGTCCCGTTCAACATGGCCGACGGGTCGATACTCGCCCGCGGGAAGGGGAACGAGGCGTACCACTCGACGGCCCCCCACGGCGCGGGTCGCGTGATGAGTCGGACCGCCGCGTTCGAGTCGCTCTCGCTCAACGCGTTCGACGAGGCGATGGACGGCATCTACTCGGAGTCCGTCGTCGAGTCGGTGCTCGACGAAGCGCCGATGGCGTACAAACCCGCCGAGGCCATCGCCGACGCCCTCGAACCTACCGCCGAGATCGTCGACCGGTTGGACGTCGTCCACAACCTCAAGGCGAAGTAAGTGGGCAAAGCGAACTGAATCGGTCAAAGCAAAGCGGTCGGATACGACGGTCGGTTCTCCACGAGTGTGGACCGCTCGCGGGTGAACGATTTTGCTCGTCGGTTTCCTACTCTCACCTATGACCGACAAGCGCCACTACCGCTTCGAGGGAGTCGAACCGGAGATTCACGCGGACGCCAACGTAAGCCGCGAGTCGACGCTCGTCGGCAACGTCGTCGTCGATGCGGACGCCAGCGTCTGGCCCGGCGTTGTCCTGCGCGGCGACATCGGGCCGGTCCGAATCGGCCGCCAGTCCCACGTTGGCGACAACGCCGTCGTCCACGCTGCGACGGTTGGCGACCGAGTGATGGTGGGCCACGGCGCGGTCATCAACGAGGCGACGGTCGAAGAGGGGTCGCTCATCGGGTTCAACTCGACGGTGAACACCGGCGTTCGAGTCGGCGCGGGAAGCGTCGTCGCCCCGGGTGCTGTCGTCCCCGAACAGTACGACATTCCCGCCGAATCGTACGTCCGCGGCGTCCCCGCCCGCGTCACGCCGCTGTCGGACGAACGAGTCAGCGCTGAGGAAATCTTCTCGAAGTACTCGTCGGGTGAGTACGGCAACTTGGTCGACAGACACGACGAACTGTTCGACGAGTAGTCGCCCTCGCCGGTCTCATGTTCTTCGCCGTCGGCGCAAGTCGACGTTTCGTGACGACCGCTGATGGGACGTCGACAGGTCCGAGATGTTCTCGTCGGGAGGGCAGCCGCGACAGTTGCGTACGCGGTCGTGACGCTGTTGAGCGGATTCGTCTGAATCCGCACCGTACTGCCGGGTGCAGTAAACCTCCGGTCGCAGTGCTCTGTATCCGCCGAAAGCCGGTGATACGACGATCGTCTCCTCCCCTCGGTAACCGATAGCAAGCGTTTTGTCGATAAGGCCATCACTGATGAATACCACCGATGAATGCACCGATGGACACGTATCTAGTCACGCAGGCCGACCTCTCTGAGGGCCGGTCGAGCGAGACCATAGTGCGCGAGGCTATCGACGGCGGTGTCGACGTCGTACAACTGCGGGAGAAACACGCGACTGCGCGGGAGCGCTATCGACTCGCGCGCACACTCCGACGACTGACAACCGAGGCGGGAATCCCGCTCGTCGTCAACGACCGCGTGGACATCGCCGTCGCGGTCGACGCCGACGGCGTCCACCTCGGCGACGACGACCTGCCGGTTCCGGTCGCACGCGCGCAACTCCCGGACGGCGCGGTCGTCGGTCGTTCGGTCTCGACGGTCGAGGGCGCTCGGCGGGCGGTCGACGCGGGTGCGGACTACCTTGGCGTCGGGGCGGTCTTCGATACCACCTCGAAGGACGTGTCCGACGCCCAGTCGAACGTCGGCGTCGAGGCGGTCGCGGCGATTGCGGACGCCGTCGACATCCCTGTCGTCGCGATCGGCGGCATCACGGCAGAGAACGCCGGGCGCGTCGTCGAAGCCGGGGCCGACGGAGTCGCGGTCGTCTCCGAAATCGCGGGCGCGTCTGACCCTGCAGCGACGACGCGTCGACTCGCGTCGGCCGTCGAGACCGGGAGGCGGGCACGATGACCGACGCGTCCGACTTCGACGTCTCCGAAGCGCTCTCGGCCGTCGAAGCGAACACTCCGCTCGTCAACGCGCTCACGAACGAGGTTACCGTCAACGACGTGGCGAACGTCACGCTCCACTGGGGCGGCCTGCCGGTCATGTCCGACGACACTCGGGAGGTCGCCGACATGGTCGAGAGCGCCGACGGCTGCCTGTTGAACATGGGAACCGTGAGCGAGCGCGGCGAGACGGCGATGCTGACCGCCGGACGTGCCGCGAACGAACGGGACGTTCCGGTCGTCGTCGACCCGGTCGGCGTCGGCGCGACGCCGACGCGCTCCGCGGTCGCCGCGCGCCTCGTCACCGAACTCGACGCCGCCGTCGTCAACGGTAACCACGCCGAGATCTCGGCGCTCGCGGGCGAGGACGCCGAAGTTCGCGGCGTCGAGTCGGTCGGCGAGTACGCCGGCATCGCCGAGACCGCCGTCTCGTGCGCCCGACGGACGGGGGCCGTCGTCGTCGCCTCCGGCGAGACGGACGTCGTCGCCGACGCGGAGGCGGCGTACGAAGTCGACGTCGGGCATCCGATGATGGGCACCGTCGTCGGAACCGGTTGCATGCTCGGCGCAACGCTCGCCGTCTTCGCGGCCGCGCTGGAGGACTCACTCTCCGCCGCTCTCGCCGGAACCGCGGCGTACGGTCTCGCCGGAGAACGGGCCGCCGCGGGCGAGTACGGCGATTACGAGGGACCGGCGAGCTACAAGGTCGCGTTTCTGGACGCGGTCGCCGGGATGGACGCCGGAGACGACCTCGACGCCGACCTCTCGGAACGGATTCGGGAGGTGTCGGCGTGACGGGGGTCGTCGTCACCGGCGGCACCGGCGGCATCGGCAGCGTCGTCGTCGAATCGCTCTCAGAGACGGACATCGCGTTCTCATATCTGACGGAAGGCGAGACGGCCGACGCGCTCGTCGACGGCGCTCCCGCCGGCTTCGAGCGAAGCGCCTTCCACATGGATGTCACCGATTCGGCGTCCGTCGCGAGTTTCTTCGACGCCGCGGCCGACCGACTCGACGGCGTCGACGCCGTCGTCCACACTGTCGGCGTCGTCGACCCGGCGACGATAGACGAGTCGACGGACGCGCAGTGGTCCCGCGTCGTCGAGGCGAACCTCGTCGGCTCATTCCGAGTTGCGCGGGCGGCTGTTCCGCATCTACGCGAGTCCGCCGGGTCGCTCGTTTTCCTCTCCAGCATCGGCGGCACCGCCGGGACCGTCGATACGAGTTACGCTGCCAGCAAGTCAGGGTTGCACGGTCTGGTTCGCGCGTTGGCGAGGGAACTCGGCCCGGACGACGTACGGGTGAACGCTATCGCCCCCGGTCCGGTCGACACCTCGATGAATGATGTCATCGTAGACTATCTGGAGTCAACCGACTTTCTGGGCCACGAGACCCTCGACACCCATCTGCCCGACTACGCGTGCTCGCCGGCGGAGATTGCGAAGGCCGTTCGCTACCTTCTCGACAGTTCCTTCGCGCACGGCGAGATTCT
>NZ_CP083723.1:3000000-3239131 GCF_020150815.1 Haloprofundus salilacus | reverse complement strand
TCGCTCCGATTCATTTGGGGTGAATAGGAAACGCCTTTTGGCCTCTTCCAGTTTGATTTCTAACTAACTATGAGCGTCTATCTCGATCCGGGACAGCAGCAGAGTCGGGTTCAACTCCGATCAGGCACCAAGCCGCAGTTCCGCAGGTCTCCAGTTTTCGAATAATGGTCTCTTCTCCCTCCGTACTCGATTCGTCCTGTCTGTTGCTAGTCGGAACAAGCGAGTGGGTCACGCAGTTCTCGGAGATGCTCGAAACGCGGACTGACGCGACTGTGCGAACGGTTGGAACCTCCGCTGAGGCGCTCGATATCGTCCGGAAACGGACCACGGACTGCATCGTCAGCGAGTATGCGCTCGACGAGGCGACGGGAGTCGAACTCCTCGGAGAGATCCGCAACGAGACGTCAGCCCTTCCCGTGATAGTCGGTACTGCTTCCGGAAGCGAAGCGATCGCCAGCGAGGCCATCGGGGCCGGCGCCACCGACTACGTCGCACTGACGAACTCGGCCGAACAGATGTTCGAGGAGCTACTGGACCGAACCGAACGCGCGGTCCGGTTCGCACAGCGGTCTGCCACCCAGCGGGAGCGCGCCAGACAGTTCGACGCGATTTTCAACGATTCGCGGACGGCGACGTGGGTGCTCGATCCGGATGGGACGCTCGTTCGGGTGAACCAGACGGCGCGCGAGATGATCGACGAGGACGTCGAGAGTATCGTCGGCGAGCCGTTCTGGACGCTTCCGTGGTGGTCGCAAGCGGATGCGACAACGGAGGAGGTGCACCAGATCGTAGAGAAAGCGCTCGACGGCTCGTTCGGTAACGCTGTCGTCCCGCAGTCGCCGCACACCGAGGACCCCCGGGTCATCGATCTCTCCGTGCGCCCGGTCGAAAACGAACGCGGTGATCTCGTTTCGATCGTCGTCGAGGGCGTCGATATCACCGAACGGGTCGACCTCGAACGCGATCTACGCCAGTCCGAGGAACTCCACCGCGTCACGCTCAACAATATGACCGATACCGTCCTCATCACCGACGAAGACGGGGAGTACACCTACGTCTGTCCCAACGTGCACTTCATCTTCGGCTACACTGCTGCGGAAATCCGCGAGTTGGGAAAAATCGACGAACTCCTCGGCGAGGACCTCTTCGACCGTGACGAACTCGCGAAAGGGGGTGTCCTCAAGAACATCGAGTGCACGGCGACCGACAAAGCCGGTCGCGAGCACACCCTCCTCGTCAACGTTCGCGAGGTGTCGATTCAGGACGGGACGCTCCTTTTCAGCTGTCGGGATATCACGAAACGCAAGCAACGCGAGGATGCGCTCGCGACGCTTCACGAGACCGCCCGTGATTTCCTGTACGCCGAAACCCACCAGGAGATCGCCCAGCACGTCGTCGACGACACGTCCAGCGTCCTCAATCTAGATGCGAGTGCGGTCTATCTCTTCGATGCCGACGCTAACGAACTTCGGCCCGCGGCGCGCTCGGCAACGATGAAAGAACTCAACGGACCGCTCCCGACCGTTCGCGCTGACGGAGAAACCCTCCCGAGTTACAGTTTCGTCGAGGATACTGCACTGTTCTTCGACGACGTCCACGATGCAGACCGGCTCGAAAACCGGGCGACCGACCTCCGGAGTGCGACCTACATTCCACTCGGTAACCACGGCGTCTTCCTCGCTGGGTCGGACCGGATTGGAGCCTTCGACGACGTGACCCGAGAACTGGCAGACCTCTTAGCCGTAACCGCCGAGGCAGCCCTTGACCGCATCACACGGGAGTCACGGCTTCGAGAACAGGATCGCACACTCCAACGACAGAACGACCAGCTAACCGCCTTGAATCGTATCAACGAGACGATTCGCGAGATCGACCAGGCGATCGTCCGCGCCGAAACGCGGGAGGAGATCGACCACACCGTCTGTAAACTGTTGACGGCTGACGACCGGTTCAGGTTCGCCTGGATCGGTACGGTCGACCCGACGACCGACACCGTCGAACCGCGAGCGTGGGCAGGAAGCGAGCAGGGGTATCTAGATAGCCAGCCGTTCTCCGTCGCGGCGTCGGATACGGAGCCAACTGGGCAAACCGCGGCGACCGGAGACGTGACGATGGTCACTAACGTCGCCGCCGGTCTCCGCGACGACCCGTGGCGAAAGGACGCCCTCGCCCGCGACTTCCTCTCCGTGTTGAGTATTCCCCTCGTCTACAACGACCTCACGCACGGGGTTCTAACGGTCTACGCGACGACACAAGATGCGTTCGACGAGACGGGGAAAGCCGTTCTGGCAGAGCTCGGCGAAACCATCGCGTCCGCGCTCAGTGCTATCGAACGAAAGAACGCGCTGCTCACGACGTCTGTGACCCGCGTCGAGTTCGCCGTCGACGACCCGACGTTCGTTCTCTCGCGACTCGCTCGGGACGCAGCGTGTACGCTCTCGTATCAGGGCGGTGTCCAGCAATCCACAGAGGGGAGTTACGTGTTCGTCACCGTCGAAGACGCATCCGTAGAGGATGCCGCAGAAGCTGCATCACAGCTAGTCGCAATCGACGAAGTGCGACAGATTAGCGCAGATGGCGAAGACGGCGTCTTGCGATTGCGACTCACACAGCCGTTTCTCGCGCTAGAACTAGCCGATCACGGTGCCGTCTTCCGGGAGGCGACTGCCGATCCGACCACCACGACGCTCGTCGTCGATATTCCGGAGAGTATCGACGTCCGAACGATTACGCAGCTCGTCCGTGAGACGTTCTCTACTGTCGAACTCCGCGCCAAGCAGACGCTCGATCAGGCAATAGAACGCGACCGCTACTCGACGTTCCTCGATAAGCTGACAGAGCGACAACTCGAGGTGATCCAGACGGCGTACTACAGCGGCTTCTTCGAGTCGCCACGCGAGAAAACGGGCGAGGATGTCGCGGAGACACTGGGAATCTCCCCACCTGCGTTCTACAAACACGTCCGGATCGTCCAGCGCAAACTGTTCGCAACGCTCTTCGACGAGAACACTCTCTCGGTCAACGCCCCCGCAGAAAGGTTGAATAGTTAACCCCCTGCTTAGAAAGGGGTTTGGTAGTTAACTGCTGCATATTCCCTAATACACCTATTACGGCGTTGTAGAGTGTCTCAGGTCGCCTGCCGGCACTCGTGAACCCACCATGAGAGATGTCGAAATCGACCCCGACGGGGAGAGTCCGTACGAATGCTTCGAGTGTGGTAACGTTACCATCGCGGAGACCAACCCCGGCCACTGCTCCGACTGCAGCGGACCGATGCGAAATCGTCGAACGCCGCTCGAATGACCATGGCATCCAGAATCGAGAGCACCCGCGACGAGTCGGAGGAGACGGCGACCGAATCGTCCGAGCCGGAATCGGCGCTCGAGACGGCCCGCCGACAGCTCTCCCACGCTGCCGACCATCTCGATATCGACCAGCATATCGTCGAACGACTCAAATTCCCTCAGAAGGTCCACGAAGTTACCGTCCCTATCGAACGAGACGACGGAACAGTCGAGGTGTTCACGGGCTACCGAGCCCAGCACGACAGTGTCAGAGGACCGTTCAAAGGCGGACTTCGGTACCACCCCGAAGTGACCAGAGACGAATGCGTCGGACTCGGCATGTGGATGACCTGGAAATGCGCAGTCATGAATCTCCCGTTCGGTGGTGCCAAAGGGGGTATCGCTGTCAACCCAAAGGAACTGAGTTCGGCGGAAAGAGAGCGACTCACTCGTCGATTCGCACAGGAGATTCGCGACGTCATCGGCCCCAACCGAGATATCCCCGCCCCGGACATGGGGACGGACCCGCAGACGATGGCGTGGTTGATGGACGCATACTCGATGCAGGAAGGCGAGACGACACCGGGCGTCGTCACCGGCAAGCCGCCGGCCGTCGGCGGCAGCAAAGGCCGCGAAGAAGCACCCGGGCGAAGCGTTGCGATAATCACACAGCTCGTCTGTGAATACTACGACTACCAGCTCGGGGAAACGACGGTCGCAGTCCAAGGATACGGGAGTGTCGGTGCGAACGCCGCCCGACTGCTCGACGACTGGGGAGCGACGGTCGTCGCGATCAGCGACGTGAACGGCGCGATGTACGATCCGGAGGGAATCGATACGGCCTCAGTCCCCTCGCACGACGAGGAGCCGGAAGCCGTCACCACGTACGCAGACGACGTGATCTCGAACGACGAACTGCTCGCGCTCGACGTCGACGTACTCATCCCCGCCGCCCTCGGGAACGTGATTACCGAAGAGAACGCGGAGGCGATCGCCGCGGATCTCGTCGTCGAAGGCGCGAACGGGCCGACTACGTCGACTGCCGATTTAATGCTTGCCGAGCGAGACGTCGCAGTGATTCCCGACATTCTCGCCAACGCTGGCGGTGTCACAGTGAGCTACTTCGAGTGGCTCCAGGACATCAATCGTCGGGCGTGGCCGCTCGAACGGGTGAACGACGAACTCGAAGCGGAGATGCAGGCCGCCTGGCGTGCCGTCCGAGCGGAGTTCGAGAGTCGCGACGTCACGTGGCGTGATGCGGCCTACATCGTAGCGCTGTCCCGCATCGCGGACGCGCACGAGGCACGAGGACTCTGGCCCTGAGCCGCCGACCGGTCCCCCGCTCGCATCGACGAAGCAGTCGCGGTTCTCCTGCGGTTCGTCCGTGAACGCCGTCGCGCGATGTATACCGCCTACGCCTTCCACGCTGAGGGCACCCAGATATAGAAAAAGAGTCGGTGACGAGAGCGTCGCCCGAACCCTACTGCGACGCTACAGAACGCCCGCCCGCTCCGCGCGGACGACGACGTTCTTCGCCATCTTGTTCGTCGCCTCGTCGACCATCTCGCCGTCGACGGAGACCGCGCCGCGGCCCTCTTGGGTGGCTGTCTCGTAGGCGTCGACGATACGCCGCGCCTTCTCGGCCTCCTCGGAGTCGGGCGCGAACACCTCGTTGGCGGGTTCTATCTGGCTCGGGTGGATGGCCCACTTGCCGTCGCAACCGAGCAGGCTCGCGTGCCGACAGGAGTCTCTGAAGCCCTCGGTGTCCTCGATGTCGGCGAACGGCCCGTCGATGAGCTGTAACCCCTGCGCCTTCGCGGCGTGGGCGAGGCGGGCCAGTTGGTAGTGCCAGTAGTGGCCGGGGTACTCCTCGCCGCTGCCGATGGTGAGCCCCGCCGCGCCGACGCTGGCAGTGTAGTCACCGGGACCGAAGACGAGCGACTCGATGCGATCGCTCGCGGCGGCGATTTCGGGCGCGTTGTTCATCCCCTCGGCGCTCTCGATCTGGGTTTGGAGACCGATTTCGCCAACGGGGAGGTCGTAGTTCGCCTCCACCTGCGCGAGCAGGTTCTCGACGGTTCTGACCGTCGCCGAGTCGTGGACCATCGGCACCATGATGCTGTCGAGATGCTCGCCCGCCTCGCCGACGACCTCGATGACGTCGTCGTACCACCACCGCGTGTCGACGCCGTTCATCCGGAAGCAGGGCCGCGTCTCGCTCCAGTCGAACTCCTGTAGGCCTTCGATGACGTTCCGGCGCGAGTCTATCTTCTCGTTCGGCGCGACCGAATCTTCGAGATCCAAGAACGCCTCGTCGGCGCCCGACTCGGGCGCTCGCTCGATCATCTTCGGGTCGCTGCCGGGCGTCGCCAGTTGGCTCCGGCGCAGCGTCACGTCGGGCATCTACTCGCCCTCCTCCGTGCCGATGGGGTCGGACTGCTCTTCGCTGTACCCCGCGGACTCCTCGATTCGCGACCGGGCGTCGGCGTCGAACCGCATCTCGGTTTCCTGATACCGGTCGACGAACGAGAGTTCGTGGTGAGACTCAGTCGGGTGGCCGAGGTAGCGCGATTCGAGGTCGAACTGCGCCTCCTCGCCGTCTTCGGCCAGTCGCTCGAAGTCCTCGTAGACGGCGTGCGCGCCGGAGTGGAGGCCGAACAGCGTGATGAAGATGTAGCCGTAGCCGAGCTCGCCGAGTTCGGCGAACGTCAGCGGGTCGTCCTCCTCGGACCACGCGAACGACGACGAGTAGTTGAACGCCAGCGTGAGGTCCGGGTGCGTCTCGTGAATCTCCTCGGCGTAGCGAATCGCGTCCTCGCGACTCGGGTCCGGCATCTCCGGCCAAACGATGTCGACGCCCGCGTCGGCGTAGATGCGGCCGCGTTCGAGGTGTTCCTCCCAGTCGCCGTTGGCGGAGCCATATGCATCAGTACGGGCGATGATGACCGTGTCCGCCGACTGTTTGGCGTCGACGGCGGCCTCGAAGCGGGCGCGGGCCTGCTCGCGGGGAACTATCTGCTTCCCCGCGATGTGGCCGCACCGCTTCGGCGTCGTTTGGTCTTCGATGTGGATGGCGGCGGCACCGGCCTTCTCGTACTCGCGGACCGCGCGGCGAACGTTGTGAACTCCCCCGTACCCGGTGTCGCAGTCGGCGACAACGGGGATGTTGCAGGCGTCGACGATTCTCTTTGCATTTTCGACCATCTCGGTCATCGACACCATCTCCAAATCGGGGAATCCGAACTGGCCGAGCACCGTGGAGTAGCCGCTCATGTAAGCGGCGTCGTGACCGGTCATCTCGGCGATTCGGGCGTCGAGCGCGTGGTAAAGACCGGGCGCGAACACGTACGGCTGTTCGTCCAGCTTTCGGCGGAACTCCCGACCCATCGGGTTGTCGAGGTTTCGCGTCGTGATGGCGTCGCCTGTCGGCGCCTCCTCACCGTTTGTCGTCGGCGTGTCGCTCATCGACGTTCCTCCGATCGGCGCGTCTCCGTCCGTCGTTCTCGCCGGTCCAGTGCACGTTCGAGGCGCGTAATCTGGCGCTTCAGACTCGTCAGTTCAGTTCGGAACTCGCGTCCCGAGTCGGGCGTCTCGCCGGTCTGGACGAACGGGACCAGCGGCGCCTCCTGTTCGGTCTCGGGAGGTCGCATTCGGGTGGTTCGAATCGTCGTCTGCGGGGTTCGTCGGTCGATTTCAGTCGTTCGGTCGCGTCGTGTCGGGTCGTCGTACGTCATTGTATCGGTGGTCTCGGTGGTCGAATTGGTCGGCTGGCGGGTCGATAATCGGCCGTTGTGCGGGTCGTGGGGTTTGCGCGTATTGCCATTGTGATTCACCGCATCGAGACGGACTGGGGAATGGTAAATAAATGTAATGATCGATAATGATAATATTTGTTAATCACCTATTTTGCGTATGAGGTGTATAAGTGTGAAGTGCTACCAAACCCCTCAGCCGAGCGGCTTCGTCTGTCGTCCTGAGCGAGAAAGTGTGATCCCGAACTACTCCGTACGGCGATTTCGATACCAGAGTGCCCCAAGACCGGTTGTCGTGAGCACCGCAGCGTCTGTGAAACCGAACCCGGGTGCGAAGGCCGACGAAGTATCGTCGGTCGTCGAGTCTGTCAACGTCTTCCGCGTTGTCGCCGATTTCGGAGACGCCGTCGGCGTGGATTTGGATGGCGTCGCTGATAGGGCGGCAGTCGTCGGTGGCGTGGTCGTCAAGTCGCTCTCGTGATCCCGGTCGAACCACGGCGCTCGGTGGCGCTGGCCGACGACAACCGCCCCGTTTTCGGTCGGTGCCACGCCGAGAATAGAGCTGTTCTCGTAGATTGCACGATGATATTCCTCGCTCAGCGAGTCGGTGAGTATCAGCCACGAGTGGGTTCGACCTTCAACACCGAGCGCAAACCCACCAGATTGACGCGGTTTCAATGCGGTCGGACTGAGAAGCGAGTCGGTGTCAAACTCGAACCGGTGTCGGTCTTGGCTCACCCACGCGTCGTCGTACCGCGTGAGTCGGATGGATCCTTCCTCGGCCGATGGGATGATGAATCCGTCGTTGTCACGAACGATACCGCCGACGTCGACAGGGTAGTCAACCTCCTGTGGACCCGCCGTTTCGCCGGACGAGTCAATGCGCGCCCGCCACTCGCTTCCGAACACCTGACAGCGGTTTCCGTCAGAAGTGAGACCTCTAAAGTGGTAGTGGTCGTCGTCAAAGTCGTGGTTCCACCGTCTGTCCCCTGTTTCGAGGTCGATACCAGCGGTGTAGGTGTGACTGAACTCTGCCGACACGAACTGCCACGCGACCACGAGCGTCCCATCGTCGAGTGTCAGAATCCTCGCCGGTTGACCGTGTGCTTCGCGGTCGAACGTCGTCACCCAGTACGTTTCGAACGAGGGGGAGAGGCGGGCGACCGCCGTGGGCGAGCCGTGCCGAGAGGCGGTGTTTCGCCCACCGACGACGGCGAGGTCGCCGTCGGGCAGGACGACAGCATCCATTGCCGACCGGAGGTCGGCGTTCGTTGCCCACGCTCGGTACTCGCCGGAGGTATCGAACGTGACGAAGGTAGATAGCGTCGGTGCCCTGTACGACTCACTACTGGTCCCTACCGCAAGATAGCCTTCGCTGAACGGTATCACGTCATACAGACGTCCAGTGTTTGGATTCGGTGGCTCGTCGGTCGTCGATTCGTCGACGGGAGCCAAATCTCCGGTAGTCGCAGATGTAGCCCCCGCCGACGCCGCGAGACCGAACGCCGCGGAACCACCTGCGAGACTGCGAAGAAACGTTCGTCTCGTTGGAGGGGCCATGGCTCACGATATGACAACCGAGCAAAAATAGTTTCGAGACGATTGATTCCGAAACCGAACTCAGTCGAGGTCGAGTAACTCGGCGACGCGGTCGAGGTAGTCACCGTAGACGCCGAGAGCGTCTTCGATGGGTTCGGGGGAGGTCATGTCGACGCCTGCGGTCTCCAGTACTTCCATCGGGTACGCGCTGCCGCCCATCGCGAGCGCCTCACGGTAGTCGGCGGCGGCCTCCTCGCCCTCGTCGAGGATGCGCTCGACGACCGCGACCGCGGCGCTGATGCCCGTGCTGTACTGGTAGACGTAGTAGTTGTAGTAGAAGTGCGGGATGCGCATCCACTCGCGGGCGATACGGTCGTCGACTTCGGCGGGTTCGTAGAACTCGGATTTCAGATTGCCATAGAGTTGGTCGAACGCGTCGGGGGTGAGCGGTTCACCCGCTTCGACCGCCTCGTGAATCTGCAGTTCGAAGTCGGCGAACATCGTCTGTCGGTACAGCGTCGAGCGGAACCGTTCGAGGTACTCGTCGAGGACGTGGCGGCGGAGTTCGTCGTCTTCGGCGTTTTCGAGGAGGTAGTGGGTGAGAAGCGTCTCGTTGACCGTGCTCGCCACCTCGGCGACGAAAATCTCGTAGTCGGCGTACTGCCACGGTTGCTCGTCCTTCGCCAACTCCGAGTGCATCGAGTGGCCGAGTTCGTGCGCCAGGGTGAACATCGAGGTGATGTCGTCCTGATAGTTCATCATGATGAACGGCTGGGTGTCGTACGTGCCCGAGGAGTACGCTCCGGCGCGCTTGCCGCGGTTCTCGTACACGTCGACCCACCGATCTTCGAGACCTTCGGCCATCCGCTCCTGATACTCCTCGCCGAGCGGCGCGACAGCCTCGACGACGTACTCCTTGGCCTGCTCGTAGCTGATTTTGGGGCCTTCCTCGCCCGTCAGCGACATGTAAAGGTCCCACATCTGGAGCGTGTCGACGTCGAGCGCCTGCCGCTTCAGGTCGGCGTGGCGGTGGAGTTTGTCGAGATTGTCTCGGACCGTACTCAGGAGGTTGTCGTACACCTCGACTGGGATGTTCGGGCCGTCGAGCGCTGCCTCGCGGGCGGTGTCGTAGTTGCGCGCGTCCGCCAGTTTCACGTCGGCTTTCACGCTGTTTTTCAACGAACTACCGACCGAGTTGCGCACGTCCTCCCACTCGTCGTAGAACTGTTCGTGGACCTCTTGGCGGAACTCGCGGTTCGGGTGCTTCTGGAGCTTCGTGAAGTTGCCCTGCGAGATTTCTATCCCGTTGCCGTCGGGGTCTTCGACCGTCGGGAACGTCAGGTCGGCGTTGGCGAGCATCGAGTAGAAGTCGCTCGGCGCGCCCATCACCTCCGAGAGGTCCGCGAGCAACTCCTCCACCTCCTTCGAGCGCGTGTGCGGTTTGGCTCGAAGCACGTCGTCGAAGTAGTGTTCGTACTCCGCGAGCACCGGCTCCTCGTCGATAAACGCCTGTACGTCGTCCTCGTCGAGTTCCTGTAGTTCGGGTTCGACGAAACTGGACGCGCTGCGGGCGTCGGACGCCAGCGACTGCGCACGCGCCGAGAGCGCCTGGTACTCCTGGTTTCTGGTGTCCTCGCTGGCGCGGAGTTGCGCGTAGGAGGCGACCTTCGAGACGTCGCGCATCACCGACTCCAGCAGTTCGAGCAGTTCGTACAGAGTCTCCGCGTCCTCGGTCGCTCGACCCTCGTAGGCCGCGATGTCGTCGATGCGCGACTCCACGTGCTCGTACGCCTCGTTCCAGTCGTCGTCAGAGGCGTAGATGCTCTCCAGATCCCACTTGTACTCCTCGTCGATGTCGCTGCGTTCGGGAACCGAACTCATACTCCGAAGTTGGCCGGTGCGAGGGTAAACCTTGTCAAGTCGGAACACGGAAACGGTTGCCGCCGACGCATCGGGGAGAGGGACCGCAGGGCGAAGCAACGACTGAAACGACGGGCGAATCGGTGAGAGAAACTATGGGGGAATCGGTCAGAGAAACCGCAACGTGGGGCGACGGCTTCTTCCGCGAACCGAGCACCTATGTCACGGTGTGCCCAACGGCGGTCCATGGCCGAACAGGAGACCACACCGGGCGACAGCGCAGACGCGGCCGACGCGTTCGCCGCCGCGATGGGTCGCACGTGGACCGACGACCAACCGTGGAACTTCATCACCGACCTCACCGCGCTCGGCGACCGGATGGGCGGCAGCGCCGGCGAGCGCCGAGCGGCGGACCTCGTCGCCGACGCTTTCGCCGACGCGGGCGTCGAGGGCATCGAACTCGACACGTTCGAGATGAATCAGTGGACCCGCGGGTGGACGGAACTCGAACTCACCGCGCCCGTCGAGCGACCGTTCGACGCCATCGCGCTCCCGTACTCCCCGTCGGGCGACGTGGAGGCCGAGCTCGTGGACGTGGGCTACGGCACGCCCGACGAGATCGAAGCCGAGGACGTGGACGGGAAAATCGTCGTCGCGAGCACGACGACGCCTTCCGGGCGATTCATCCACCGGATGGAGAAGTACGGCTGTGCGGTCGACGCGGGCGCAGAGGCGTTCGTCTTCGTCAACCACATCGAGGGCCAACTGCCGCCGACCGGCTCGCTCACCTTCGGCGACGAGGGGTCGGTTCCGGCCGTCGGCGTGAGCAAGGAGACCGGCGCGTGGCTGAAGGAGTACGCCGCGAACACCGGCGGCGAGACCGGTCGCGTCCGCATCACCGTCGAAGCGGAGACCACGCCCGGCGAGAGTCAGAACGTCGTCGGCCACGTCGGTCCGCACACCGACGAAGAGCTGCTGTTGCTCGCGCACTACGACGCCCACGACATCGCCGAGGGCGCGCTCGACAACGGCTGCGGCATCGCCACCGTCGTCACCGCCGCGCGCATTCTCGCGCAGGCTGACCTCGACGTCGGCGTCCGCGTGGCGGGCGTCGGCTGCGAGGAGATCGGCCTCCTCGGGGCCGAACGCGTCGCCGAGACGGCCGACCTGAGCGAGATAAAAGCCGTCGTCAACGTCGACGGCGCGGGGCGGTTCCGCAACCTCGTCGCGCTGACGCACGACTCCGACGCGATGAGCGCCGCCGCCGAGCGAATCGAGGAAACGACGCGCCAGCCGATAGACGTCGACGACGCCCCGCACCCGTTCAGCGACCACTGGCCGTTCGTCCGCGAGGGCGTCCCCGCGTTCCAACTCCACAGCGACAGCGGCGAGCGCGGCCGCGGCTGGGGCCACACCCACGCTGACACCCGCGACAAGGTAGACGATCGCAACATCCGCGAACACGCGATGCTCACGGCGCTTCTCGTCGACGACCTGTCGAAGACGGACGCGCCGCGGCTCGACCTCGACGACCTCGCCGAGACGTTCCGCGAGAACGACTTCGAGGTGGGGATGCGCGCCGCCGGACTGTGGCCCGCCGAGTGGGAGTAGCTACTCCGCCGTCCCGTCGAGCACCGTCTCGCAAACCCGCGTTCTGACCGCACCCTCGACCCGCGACGCGCCGAACACTTCTCGCACCGTCGCTATCGCGTCCTCGTCGCGCTCGAACTCGACCCCCGGATAGTCCACGCCGGTAAGCACCAATCCCGCGGCGGGCGCGGGCGGCACGCCGTCTCTGCCCTCCAGCGAGTCGGCAGAAAACGCTCGCTCGATTCGCTCCATCGGCGCTCCGGAACCGACGATGCGGACGAGCGAGACGGATCGACGGACGAGTTCGCGGGCGAACCCCGGAGCCGAGACGGTGAGGACCAGAAAGTCGCCGTCGCGACAGAGCGACCCCGAGAGCGTCCTTATGGTGTTTCGGTCGTCGGGCGTGAGGTTCCGGAAGTCGCGTTCGCCGCAGACCGCGTCGAGCGCCGAGCGCGCCCGGTCGTCGTCGACGACTGCGTACGGTTCCGGCGACGGATACCGCTTCTTTGCACCGTCCACCGCTTGCGGCGCGTAGAGGTGGTAGGTGTACTCGCGCCGACTCGCGTCGTGGGTCGCGTGAAAGTCGTCGGGAACGTCCGCTGCGGCCCACGCGCGAACGGTCCCCGGCAACTCGCTGTTGACCGCCCGCGGCGTACACCAGTCGAGACAGTCGAAGGCGACGGTCTGGGCGACGGCGGAGACGCCCGCGTCGGTACGTCCGGCGGCGGCGTAGCCGGACGGTCGGTGACGCGTTTCGTCGTAGAGACCGAGTTTCGCCAGCGCGTCGAACAGCGCGCCTTCGACCGTCGGTACGTCCGGTTGGCGCTGGAAGCCGTAGTAGGGGCGGCCGTCGTAGGCGACGCGGAACGCACGCATGACCGACGGTTCGGACGACGGGCGCTTAACCGGCGTGACTCGCGTCGGCGAGATCTACTCGTCGGCGCGTTCGTCGCCCCCGCCGACAGTCAACACCGGGACGGGAGCGTTTCTGACGACGCGCTCGGCGACGCTCCCGAGCAACACGCGTCTGACGCCGTGGCGGCCGTGCGTGCCGACGACGACGAGGTCGACGTCGTGTTCGGTCGCGTAGTCGACGATGCCGCTGGCGGGCGACCCGTGTACGACGTCCGTGACGACGGGAACGTCCGCGTCCGCGGCCGCGCTGGCCTCGGCGACGGCGTCGACGGCGTTCTGCGACTGTTCTTCGAGTGTGTCGAGGACGGGTTCGGACCGAACGTCGACGTCGGTGTACACTCTCGTGTCGACGATCGAGATAGCGTGGAGCGTCGCTCCGTACCGCTGTGCGAGGTCGAGCGCGCGGTCGACCGCCGCCTCGGATGGGCCACTGCCGTCGGTCGCGACGAGGATACTGTCGTACATGGGGTTCACCGCGTAGAGCTACACGGCGATGCTACGTGTGTGTTGGGCGGAGTGGCCGTTGAGGTGAGTTGTTACGCGGAGTAGCCGTCGACAGTCGAACTCTCGGTCGCTACGGCGTTCTCCGGACAGTATCGACCGCGCGCAGCAGCGCCACGTCGACGACGCCGAACGCGCCGCCGATCACCGCACCGACGATAGCGGCGACGAGCGCCCCGAGCAAAGCGATAGCGAGTACCGCGAGAACGGATGCGCCCTGCACGACCAGCAGGACCGAGAAGAGCACGAGCGGTCCGAGGAGGAAGCAGACGCCGGTGACGCCGCCCCAGAGCGTCGCCCGCGTCGCCGCCGCTCGGGGGTCGAACCCGTCCCCACGCCAGGCGTCGGTGAGCGCGCGGCGGTTCGTCCACCACGTGAGCGCCCAGAGGTACGCGAAGACGCCGAGTCCGACGGCGGTGTTCAGCCCCGAGAGGAGTTCTCCCAGCGACCCGCCGACGTGGAGGGCGACGACGAGCGAGACCACCAGCGCGGCGACGTGAAACGTCGCGAGTCCCCAGACGGCCAGCGCCGGGAGCGGCCGTCCGTCTTCGGCCCGCGCGTCTGGACATCGCTCGGAGCGCCGCTCCGGTCCGTGGTCGTCCGCCGGCGACTCAGCCATGCGCCAGCACCTCCCCGAATCCGACGAGCGCGAGCAGCACGACGGTTGTAACGGCGTACGTTGCCCGAAGACGGCCCGCGGTGGCGGCGTCCGCATTGGACCGCGCCGCCGCGAACGAAACCGACAGTGTCCGGGCCGCCGACCCCGCGAGAAACGCCGCGAGCACCGTCAGTTTGAGCGCGAGCGTCGTCCCCCACGCCGTTTCGGGACCGGAGACGCCGAGTCCGAGCGATCCGAGATTGCCGACGCCGCTGGCGACGACTGCACCGAGAGCGCCCCAGAAGAGCCACTCGTACGTCTCCGCGACGACGAGGGCGCCATCGACGGCGTCGGCGCGACCGGTCGAAACCGCTCGGTGACTCGCCGCCCACGTCAGGACGGCACCGCCGACGGCAACGCCGACGCCGGTGACGTGGAGCAGGCGGACGAGCAGGGCGGTCGGGTGCGAGAGGACCATTTCCCGACGCTACGTATCAAGTATGTATAATAATTGTGCAGACGATAACTTCGCTCGTCGACCTCGAACGCCCTGGCGGACTGCGGCCTCAGACGTAGTCGTCGTACGTCGGCACGTCAAGGTCGCCGGGGAACTCGTCGACGGGCGCAGTCGTCTGCTCGCCGCTCTCCATGTCCTTTACCGTCACCTCGTCGTTTTCGAGGTCCTGCTCGCCGACGATGACGACCGTCGACGCCCCGATGCTGTCGGCGTACCCCATCTGCGCGCCGAAGCTGCGACCCGAGACGTCGGTCTCGACGGTGTTACCCGCCGCACGGAGCTCGCGGGCGACGCGGCTGGCGACCGACCGGGTGTCGCCGACCGAGAGCACGTAGTAGTCGGTCGAGGCTGCGCCCTCGGGCCAGACGCCCGCGCGCTGGAGCAGGAGGTTCAGCGGCGCGTGGCCGGGCGCGACGCCGACCGCCGGAGTGGGCTGGCCGCCGAAGCTCTCGATGAGGTCGTCGTAGCGGCCGCCGCCGAACACCGAGCGCCCGACCTCGCCGGTCGAGTCGAAGCACTCGAAGACGACGCCGGTGTAGTAGTCCAGTCCGCGGGCGGTCGTCAGCGAGACGGTACAGTAGTCGCGCGCGCCGAAATCTTCGGCTGCCGCCAGCACCTCGCGGAGGTTCTCGACGGCGGCTTCCACGTCGTCGCCGCCGAACTCCGCTATCTCGTCGAGGTTGCCGCCCGCGACGAGGCTGTCGAACTGCTCGGCGTCGTCCCACGAGAGACCCGCGTCGGTGAGGAGTCCGAGGTACTCCGTCTCGTCGACCTTCGCGCGTTTGTCGACGGCACGGATGGCGTCGCGGGTATCCACATCGGGGCGGAACGCCGTGAGGAGACCGCCGAGGATGTCGCGGTGGGAGACGCGAAACTCGAAGTCGTCGGCCGTGAGACCGAGGTCGGTGAGTGCGTCGGCCGCAAACGCCAGAATCTCGGCGTCCGCCTCGGGTTCGGCGGAGCCGAAGATGTCTACGTTAGTCTGGTAGAACTCCCGGAAGCGACCCTGCTGGACCTGCTCGTAGCGCCAGAACGGCCGCGTCGAGAACCACTTGATGGGTTTCGACAGCGCCTGTTGCTTGGCGACGACCATCCGCGCGACGGTCGGCGTCAGTTCGGGCGTCAGTGCGACATCGCGGCCGCCCTTGTCGGTGAACGCGTACAGCTCGTCGACTATCTCCTCGCCGGACTTGTCGACGTACATCTGCGTCCGTTCGAGCGCCGGCGTGCCGACTTCGCGGAAGCCGTAGCGCTTCGCGGCGCCTTCCATCGTGTCGATGACCTCCCGTCGGGGAGCCATCTCGTCGGGGTAGAAATCACGAAATCCCTTGAGGTGGTCGTACATGCACGGTGGTTTGCGGAGCGGTCGCTTGAACCCTGTCCTTTCGACGGGCGGAGAGCGTTTCGAGCGACGCCGTACGTTCAAATACGGGAGCGGGGCCAACACCGTGCGTGCGCTGACTCATCGACGCAACGCGGCCGAGGCGGGAGCGCGACGCGCCGCTTGCGAACGCGAGAACGGATTCGACTCGTCGCCTGTTAGCCCCAGAACCAGTCGAGAACGGCGCTTAGATTCGTCGAATCGAGTGCGATGAGACCGACGCCGCAGACCGCCAGCGCCGCGGCGACAAGCCGGGTCCCGAAGAACTCCTCGCGGAGGAGTACGCCACCGAGAACCACGGCGACCACCGCCTGCGTGTTGATGATGGGCGAGGCGATGCTCGCCGGAACCGCCGCGAACGCCAGCGACGTGACGTGCTCGCCGAGCGCGACGAGAAAGCCGCCGACGGCGAGTTCGCCGACCGTCCGCCGCGTGAGCGTGCCGTCGGGCCACGACCTGGCGGCGAACGGCAGCACGACGACGGTGACGCCGCCGAGGAGCACGACGACCCAGAGCTCCGGCTGTAGGTTCAACTCCTGAAGAGCGACTCGCTTTCCCACGTCGCTGACCGCGTAACAGGCGGCGCTCAGCAGCGCGAGTTGCGCCGCCGTCGACGACGAAGCGGCGCGTATCGGATCGGAGAGGCGGCCGCCCCGGTAGTTCGCGACGTAGACGGCAAACGTCGCGACGACGACGCCGAGAATCTGAATCGGCGCGAGTCGCTCGTGCAGCAGCAGAATCTCTATCGGGAGGACGAACACCGGGACCACCTTGTTAATCGGGGCGACGTAGGAGACGTCGCCCGCGTCGAGCGCCCGGAGAAACACCAGAAACGCCGCACCCGTCGCACAGACGGTCCCGACGACGATGGCGAGCGCCTCGAACCCCAACGACGTAACCGACGGCGTCTCCGAGAGCGAGACCGACGTGAGAAGAACCGGGAGATACCACGAAATTGCTGCAACGTTGACGAGGACGGTGAGGACCGAACCGGGAATCCCGTCGAAGTACCGTTTGAGGACGAACAGGTAGACGCCCCAGACGATGGCGGCGACGAGCGAGTACGAGATTCCCGAATTCACGCCTACCGCTCGCGGTTGCGGCGACAAGAGCGGTTCGATTGCCACCGTGCGTTGCTCGGATTCCGGACGCTGGTAGGTACAGGCAGAAGACCCTCTCCGACGGCGCTCCGAACCTGACTCGTCACGTCGTACGGATACGGCTGCGTCGTCGGTGACTGCGAGTTCGAGACGACTGCGGACACGGAGGACGGCGTCGTCGACGAGGCGCTTCGACATCGCGACGAACACCATCCCGACCTTGATGTCGGCGAGTCGAAGATTCGAGAGGATATCGAGGTGACGTGAGGCTCCGGCGAACTCGACAGGTCCGGACAGCGTTCAGTCGAGCAGCCCGCGGACGTACGTCTGCTCGTGTTCGGGAAAGACGTGTCCGACCGCGTCGGCCCCGTGCGTCTCGGCGAGCAACTGCCGGAGTTCGCCCTCGTAGTCGGCCTTCGGAACCGTCTCGCTCGGTCCGACTTCGATATCGAGCGTCGCGTCGACAAGTCGGTCGACCGCCCGGCGGCCGAACCCCGACAGCGGCGCGAGGTAGTCGACGTCGTACCGGTCTTCAAGGCTCTGCGCTTGCGCGCGCGAGATGGTCGGCACCCGGTCGTCGCGGCGTGTCCCGTCGGCGATGGCATCGTAACCGAGCCCCGCGACGGCCTCCAGCGCCGCCTCGTGGACCTGCTGAATGCCGTTTCGAGGGTAGCCGTCGTCGTGCATCCGTTCGACGGCGTCGGCGGCGACGTCGTCGTCGAGTTCGACCGTCTCGAACGGATAGCCGAGCGTCTCGGCGGCCGCCTTCGCGTGCTTCCAGTCGCCGGTGAGTCCGAAGTGTGCGGTTACGAGACGCACGTCGTAGAAAGAATCGAGCATGAGCGTGGCGAGCGTCGAATCCTTCCCGCCGCTGTACAGGAGGGCCAGTTCCATTAGCGACGCCGGATGTTGAAGCGCTTTTTGTCGGGCTGAAGTTCCTTCAACAGCTGTTTCATCCGCTGTTCATCGATCTTCGACTGGATACGCCCGCTCTGGGCGAGCGCGACGAGTTGCTGTTCGACCTGTTCGGCGAACTCGGGTTTGCTCATCTGGACGGCGTTGAGTCGCTGCCGCGCGCCGTCGGTGAGATACTGGCGCAGTAGGGCGTCCTTCTGGGCTTGGGCCTGTTCTTCGGCGGCCTGCTGGGCCTCCTCGTTGCCCTGTTCTTGCTGGCCGTCGGCCTGTTCCTGTAGCTCCTGGAGTCGCTCGCGACGGAGTTCGTCGAGTCGTTCGTCGTCTGGATTGCCGCTCATACCCAGACTTTTCGCGCGCGGCAGAAAACGATTACGGACGAACCAATGGCTCAGCCGTTCGGACGAACGGAAAAGCGTGTGTGCCCTCTACGCGTAGCGTTCGAGTTCCGGTCGGTCGAGCGATTCGAAGGCCGAGGCGGCCGCGTCGTCGAGGAAGGCGCGTCCCTCGTCGCTGATGCGGCGACCGTCGCCGCCGGCGCTCTCGACGAGGCCCTCCGCTTCGAGCTGCTGGAGGATGACGCGGACGATCTTTTTGCTGCCCGTGCTCGTGTGCGCCTTCGCGACGCGGTAGCGGGTTGAACCGCGCTTGCGGCCGCCGTACTCGACGGCGAGGCGTTCGACGCCGATCGGGCCTTTCGTCGCGAGTTTGCGGAGCACGCTGGCCGCGCGGACGAACCAGAAGTCGTCATTCTGTGGCGGAAGCTCTCGGTTCGAGCCGGTCTTCGCGAACTGGATCCAGTCGGGCTGTTCGATTCGGTCCTCGAGTCGGTCGGCGACCTCCTGGATGAGGTCGTCCGCCGGAACGTCATAGAGGGTTACCATGGCTTCGAATTCTGCGTAGCGCTGTTTAAAAGCATCGTATTAGCGTCGTCGACAACCGTCCGTGTACGTTTGCGAATAGCCGAGAACGGCGATCATGCCCCGTTATTGAGACCGAGCACGCTGACGACGATGCCGCCGATGAGCGTCGGCAGCCAGTACACCATCCCGCGGTAGATGACGATGGCCGCCAGAATCGCCGACTGCGTGACGGCGGGACCCGTAGCCGCCAGAAGTAAGACGAGCAGAACGCTCTCGATACCGCCCGCGCCGCCCGGGAGCGGCGTCACACCGGCAATAGCGCCGATGGGAACGACGAACAGCATAATTGACGGCGATACCGGCGTGCCGACGGCGTGGAAGGCGAACCAGAGACCTAGCATCTGTGCGAGCCACCCGGCCGCCGAGAGCGAGACAGCCAACACCAGCCCGCGCGGGTTCGTCGCGACGCGTTCGATGGCGGCGAAAAAGCGGCTAATCCGACCTTCGATGCTCTCGGTGGTCGGTTTCGAAATCCGGGGAACGAAATCCGCGACGCGGCGAATTGCGGGAGTGAGCAGCCGGACGGCGTGATGTTCGAGCTGGTAGCGTCGCTGCCAACCGACGTAGACGAGACCGGGCACCGCCGTCGCGAGCACGACGACGCCGATGACCGCGATCTCGAGGTTCTGTCCGAGCGTCGTCTCCGTCGCGAAGTACACCGCCCCCGCGAGCGCCAGCGATATCGACGGGACGAAGTTGAGCGTGTCGACGCTGGCGATGGCCGCGAGACCGGTTTCGTACTCGGCATCCGAGGTCTGGGAGATGAGCAGCGCTGACACCGGTTCGCCCCCCGCCTGCCCGAACGGCGTGATGTTGTTCGAGAACATCGCGCCCGAGAAGACGAAAAACGCCTTCAACGCCGAAATGTGGACGCCGAGAACCGACAGAACGGTTCGTAACGCCAGTCCCCACGCGAACAGCCACCCCAGCGTCGCCACGACGACGAGCGCGACGAACCGGAGGTCGGCGTTCCGCAACTGGGCGACGAGATCGCCGACGCCGATAAACGAGAAGAGAACCGCGAACACTACCACCGCACCCGCGAAGCCGAGAATGGTGGCTCGAAGGTTCTCTCTGGCCATACTCACCTGGACAGCCACTGACGGCATTAAGCCACCGGAATCGACAGCAGCGGTAGCGATAGCTTACGTCCGCCTCGCAGTCGAGTAGCCGTGTTACTGTGCACCCAACTCGCACGAGAACGCCCCGTGGAACACCTCGGTGACTTTTTCGCGCGGACGCCGAAAGGCCGAACATGGACGAACGGACGGCGTTGCGAACGTTGGCGGCGGAGCTTCCGGCGGCCGGTGACGACGCGGCAGTCGTCGACGAACTGGTCGTTACGACCGATATGCTCCACGAAACGGCCGACTTCCCGCCGGGAACGACGCGCTACACCGCCGGGTGGCGGGCAGTCGGCGCGTCGCTCTCGGACGTCGCCGCGATGGGTGCGTCCGCGGTTGCGGCCGTCGCGGCGTACGCGGCCCCCTCGTTCGAAGAGGCGGAACTCGCGGCGTTCGTCCGAGGGGCGCGCGAGGTCTGTGAGGCGGTCGACGCCGAGTACGTCGGAGGCGACCTCGACGACCACGACGAGTTCACGACGGCGACGACGGCTATCGGTCGGACGGACGACCCGGTGTTTCGCTCCGGCGCGGAGCCGGGTGACGTCCTCTGCGTCACCGGAACGCTCGGGCGGTCGGCGGCCGCGCTCCGCTTCTTCGAACGCGGCGACGCCGAACGCGGCAACGACCTCTTCCGGTTCGAACCGCGGGTCGCCGCCGGGCGAGCGCTCGCCGCGGACGCGACGGCGATGATGGATTCGAGCGACGGATTCGCGCGGTCGGTCCACCAACTCGCGGAGGCGAGCGACTGCGGATTCGCCGTCGAGTCGGACAACGTTCCGGTCGACGACGCCGTCGACGACGTGACCGACAACGAGGCTGACTACTGGGAGTCGGCGCTGCACTTCGGCGAGGATTTCGAGTTGGTGTTCACGCTCCCCGAATCGGCACTCGAAACGGCGCGGGCGGCGTCGCCGACGCCGATTTCGCGCGTCGGACGCGTCACCGAGTCGGTGTCGGGGATAACGCTCGACGGCGACCCCCTGCCGGACCGGGGCTACACGCACTCGGCGTAGCGGCGCCGTCGAATCCGCCGGATACTGTCGCCTTTGCGGTCACGCGCTCATCAGCTGAATCGGCACCAGCATGAAGCAGAGCAGGCCGAGCGCGAAGGTGAACACGCCGACGAGCTGTCGCTTCCAGCCGATGCTGGACTCGTCGATGGGGTGGGCGGGACCGTTGAAGGCGATGAAGAGCGAGAACAGCCCCCAGAACGCCCAGAGGCCGACTGACTCCTGAAGGCCGAGGTCGCGGACGTAGTAGAGGTAGCCCGCGAGACCGAACAGGCCTAGGGGAACGAGCGTCGCGACCGTCTCCTGTCTGCGGCCGAGCATCGCCCGAACCATGTGCCCGCCGTCGAGCTGTCCCACCGGCAGCAGGTTCAACACGGTGAAGAACATCCCGACCCAGCCGCCGATGATGACCGGGTTCACCGTCTGCGGATAGCTGTAGTCGCTGGGCTGCCCCAGAAACGTCGCGATGAGGTCCAAAAGGAGCGGATTGTTGAATCGGATGACCTCGCTGCTGCCGACGAACACGCGCTCGGGTATCGTGATCGGGTCGAGCGAGAGCCCGATGGCGGTAACCAGAATCGTCGCCGCCAAGCCGGAGAGCGGTCCGGCGACGCCGATGTCGAACAGCGCCTTCCGGTCAGGCATCTGCCCGCGCATCCGGATGATGGCCCCCATCGTCCCGAACGGGAAGATGAAGGGGATGAGATACGGCAGCGACACGTCGACGCCGTGGTAGCGGCCCATCACGTAGTGACCGAGTTCGTGCGCGCAGAGGACGCCGAGAACGGCGGCGGTGAAAGGCCACGCTTCGAGGGCGACGAAGGGGTTCTCCTGAATCCGGCTTATCGGGATGTAGTACCACGCGTACGCGCCGACGAGCAGTGTCGAGGCGACGGTCGCCGCCAGCAGGAGGAGGTTCTTCCACGGGACGCCCTCGACGCCGACCGACACCGGTTCGGCGACGAGCACGTCGAGACCGTCGTTCGTCCGCGCGAGGCGAACGTCGTATCCCGTCCGGCGGAACGAGGGCCACACCTCTTCGAGCAACGAGCGGCGCGAGACGAGCGACTCGCCGTAGTAGAGCAGTCGGTCGTCATCCGTACGTACCTCGCGAACGTAGAACACGGAACCGAGTCGTTCGAGCGAGGGGCCGTCTGCGGGGTCGGTCGCGGGGCCGTACGGAGGGCTGTCGGCCTCGTCCATCAGATACTACGTCTACCGCACAGAAGGGTATAAATCCGGTGTCGAAACGGTCAACGGGTGGTATCGACGGATCTACGTCGTCAACGGATTCGAGCGAAGAGGGCAGTCGTGGGGGATATGCGGGGTTGCATGGTTCGCGAGTAGGCAAGCACGGCGAGGACCGGTGTCGCGGGGACGGAGGGGCCCGCTTACGACGACGGGGCGACGCGCCACGTGGTTGCGCTCGTGTACGACCACTTCTCGATGGTGAGTTCGTGGGTAGAGTCGCGAAGCTTCACCATCAGCGCGCCGATCTCTTTGGGTGAGAGGCCGACTTCGTCCGCGATAAACTTGCCTTTGAAGTACAGTTCGCCGTCTTGCGCCTTGTCGACGAGGTACTGCTTCAGTCGGGCTTCTTTCGAGCGTCCGTCGGTGGAGGGGTTTGCTGTTGCGCTCATTTTCCTTCTGACCTCGCTCTCCCAATGGTCGGTGGAGATGTTATAAAGGCAGGAACGTTAGTCACAATTCGGCCTCTTTCAGGCTGAAGAGAGTAAAAGAGTTCTTTTTGCGACGTTTTCTCCGGGTGTTAGATATTTCACAAACGTCTCTAAGCGATTTATCCGGGTTTGAATTTTTGATATAAACTCTAATAGTATCCTGCTGATAGACTGTTTTAGCGCAACGATAGCGGGTTTCTGCTCGACTAACCGTCACGAAACGGTGGATAAAGAAGGAAATATTCTCCGGAATGCGAAACCGGCTACTGTCTGTCGTGGACCCAGAAGTCAGATTCGACGGTCGTCTCCTTCTTGAAGATGGGAACCTCGTCCTTCAGGCGGTTGATGCCGTCTTCGACGGCACGGAACGCTTCGGTTCGATGTCCGGCGAGAACGACGACGAAGACGATATCCTCGCCGTCTTCGATTACGCCGGTTCGGTGGTGCATCAGCACGCGTTCGACGCCGTCGCGAGCCTCGATGTCGCGTCTGATCTCCGAGAGCCGTTCCTCGGCGACGCCCTCGTACTTCTCGAACGTCAGCCGAGTCGTCCGGGGGTCGTCGTCGCCGTCCTTCGCTCGGACGCGCCCAGTAAACGTCGCGATGGCTCCGGCGCGTTCGGCGCGCGGCGACTGCTTTATCCGCTCGACCAGCGCCTCCAAGGTGACGTACGGGTCGAACGCCTCGACGCGGGCGCAGAGGTCGTCCAACTCCACTTCGTCGACCGACTGAGCCGAGAGCAGCGGCTCGTTCGCCACGTCTCCGTTTTCGCTCTCGTCGGACTTCGTACCGGCGTCGCCGAGTCGTACCGTCGGCAAGCGGGTCGATTCGAATCCCGCGAGGAGCGCGAAGTCGTAGTCGGCGGCGAGGTGGTCGAGCAGGTCGTCGCGCGAGCGGTCGCGGCCCGCGCCGACCCAGACGCCGTCGTCGGCAAGTCCGTACGACGCTGCCGAGTCGGGCTCGGGGTCGCTGCCGTCGGGGAGTCGTTCGACCGTCGCGACGCGGCCGTCGAGTCGCGCTGCGAGTCGCTCGGTGAGCGCCGTTGCACCCGGACCGACGACGCAGAGTGTTCGCATACCCGAAAGACGGGGGACCGAGCGGCTTTAGTGTTGCTCAGCCGGACGTCCGGAGCGCGTGGGGCGGTTCGGGGGGCGCGAGAGAGATGTTCTCGAGCCGCGAGAACGTGGCGGAGTTGATAACCCTTAAGACCGAATCCCAGCAACCCGGTTGCAATGAGAGTCGTCATTTCTATCGGCGGGAGCGTCCTCGCGCCGGAGCTCGACGCCCGTCGAGTCGAGGCACACGCCGCCGCAATCGAGTCACTCGCCCGCGAGGGCTGCGAACTCGGCACCGTCGTCGGTGGCGGCGGCGTCGCCCGCGAGTACATCGACGCCGCGCGCGGTCTCGGCGCGAACGAGGTCCAGTTGGACCAGATCGGCATCGACGTGACGCGCATCAACGCGCGTCTGCTCATCGCCGGCCTCGGCGCGGGCGTCAACCCCGCGCCGGCGCACAGTTACGAGGACGCCGGCGAGGCCATCCGCCGCGGCGACATCTCCGTGATGGGCGGCGTCGTCCCG
Source organism: Haloprofundus salilacus (assembly GCF_020150815.1). Lineage (NCBI taxonomy): Archaea > Methanobacteriati > Methanobacteriota > Halobacteria > Halobacteriales > Haloferacaceae > Haloprofundus > Haloprofundus salilacus. The sequence continues at coordinate 3,214,866 of NZ_CP083723.1, read as the reverse complement.
GGCCAGACCACCGACGCGGTGGCCGCCGCCCTCGCCGAGTACGTCGACGCCGACCTGCTCGTCTACGCGACGAGCGTCGACGGCGTCTACAGCGCCGACCCCCGGAGCGACGACACTGCCGAGAAGTTCGAGGAACTCACGCCCGAGGAACTGGTCGGCGTCATCGCGCCGATGAGCACGGACGCGGGGTCGTCGGCTCCCGTCGATTTGCTAGCGGCGAAACTCATCGAGCGCGCGGGGATGCGCACCATCGTCCTCGACGGCACCGAACCGAAACGGCTCGAACGTGCGGTGCTCCACGGCGAACACGAGGGGACCGACATCGTCCCCGCGGGCGCGGGCACCGAACCGACGTACTGGTCCCAGCGATGAGCGTCGACGACGGCGCCGACTCGACATCGACGGCCGCCGACGAGAGTGGTCAGGGAGACGGCGGCGAGACGCATCACGCGTTCTGGGCCGACGACGTCGCCGACGAGATTCTAGCGCGCGACCCCGACGACCCCATCGTCATCAAGGGCGGCATCTCCCCGTCGGGCGTCGCTCATCTAGGAAATTTCAACGAGATTCTCCGCGGCTACTTCGTCGCAGAGGTGCTCCGGGAGCGCGGCTACGACGTTCGGCAAGTGTTCACGAGCGACGACAAGGACCCGCTCCGAAAACTCCCGCGAAAGCTCGCCGACAGGGACGGCACCATCGTCGGTCTCGGCGACGTCGACGCGGGTGCGCTCGGGCAGAACCTCGGCAAGCCGTACACCGACATCCCCGACCCCTTCGGCGAGGCGGAGTCGTACGCGGCACACTTCGCGGCGCTCATCGAAGCTGACGCGGAGCGACTCGGCGTCCCGGTCGAGATGATATCGAACACCGAACTTTACGCGGACGGGACGTTCGAACCGGTTGTTCGGCACCTGCTCGAAAACGCCGACGCCGCACGCGAGGTGCTCACCGAGTACCAGAGCAAGGTCGACGACGACTACGTCCCGTTCAATCCGGTCTGCGGGAACTGCGGGAAGATAACCGAGACGGTGACCGACATCGACCTCGACGCCGGAACCGTCGACTACGTCTGCACCGACATGACCGCCGGCGACAACACCATCTCCGGCTGCGGCCACGAGGGGACCGCGACGTTCCGCAAGGGGAAACTGCCGTGGCGCTTCGAGTGGCCCGCCCAGTGGCAGGTGCTCGGCGTCGACTTCGAGCCGTTTGGCAAGGACCACGCCGAGGGCTCGTGGCCCAGCGGCAACGACATCGCGCGAAACGTGCTCGGCATCCAACCGCCGGTGCCGATGACGTACGAGTGGTTCACGCTCAACGGCGAACCGCTCTCGTCGTCCGCGGGTAACATCGTCACCGTCGCCGAGGTGCTCGAACTCGCCGAACCCGAGGTGCTCCGGTACTTCTTCGCGCTTAACCCGCGCCGCGCCCGCGACTTCGACCTCCGGCGTCTGGACCTCCTCGTCAACGACTTCGACCGCTTCGAGCGTATCTACTTCGGCGAGGAGACCGACGAGAACCTCAGACCGCTGGCCGACCGTGCGTACCCCTTCCTGGTCGACGAAGTACGAGAGGAGCGCGTTCGCCTGCCGTACACGTTCGCCGCGGTGCTCGGGATGGTCGACGACCCAGAACTTCGAGTCCAGATGGCGAAGAACGAGGGCCACATCACCGACGATACGCCCGAGTGGGCCGTCGAAGACGCGATGGAGCGCGTCGAGAAGGCCCGCACGTGGGCCGAGCGGATGGACAACGAGTACAACTACCGCCTCCAGACCGAGATGCCCGACGTGGACCTCGCCGACGATGTGGCCGCGGCGCTCTCCGACCTCGCCGACTTCGTCGAGGAGGGTCACAGCGGCGAGGAGATTCAGGGCGAAATCTACGAAGCCGCCAAGGAACGCGGCGTGGAGACCGGCGACCTGTTTCAGGCGGGCTATCTGCTGTTCTTCGACCAGACGCAGGGACCGCGCCTCGGCGAGTTCCTCGGCGAACTCGAAGAAGAGTTCGTGGTGAAGCGTCTGCGACGAACAGAGTGAGTCGCAGGCACGGGAGAGCTTCGCTTTCCCGGCGTCTTCGGCGCGAAGCGTAGCGAGCGCCGAAGGCTCGTCACGAACGAAGTGAAGTAACAGCTTGCTATGGCGCGGAGGCGGTCGCTTCTACGATATTCTGTACCGCGAGCGAGTGGAACGAGCGAGCGGGCCGAGGAGTGAACGAAAGTCACAAAACGACTGAAGAGAGCGACGAGAGATTTCACCGAGCGCAGGGTAAAAGGTGGGTTAGTTGTCCTCTATGGCGTCGATGACCACGGAGCCGACGACGACGAGACGCGGGTCAAGCGCGCCGGTCGACAGGGAGATGTCGTACTTGTCGCGAAAGGAGAACTGCTCGGAGATGGTGCCGTACGTCTCGCTGCCGTCCGGCGAGGTGACCGAGTAGGAGAAGGGAAGCAGCGTCGTCACGAGTCGGCGAACCGCCGCCATGAGGTGGTTGTCCTCCTTGACGAGCGCGACGAGGTTACCGTCGGCATCGTGCAGTTCGTACTCGTGTTTCAGAAACGAGCTGACACGACGCTTGACCGCACCGATGGGTTCGTCGGTCTGGCTGTCGACGATGTCGTACGCGGCGTTCACGTCGAGCACCTGGCTCGCGCGGACTCGAATCCGTTCCTCGCCGGTTTCGGGGTCAGTAAACCGGAAATCTTCCTTCAGGCGGAGTTTCTTCTGTTTGGAGGTCAGAATCGGCTCGGAGCCACCCGCTTCGTAGACGTTGTACTTGTTCCCGATGCCCAACTTCTGGCTGACCTCGTAGGAGTTCGAGTCGAACACGACCGTCGTGTCACAGAGTACGGATATATCTCTTCGGGAGGGCGCTCCAGTCGTCCCCCTCGAACGTAGAGCAATACCGCCGACGCGCGTAGCGAAGGCCATCGGTGCGGGCGTCGACACGCGTCGGCGGACGCACGGCGGAAACCCCGACGCCCATCGTCGAACGATACGTCGGCGAGACGGACGCGGACCGACTCAACGACGACGGCGGCGTCGTCCGGTGCCGGTCAGAACCGACGGAACTGACGCCGTAACCTCCGAGGAGTCGACGTAACGTCGCCGACGCAATCCGAACGTCTTTCCCGCTCGCATCCCATTCTTCGGCCAATGAACACGCTGCTGTGGATAGGTATCGGCGTGATCCTCTACACGGTACTGGTCCTCGTCTTGCGACAGCGCGGGTTGCTCCCGAGTTCGATCAAGGTGCAAGGCCCGCTGCTGACGATACACACCCGTCGCGGCCGGGCGTTTCTCAACTGGCTCGCTGGACCCAAACGGTTCTGGCGGGCGTGGAGCAACGTCGGCGTCGGCGTCACGCTCGTCATCATGGTCGGCACCTTCGCCCTCCTCGTCGTCCGTGGCGTCCAGATCGTCCAGAATCCGCCTGCGCCGACAGCGGTGAACGCCCCGCGAAACGTCCTCGTCATACCCGGCGTCAACGACTTTCTGCCGCTGTCGGTCGCCCCCGAGATTCTTCTGGGACTGCTCGTCGGACTCGTCGTCCACGAGGGCGGCCACGGGTTGCTCTGTCGGGTCGAAAGAATCGACATCGAGTCGATGGGCGTCGTCCTGTTCACGGTGCTTCCGATCGGCGCGTTCGTCGAACCCGACGAAGAGAGCCAGCGGCGGGCGAGTCGCGGGGGCCGAACCCGGATGTTCGCCGCGGGCGTGACGAACAACCTCGCCGTCACGGCCATCGCGTTGGCGCTGCTGTTCGGCCCCGTAACAGGCGCTATCGCGGCGTCACCCGGGGCGGCCGTCGGCAGCACGTTCCCGAACTCGGCGGCCGCCGACGCGGGCATCGGTGCCGGCGACCGCATCGTCGGCTTCGACGGCGCGAACGTCACCTCGAACGAAAACCTCCAGAACGCGCTCGGAGAAAGCGATGCCGCGAACGCGACGGTGACGCTCGCAGACGGGACCGAGCGGACCGTCCAGCGGTCGCTGTTGGTGACGGCGATGTCGCCTAACTCGCCGCTTGCCGCCGACGGTGCCGCCGGGGTGGAGACGAACGATACCGTCGTCGCGGTGAACGGGACGACGGTCAACACCGAATCCGGACTTCGCGAGGCCGTGGTCGACAGACCCATCGCCACGCTTACCGTCGAGAATCAGCGCGGGGAGGAGTCGACGGTGACCGGACCGATGGGCGTCCTCCTCGGCGTCTCGCCGGACGGGGCACTGAGCCAGCAGACGAACGTCCCCGGCGGTGAACAGGTCGTCGTCACCAGCATCGACGGCCAGCGGACGCTCGACTACACCGACGTGCAGGCGGCCCTCGACGGCGGCGAACCCGGCGACGAAGTGAGCGTGACCGCCTACGTCGACGGACAGTTGCAGACGTACGACGCGACGCTCGGCGAGGCCAACGATGGTACCGGACGCGGCCTCCTCGGTGTGACGCAGGGTCCCGGATACAGCGGCATCTCTGTCAACAGCCTCGGGGTGATACCGTACCCCGCCCAGCAGTTCCTCGGTATCCTCGGCGGCGACGTCCAGGGTGGGCTGTTCTCGCAGGTGCTCTTCATCCTCTTTCTGCCCTTCGCGGGCACTGTGGTCCCAGGACTGGACGTGAACTTCGCCGGATTCGTTGCGGCAAACGCGAACTTCTACACGGTCGGCGGACCGCTCGCGGCGCTCGGCGGCGGCGTGTTCCTCCTCGCAAACGTTCTCTTCTGGACCGGCTGGATAAATCTCAACCTCGCGTTCTTCAACTGCATCCCGGCGTTCCCGCTCGACGGAGGGCGCATCCTCCGCACGTCGACGGAAGCGGTCGTCTCGCGGCTGCCGGTCGACGGGAGGCAGGAGCTGACGAGCGCGATCACGACGAGCATCGGCCTCGTGATGCTCGTCAGTCTGCTGTTGCTGCTGTTCGGACCGCAACTGCTCGCCTAACTGGCGGGCAGCGGCTTCGTCTCGGAGAGAGAGCTGTGTCGTCTCGACGGTGGACGGTAGCGACTCCGCGAGCGGCGGCGTGCGCGTCGCCTACGAATCGAACTCAATTCCGTGACGGTCGTAGAACTCCTCGGGCGAGTCAGCGATTGGCTCGAACGGACCGAAGTCGCGCTCGTGGTGGCGGATCAACTGCTCGATTATCCACGAACTGAACGTCTCGTCGAACCGCCACGCTTCCTCGGGACTCGCCACGTCGAAGCGGCCGTCGGTGGCGAAGGCGACGTAGACGTGGTAGAATCCGAGGATGATGTCGGCGAACTCCTCGGCTTTGCCGCCGGTTTCGACCCGCTTTTCGCGAAGTTCCTCGCGGCCGCTGTCGGTCAGCGCGAAGTATTTCCGGTCGGGTTCGTCCTCGCGTTCGACCCGCTCGGCCCATCCTTTCTCTTCGAACTTGTAGAGGATGGGGTAGACCGAGCCGTACGACGGCTCCCAGTGGCCGCCGCTTATCTCGCGAATCTCTTTGAGAATCTCGTAGCCGTATCGAGGTCGTTCGCCGAGTAACTCCAGGACGAGATACGAGATGAGGCCTTTCGGTGGGCCGCTTTTCCGCATTGGTTGCCCATCAGGGGGGCGCTGTGAAAGCGTTTCGGTTACCCGAGTCCGCCGTCTGAGGCGACTGCGCCCGACCTGCTCACGGTTCCTCCGTCGTGTCGTCGCCGAAGCCGCTGGTCGCCCCGGCCTCGAAATCGACGTCTACGTCGTCGCCAGCGAGCGCGACGTGGCCGTAGTTGAGTATCGCGACGAAGACGCCGCCGCCGACGGCGTTGCCGAGCGTCGTCCACGTGAGAAAGTGGGCGAACTGTCCGAGCGTGACGCCCTGTCCGAGGAACATCGCGGCGAGCACTTCGGTCGTTCCCAACAGCGCGTGGTGAAACGGTGCGAACCCAATGGTCGAGGCCACGACGAGGACGATGACGACGCGGGCGATGGTGTCGCGACTCGCCGCGACGAGCCACGTCAGAAGCCCCATCAGCCACCCGGCGACGACGCCGCTGGCGGTGATGACCCACCACGGAAACGGGAGCAGCGCCGACGCCATCGACCCGAACGCCGCCGGGTCGACGATGTCCATCGCCGGACCGATGACGGCGATGAGACCGGCGAAGCACACACAGCCAACGAGGTTAGCGGCGAGGACGATACTCCAGAGTTCGAGGAGGTCGCGGATTGAGGCGCGGTCGGTCAGGACGGGGAGGACAGCCATCGTCGTGTGCGCGGTGAACAGTTCGGTCTGCCCGATGATAACGAACAGAAAGCCGACGGCGGAGACGCCGCCCAGGGTGAGCTGTTTGACGAGCGTCGAGGAGAAGTTCGGCTGAAACGTCAACACCATCCCCATGAACAGCGCGCCGAAGCTCACGGTGAGACCCGCGGCGAACCCGGAGATGGCGACGCCCTTCGGCGGTCGATTCATCTCCGTGAGAGCGTTCTCCATCTCCCGCTCGATGATGTTGCGGTACGAGAGCGTCGCGCCCGAGGGGTCGTCTGTCGTCGATGGCATCGATCAGTCGTGTCGACGGACGTTCCCCGCGGGGAAAACCACTGGGGCGGCGAGGAGCGACCCGGCTTCGCCTCAGATCCGCCCGCGACTCAAAACGCCCTTAGTCGGCGGGGTTCAACGTCGGCGTATGCCACGAGCGCCGCAGACCGAGGAAGGGTGGTACGCGCTGCACGACTTCCGGAGCATCGACTGGGACGCCTGGCGCGACGCGCCCCAGCGGGAGCGCGAACGCGCCGTCGAGGAAGCGGTCGACCACCTCCGGTCGCACGAGGCCGTCGAGGATGCAGACGCAGGTGCCTCCGCGGTGTTCTCCGTCGTCGGCCACAAGGCCGACCTCCTGATACTCCACTTCCGACCGACGCTCGACGCGCTCTCGACGGCGGAGCGTCGCTTCGAGCGGACGGCGTTCGCCGGGTTCACCGACCAACCGACGTCGTACGTCTCGGTGACCGAAGTCAGCGGCTACGTCTCCGACGAGTACTTCAAGGAGGGCGCGGACGCCGTCGACGAGGGACTTCGTCGCTACATTGAGGGGAAGATGAAGCCCGACATTCCCGACGACGAGTACGTCAGTTTCTACCCGATGAGCAAGCGCCGCGGCGAGCAGTACAACTGGTACGACCTCTCCTTCGAGGAGCGCGCCGAGTTGATGTCCGGCCACGGCGACGTGGGGCGGAAGTACGCGGGCAAGATCAAGCAGGTCATCGCCTCCAGCGTCGGCTTCGACGACTACGAGTGGGGCGTGACGCTGTTCGGCAGCGACCCGACCGACATCAAAGATATCGTCTACGAGATGCGCTTCGACGAGGCGTCCTCGCGGTACGGCGAGTTCGGGCAGTTCTACGTCGGGCGGCGGTTTCCCCCGACGGACCTCAGCGCGTACCTCGACGGGGAGTCGGTGCCGACGAGCGAACACGGCGACGCTGTCGGCCATCACCACAACCACGGCGAGAGCGGTGAAAACCACGGACACGGCAGCGACGGTGACGGGAGCTACCACGAAGGCGAGAGCCACCACGAAGGCGACAGCCATCACGGAAGCGGCGGAGACGACGGAGGCGACGGAGGCGACGCCGACGAGAGCGAGACCATCCGCGGCGAACTCACCGACCTGAACATCTACGCCGGAAAGCCGCACGGCGAGGACGTGTACGCGACGGTGCTGTACTCGGAGGCGGACACCGACGAGTTGTTCGACGAGGTCGACGGCCTCCGCGGCAACTTCGAACACTACGGAACGCACGTCAAGACCGCCGTCTACGAGGCGAACGAGCGGGGTCGTTCGGCCGTCGTCAGCATCTGGAAGACGCAGAGCGCCGCCGAGACGGCCGCCGGGTTCCTCTCGGAACTTCCCGAGATCGTTTCGCGCGCGGGCGAAGAGTCCGGGTTCGGTACCATGGGGATGTTCTACACCGTCAAATCCGACTACCGCGAGGAGTTCGTCGACAAGTTCGCCACCGTCGGCGGCCTCTTAGACGAGATGGACGGCCACCAAGAGACTGACCTGATGGTGAACGTTGAGGACGAAGACGACATGTTCATCGCCAGCCAGTGGCGCTCGAAGGAGGACGCCATGGGCTTCTTCCGCAGCGACGAGTTCCGCGAGACGGTGCAGTGGGGTCGAGACGTGCTGGCAGACCGACCGCGACACGTCTTCCTCGCCTGAACACCCCTTCAGTGCGTCACGACCGACGCACCCGCCGCGTTCTTTTTGACGCTCTCGATGCCTTTTTTTGCCGCTGCTTTCGAGGAATAGCCCTCGCCGCCGTCGGCGATGATGTTGCCGTTGTCGTGGCGGAGCCGCCAGCGCCACTCGTCGGCTTGGTCGCGATACAGCTCGAAGGTCGCTGCGCTGGAAGCTTCGGCGTCACCCGCCGCCGTCCGGTCGACCGAATCCGATTCAGCCCGTGAGTGAGCAGCCGAGTCGGAAGCGCCCGACGACTGTGCGGTCGATTCCGAAGTATCCGACGATTGGGCGGCGGAGTCGAAGCGGCCGACGGTCTCTCCGTCGGCGACGACCGAAACTGACACGTGGACGTTCTGCTCGTTCATACCACATCTGACGACGTCGATGAACGTATTAGTTACCGACGGCTGTCGAGAGTTCGAGGCGGAAGTGGCCGAGCGCGGAGAGACGGCCGGACGACGGCCGATTTCGAAGGGAAACGGGGAGTGACGAGAGGCGGCTGCGCCGGTAGACGGGTCGCGGGGGACGGCGCTATCGGTCCCTCTCGGAATCCATCGACTGTGCGAACGTGAGATACGGTTCGAGTTCCGAGTCGGGGTCGCAGAAGCGCAGACGTCGAGTCTGCTCGTCGTAGCGGACGAACGTCGACTCGGTCAGTTTTGGTAGCACCGTGTGGTGCAGTTCGAGAGCGAGTCGGTGCCGGTCGCGAAACGGCGTCGTCTCCCGGCGGAGCATCCGGTCGACCAGTTGCTCGTAGCCGAGAGGTTCGTTCGTGTCGAACAGCACGTACAGTGCGGCACGTCGACACGGGTCGGCGAGCAGTTGGAAAGCTTTCGACGGCGCGAGCGAGCGTTGTGGTGTGTCTGAAGACATTACTCTGTTGTGCGGAGGGAGGTGAGTGAGGGCTGTTCGGGGCACTCGACCGGCGAAGCGGCGACCGGCGGCCTGCGATGGAGGATGAGTGACATACTGTCAAATGGATACAACTATGGCCTTCAATATATAATTGAGGCCTTGAACGAAATGGGGTATAAATAGTAGTGGGGATGCGCTTCAGTCGCAGTCGACCGCGTACCACGCCGAGTACCGCGAGCGCACCTACAACCTCGATACGTACCCTCTGTAGGTTGCAGTAGAGTCTCCCTGTCCCTACGCCGCGAGTTCCGAGTTATTTTATTCGATCGTAGTAGCGAATCCAGTAAAAGTCAACTGTAGATATCAGAACTGATGCGGTTCGTACAATCGCAACCTGCTAACCTCTGTGAGAAAACGAGTGAGTATTTCGTATCGCGGTTGGTGGTTTACAAGCCCGCGCTTTGCTTGCCGGTGCCGACCAGGTCCGCGCCGTCGACGGAGGACCGGAGGCTGTCCATCCCGTCGTCGCGGCTGATTCCGAAGTTATCCTGATAAAGTTCCTCGACGCGTTCGACTTCTTCGTCCGAGAGCGGCGGGGTCTCCGAGGCCGCGGCCCACTCGTCGATGTCCGCCGTCGTTCGGAACGTCGGCGTCACCGACGCAACGGCGTCGTGGCTGAGTAACCACTGGATGGCGGCCTGACCCATCGTTCGCTCGTCGTTTCGTTCGAGGAAGCGCAGCGCCTCAACTTTCTCCCAGCCGGTCTCGTACCACTCGTCCGGACGGAACCCTCGGTGGTCGCCGGCGTCCAGTTCGGTGTCGGGCGTAACCTGCTCGTTCAACAGCCCCGAAGAGTGCGGAACGCGGGCGATGACGGACGTGTCCGCGCCCTCGTGCGCGATGGTGTCGAGGAAGTGTCGACCGGGCGTCTGTTCGAAGACGTTGAAGACGGTCTGGATGGCGTCGAAGTCGAGTTCGACGGCTCGGTCACCCTCCGCGAGCCAGCCGATGGAGGGACCGAGCGCCCACCCCAGGGCGTCGACGGTGCCCTCCTCCTTGAGCGATTCGAGCGTCTCGACCACCTCGGGCGTCACCTCGTCGACATTCGCGTTGTGCAGTTGGAGGAAGTCGAGGTAATCGGCGTCGAGGCGCTCCAAACTCCGATCGACGCAGGTGCGAATCCACTCGGGATCCAATCGCTTGGGCAACTCGCCGTGGCCCGCCTGCGGGTGGTTGTAGAAGTCGTAGCCGATCTTCGTCGACAGCGTCACCTCGTCGCGGCGGTCAGCCAACGCCTTCCCGAGGAGTTTCTCGCTGTCGCCGTGACCGTACACGTCGCCGGTGTCGAAGTACGTGATTCCCTGCTCGAGGGCGTACTCGACCATCTCGACGGCCTGATCTTCGGTCCGGTCACCCCACCAGTCGGTGCCGACGACCCACGCGCCGAAGCCGACTTCGCTCACTTCCACTCCCGAATCACCCAGCGTTCGGTAGTTCATACCGCGCGCTAAGGCGAGACGACACTTATCGGAACCGGTTCGACCGTCGAATCGGCCGGAGGAGAAGCGGTACGTGGGTGGCGTACGCGGTATCCGAGGCGTACTTGACATCCACGGCGTCCGCGCGTCTCGTTCGCCGATAGGTGGCCACTCGCCGACCCGCGATGGTGAGTCGATAAACGGTTGAATGCGATACGAAATCGGATATGAGCGCTCGAAGTCGCCTCCGCTGCAATCCCTGCGAAGTCGGCAACGCTTAATCGCTCAGCGACGCCAGTCGTAGAGGATGGATATCCCTGTACGCGTCGCGTGTCTGTACGTGGCCGACCGCTCGCCCGAACAGCGAGCAGCGTACGAGTGGTGCGCGGCGACGGCAGCGACGGCCGATATCGTCTCGTTCGCCGCCGTCGCCAACGGTGGCGTCGACCTCGACGCCTACGACGCCGTCTGGTGGCACCGCGACGCCCCGTTCGAGCGGAACGCCGCGGTCCGAGACAGCGCCCGACACGTCCACGCATTTCTCGAAGACGGCGGCGGACTGCTACTCTCGCTGCACGCGCTCTCGGCGGTCGACTCTCTCGGTATCGACGGCGTCCGGCCGGACGCGACCGGCGTCGAAGAGATTCACGAGCGGAGTGGATTCGCGTCCAAAGCCCTCTACGCCGACCACCCGGCGTTCGAGTCGTTCGGCGAGCGGTTCCACGTCGCGTCGCCGGACGACGAAAGACCGTTCGCCCGCTACGAGACACTCCTCCCCGAACGCGGGCAGGTTCTCGGCAGTTCGCTCCGCGGCGACGACCTGTTGGTCGGCCACAAGTCGCTCATCTCGTGGCGTGTCGGAGCGGGGAGCGTCGTCGGCGTCGGCGAGCACCTCCGGTTCGACGCTCGGGACGACGAGATGCACGCCCGAGACGGGTTCGTGCGCAATCTGCTGGCGTCGCTCGCCGCCGACCGCCGGCCGACGTTCACCGACCGCCCTGCCGACCCCGAGGGGTTCGCCGACGTCCGAGCGGCACTTTCCGACGACCACCACCGACCGGGCTACCACCTCGCCGCGCCCGCGAACTGGCTGAACGACCCGAACGGTCTCGTCCACTACGACGGGCGCTACCATCTGTTCTACCAGTACAACCCCGCCGGCCCATTTCACGGGACGATACACTGGGGGCACGCGACGAGCGAGGACCTCGTCCACTGGCGCGACGAACCGGTCGCGCTCTCGCCGTCGCCGGACGGCCCGGACCGCGACGGCTGTTGGTCCGGGTGTACCGTCCTCGACGAAGACGGGACGCCGACCCTGCTCTACACCGGTGGACGCGGGCGCGTGCAACTCCCGTGTCTGGCGACGGCGGCCGACGGCGACCTCCGGACGTGGATAAAACACGGCGACAACCCGGTCATCGAGGAGGCGCCGACCGACCCGCCAGTGCTCGCGACGAACGACTGGGACGCCGAGTTCCGCGACCACTGCGTCTGGCGGCAGGACGGTGTTTGGTACCACCTCGTCGGCGCGGGCGCGCAGGGCGGCGGAGGCGTCGTCCTCCTCTACCGCGGCGAGCTTCTCGATGAGTGGGAGTACGTCGGCCCGCTGTTCGGCCGCGAGGAACCCGACCCCGGAACGGTCTGGGAGTGCCCGGAACTGCTCGACTTCGGAGACACGCAGTTACTGCAGGTGTCGAACTACGACGAGACCATCTACTTCGTCGGCGAGGCGGACCTCGACGCACCCGCCTTCGACCCGACGAACGAGGGGGTGCTCGACTACGGCGATTACTACGCCCCGCAGTCGTTGCGCGCGCCCGACGGCCGCGTGCTGACGTGGGGATGGCTTCCGGAGGCCCGTGACCTCGACGCGCAGTGGCGCGCCGGCTGGTCGGGGGCGATGTCGCTTCCGCGGGAGCTCAGTGTCGCCGAGGGCGAGATTGTCCAGCGACCGGCCGCCGAACTGGCGGCGCTGCGCGAACGAAGTGCACTCTCCGGCGACGCGTCGCTGGCGGCGGGCGAGCGCCGAACGCTCGACCTCGCAGGTAACAGCTACGAACTGGCTTTCGAGGTGGAACTCGGTGCGGACGCGACGTTCGAACTCGGCCTGTTCGAGTCGCCCGCGCTCTCGGAGCGAACGGCCGTCAGATACGACGGCGAGTCCGTCGTCGTCGACCGCTCGGAGTCGAGTCACGACTCTGCACCCGCGAAAGACGAGCAGCGAATGCCCGTCGAGGGAGACGCGCTCTCGCTTCGCGCCTTCGTCGACGGCTCGGTGCTAGAACTGTTCGCGAACGAGCGTCGGTGTCTCACGAGTCGGGTGTACCCGACCTGCGAGGACGCCGAAGGCGTGTCGTTGTCGGCGATCGGCGGCAGCGTGGCGCTTCGCTCGGCGAACGCGTGGGAACTGGAGGCGACGTTCCCGGCGGGTCGGAACCGACGCCCGGACGGCGACTGAGCGGACCTCCCTCGAAAGCGTCGCCAAAAGTAGTGCCACCTGATCGACTCGCCCGATGGTTACCGATGGTTACAGATGGTTACCGACGGCGAACTGACGGTCGGCAACGGTGTGGGAGTGTCACGAGGTTGTACACCGCCGAGCGTCCAACCGACTCTTCGAGGTAGCTGCGTTCGTCTTCGCCGAGGCCGTCTCCGTCGGCCTCGATATCAACTTCGAGGTCGCCGAACATGTCGACTGGGTCGCCGTCTTCGGTCGTAATCTCTTCGAGGTGGAGGAAGACGAACGGGTCCCAGGCGATTCGAACCCTGGTTTCGAGTTCGTCGAGTTCGATGCCCGCCGCAATTGCGCTCATGCTGACGGCGGCGTTAATGCACCCCGAGAGCGCGGCGAGCGCGAGTTCGATGACCTCCTGTCGGTCGGTCGGGTCGACGAACCCCACGGCATCTTCGACCTCTCTGTGCCCGCCGAGGTGGTGGACATACTCGCGAGCGGTGCGGTCGATTCGCTGACCGCCCAGCGTGTACGGTCCGGTCGTCGCCTTCGTGTGAATCGCCCGACCTTCGTAGACGCCCTTCGCTTCGAGACCGAACTGGACGTCGTCGGGGTTAGCCTCGGCGAACTCAAGGAACGCCTTCAGTTTCTCCACGTCGACGCCCTGCGTTACGGTTCCTTCCTGTTGGGATTCTGTTGCCATGGTAAGACACCTCTTCGGGGTCGTCCCCCGGTCGTCGCATCCTGCAACGGACAGGTTCCCGTACGGCGCGGCCGAATCTATAATTAATCTGAGATATTTTCGCGGACGGTGAGCGCGTCTCACCCGCTGAGACGGTGGCCCGTTCGAAAGTCGACGCTCCCGAGATAGGGTTATGCTCGGCCCGACAGTAGTTCTCGTATGACCACCGCGCCACTGGCGGACCCCGGCGGGTTCCTCGAACTCGTCAGGCGCGCACCCATGCTGGAAGCGCTCCGAGATGGAGCGGCCGACAGGCGAGAGTTGGAGGACGAGTTGGAGATTTCGCGGGCGACCAGCCACCGGTTGACGAGGTGGTTCGAGGACCGAGGGTTGGTCGAGCGCGTCGACAGCGAGTTCCGCCTCACGGAGACCGGACGCGCAGTAGCGACGGCGCTCGTGAGTTTTAAATCGGAAGTGACCGCCGCGCTGTTGCTCGCGCCTGTGCTCGATGCGGCTGACGACGCCGACGACGCCGTACCGCCGGTTCCGCTCTCGGCGTTCGCCGACGCGACGGTGACGACGCCCGGCCGCGGCGACCCGCACGGGCCGATGAACCGCTACGTCTCGCTCGTTCGAGAGACCGAAACGCTCCGCGGATTCGACACGTGGGCCATTGCACCGACCTACATGGGCGAGATTCAAGAGCGGATTCTCGACGGCATGGAGACGACGCTCGTCGACCCCCTTGCCGTCGTCGAGGACGTGATGGAGAACTACCCCGAGCGGTGCGTAGAGGTGTGCGTGAGCGGACATCTCACGATTCGACTCCACGACTCGCTGCCGTTCGGACTGGCCGTCTTCGACGACCGAGTCGGCGTCGCTGTCCGCGACCCGGAGACGAACGCGCTCACGGCGTTCGTCGACTCCGACTCCTCCGTCGCTCGCGAGTGGGCGGAAGCGACGTACGAAGCGTTTGAGTCCGAGGCCGTCCTTCTCGAAAATTTTACGAAGAACGGAGTTCGGGAGGCGTTGGCGAATCAGTGAGCGACGTCGAGAACTTTGCGGACGCGAGCGAGAAAACGGCTATGCTCGGCCGTGACGTACCGACCGCGTCCGAAGGCGACGAATAATGGTCAAAGAGGTGAGCTGTATCCACGCCGGGTTCGAAGATTGCGCGTTCCTCGTCCGCTCGGAGAACGAGACGGAGCTAATCGAGTTCGTCCAGCGACACGCCGAGGAGACCCACGGCGTGTCGGTATCGCGCGAACACGTCGAACGGATAGCGAAGGACGTTTAGGCCGAATTCGGACGTTTCGTCCGTCTCGTCAGTACTCGCCTTCGTCCGGCAATCTCTCGCCGCGTCCCCACCACGGCTCCGGCAGCTTTTCGTTGGGGAGCGGGAGGTGGCCGTGTTCGAGGGTGCCGACGATTCTCGTGTGATTGCCGTCGAGTTTTAGCCGCACGGTCGGCGCGAGCGTCCCGCCGAAGCGCCGCAGCTGTTCGGCTTCGGGCAGCACTGCGACTTCGTCGAGACTCGGCCGGCCGAACTCGAAGTAGTTGAAAAAGGAGGTGGCAAGAAGTTCGTTACCGTGGTCGAACGCGAGCCACGAGTACGCTTGGAACGGCGCGTTCGACGGATTCGTCAGGACGAGTCCGGAGCCGTTGAGCGGTTCGTACTCGCCGCGAAGCGAATCGGCGACGAAACCATACAGTGCGTCGTAGCCGTCGAGACCGGGCGCGAACGTGTGGTCGTGACTGGAGATGAACAGGTAGTAACGGCCGTCGCGACGGACGACGTGCGGGCGTTCGAGTTCCTGATTGACGCAGACGGCATCGAGTAAGGGGGCTCGGAGTTCGAATTCCGTCGGATCGCCCGTCGGCGACTCGGCGATGCCGACGCTGCCGTTGAACTCCTGTTGGGCGGGGTCGCCGCCACAGGCGTCCGAGCCCTCGGAAACCGGCGTGTTCGCCTCGAACAGGAGGTAGGTGGTGCCGTCGTCCTCGAAGAACCACGGGTCGCGGAAGGTGTATATCATCCCGCGCGACTGCGCTTCGGTCTCGTAATACTCGCCGTCGGGTTCCAACAGGACTTCGTGGGTCCACGGCCCCTCGATTCGAAGGCCGTTTTCGTCCGTTTCTATCGCGCCGCCGTGGCCGACGGCGAGCCGCTGCGTGTAGGTGAGTTCCTCCTCGCCGCGGCGACCGGACGCGGTGTAGTACGAGAAGACTTCTCCTCGGTCGTACAGCGCGCACCCGGCCCACTGCCGCGACCCGAGCGGTCCTTTCTCGTCGACGTCGAAGACGGGTCCGCCAGTTTCCCACTCCTTGCCGTCGCGCGAGTAGAAGTAGCGGATGGTCGCCACGTCGTGGCGTTTGCCGGGAAGGAGTTCGGAGGAGGAGGTGAGCGCGAAGATGACGCGGTAGCCGTCGATTTCGGCGAGGGAGTTGTCGCGTTCGCGGAGGAACCACGTGTCCCAAATGTGGAGGTCCGAATCGACTGGAGCCTCCGGCGGGTAGATGATGGGCGCGACGGTGTCCTCGGAGCGTTCGATTCCGGCGGCGTGGTCGCGGGTCCACGCGGGAGTGCGACGGCCAGCGTCCTCGTTGGAGGCGTTTCGCACTGCGTCGTCTTGCATAGTGGAGGCAGGCGAACGCAGGTTCTAAGTGTTCCCGATAGTTCTCGGTGGAGGCTACATTTGCGGGACTTCCGAGAACGTCAGTTCGCCGCCTTCAGTGATGCGTAGCAGTCCGTTTCTCGATTTGTTCGAGACGAACCACTCCCACTGCTCCGACGCGGACTCCGTTTCGGCGTCGATTCGGTACGTTCCCGTCGCGTCGACGAACGCAGCCGTCTCGTCCGTTCCCAGTATTCTATTGTCGTTCCGCATCTCGGCAGGTTCTATCTCGTAGGGGGTGTCCAGTACCGTTTCGTCGGCGTACGTTACGGAGAGCGAGAGAGAATGGCGACTGGAATCGGCGTTCGAAAGCAATATTTTTGAGATTTCTCTGAAGGTGGTGCTCTCTCACGTGCGACTGGGGTCGGTTCGTCCGTCGCAGTGCCGTCGACGCACCCGGCGAGAACCGTACCGACCGCCACCGATACGACGCGCCGCGAGAACCGTCGCCTGAGCATAGTTCCGATGGGGAATCGGCCCGACAAGAGTGTATCTCCCGTTTTGGCGTGGTCTGACCCGACGCGCGCACACCCGAACGGATTTGACTGGCGATGGCTAATTCGTGCCAATGACAAAGCGTCACGTCTCGCTCCCCCCGATAGCGGAGGAGGGGGTTCGAGCCTTCATCGACGAGGTTGACGAGCGACTCTCCGGCGAAGAGGACACCTGTGACGTCGTCCAGGACGTGCTCGTCGATCTCTACGGCGATCGGGGGGCGTACGAGCGCTGGCAGGCCGGCGAGGACGTGTCGAACGCCGAGCGCGTGCGACTGCAGGGGTACGACCCATGCAATTCGACCCTGGAGTCGGAGTACTACGCCGAGAAGGACGAGGAGAAGTTCAAACGCTCGAAGCACCTCCAGTGGCTCTGGCGGCAGTTCGACGCGACGCCGATGGCCGACAACGTGGAGTTCGCGCTCCGGTTCCGGCAGATGCTCGCGAACCACCTGTTCGAGGAGGCGGGCGAGAACCTCCGTCTGTTCAAGGGAATCACGATGACGTACGGCCACAACATCCGCGTCGGCGACAACACAGTCGTCCACGACGACGTCCACCTCGACGACAGGGGCAGACTCACCATCGGCAATCGGGTCTCCATCTCAGACGGCGTCCACCTCTACAGCCACGACCACGACATCGTCGACCAAACCGCCGTCAAGAACTTCCACACTGTCGTCGAGGACGACGCCCGCGTCACCTACGACGCGATGGTTCGGGCGGGCTGTAAAATCGGCGAGAACAGCGTCGTCGGCGCGCGGTCGGTGGTCCAGGGCGACGTGCCCGCTCACCACGTCGCCGTCGGCACGCCCGCCAAGAGCGTGAAGATCAAACCCGGGTGGGAGGAGGAGGCCGGGCCACTGGAGACGGGCGGCGAGAATCGACAGGCCGAGCGCGAAATCGAGTACGATCTCCCCGACGACGTCGACGAGTTCGACGAGTTCGACCGCGACAGGCAACCGCCGAGCTGAGACCCGTACGAGAGCCGAGAGGTTCGAACGTCGAAAAACGTGTTTTTTGCGATACCTTTTGGTTAGCGAAGCCGAATGACGGACGTATGGACCGCCGGACCTATCTCGGTTTCGTCGGCGTCGCCGCCGCCAGCGGTTGCCTCGACGCCCCGACCACCTCCGACCCGCCCGGAAACGACAACACCTCCGACCCGTCGACCGACGCCCGGACAACCTCCCCGCCTCCACAGACCATCAAACACGAGACGGTCGTCACGGGTCTCGAAATCCCGTGGGGGGCGGCGTGGCGCGACGGCGACCTCTATCTCACCGAACGCCTCGGACGCATCGTCCGCATCCCCGGCGGACGGGGCGACCCCGAGGAGGTTCTCAGCGTGCCCGACATCGTCGACGACGGCGAAGGCGGTCTACTGGGGTTGGTCTTTCACCCGAGCGAACCGGCGGCGTTCACCTACCACACCTACGAGAGCGACGAGGCGGAGTTCGTCAACCGTATCGTCCGCCACGACCTCGAAAACGGCTGGGAGTGGGAGCCGATTGTCGACGGGATTCCCGGCGACATCATCCACGACGGCGGCCGACTCGCCGTCTACGAGGAGAGCCTGCTGGCCACCGTCGGCGACGCGAACAACCGGGAGCGTGCGCAGAACACCGATTCGCTCAACGGGAAGGTGCTTCGGCTGACGTTCGACGGCCAACCGCACCCGGAGAATCCGTTCGACAACGAGGTGTTCACCTACGGCCACCGCAACCCACAGGGGCTCGCCTTCCGCGACGTCGGCGAGCAGGGCTCGTCGGGCAGCGAGACTGCGTCTCGCCGAGGAACCATCTTCTCGACCGAACACGGTCCCGACAAGAACGACGAAGTGAACGTGCTCGAAGCGGGCAACAACTACGGCTGGCCCGACGTAGGCGGCACCGAGAGCACCGACGAGTACACGGCGGCGATCACCGAGTACACGCCGACCATCGCCCCCGCGAGCGCGACGTTCTATCGGGGGCCGTACCGCGAGTGGCGAGGCGATTTCTTCTTCGGAACGCTCGCAGGTGAGCACATTCGACGCCTGCGCTTCGACGGCACGGAGGTAGTCGAAGACGAACCGCTGTACGAGGGCGAGTTCGGTCGCCTTCGGACGGTGTTCACCGGACCCGACGACCATCTGTACGCCGTGACGAGCAACCGCGACGGTCGCGGCGACCCCCGCGACGGCGACGACAGAGTGCTTCGTTTCTTCCCCCAGAACGAGTAAGCAGCTCCCGCGTTCGTGCGTGAAAATGTACCCTTCTATCTCCTGCGCTCGACGGCCCTCGACGAACGGAACAGCGTCGCTCGACCGGGTTCTCGGGGACCAACCGAAGACACAAGTGCAGTGGTGACAAATAGCATAGTATGCGCGCACTGTGGGGGTGGATACTCGCGTACGTACTCGGGTTGGTCGTCCTCCAACTGCTCGTCTACCGGTATCTCGGCGGCGACGGCGGCGCGTTTGCCGAGGCCGACAGCGCTGTCGCGCGACGCGGCGGCGGAGGCGACGAATCCGCGGACCGCGACGTCGTCCGCGACCGACCGGGGGCCGCGAACGTCGGTCCGCCGATGGCGGCGGCGAGAGCGGAGGCGCTCCGCGAGTCGACGACTGAACGCGTCTGTCCGCACTGCGGCGTCGAGAACGAACCGGACACGACGTTCACGTTCTGTCGAAACTGCGCTCAACGACTCGCGTGAGCGAAGCGCCGCCGATTTGCCGCCGTAGTCCGTAGCGACGACGTGGCCCGAAGCATCGCGATAAACGTCGCCGCGAACACGAACCTCCCCGGCTTTCGCGGACCGGTCTACCCCGACGGTCGGTTCGAGTACGTCCCGATTCCGGAGCGAAAGGAGACGAGCGAGCGGGTGCCGACGTACGGCGACCTCTCGTTCGGCTTCGACCTCCCGGCGTCAGTGCTCGACACGCCGGTCCACCTCGACCCAGCGTTTTCGGGCGTCCACGGCGCGACCCGCCACACCTACGGCGACGAACACGGCGTCAAAGCCGGACCGCTCTCGGAGTTGGAGTCGGGCGACTCGCTGTTCTTCTACGCGACGCTGAGTCTGCACGGCGAGAAACGACGTTCGAACCGCGTCGTCCGCGACGACTGGGGGACCTACCTCATCGGCGAGTTCCGCGTCCGCCGCACGGTGACCGGCGAGCAGTACCGCGAACTCTCGTCGGCCGAGCGCGAGCGGTTCGCCGGGAACGCCCACGTCAAGCGCGACCCGTTCGACGCGAAGGTGCTCGTCGAAGGGGGCAACGAGTCGAGGCTGTTCGAGCGCGTCGTCCCACTGAGCGCGCGGGAGGCTGGCGCGACGGCAAATCGGGTGGTCACGGAACTCTCGAACGACTCCGGGAAGGGACCGTGGTGGCGTCGGCGCTTCTGGTTCGACGAGTCGGCGACGGCGGAGCTTCGAGCCATCGTCGACGGAGACGGCCGAGACGCGGCCGACGCGTCGTGGTTCGAGTAGCGCCGTCGCGTCGGTGAGGCGGGAACGACGAAACTGACGGCCCCGAATCAGGACCGGCGCACGGGTTAACTCCTCAGCGCGCCTCCGAAGCTCCATGGCACTGAGAGACATCGACAGCCACACGAGAATCGAGCGACGAACAATCGCCGGACGGGAGGCGCGCGTCTACCTCCACCCGCACGAGATTCGCGTCCAGTGGCGTCCCGGACGGGCGGTGTACCTCGGCGTCCGAGTCGGCGACCGAATCAAGAACGCCGACCGCGACGTGGCCTCCGCGCGCATCGACGAGTGGGAAGTCGAGGAGATAACCCCCGAGACGGTGGTCGGACGCGGCATCAAAACAGGAGAGCGCCGCGAGTGGGACCGCAAAGCGCTCGAACGCGGGTTGATCGTCGGCAACTACGCGACGAACCTCACCGAGTTCGCGACGGTGCTGGTCCACGAGGTAGGCGGTCACGGCGGACGCGACCCCTACGTGACCGTCGTCGCCTACGGCGATAACGGCGAGAAGTACGGCCGTCGCTACCGCTTCGTCGACGACGTGGGCCGAACGGTCGAACACCAGGACCAAGACCCCGTGGTGGACCGACTCGCTCCCGAGATGGCGGCGGCGTTCGACGAACTGGTCGTCGGAGCGTTGGAAGACGATGGGTACGCCGTTCAGTGAGCGAATCATCGGGTTCGGTGGCTCTGTTGAAACCCTCGATCACTGATCGTTTGTCGAAACCGTGCTGAATACAGGGCACGTGTCTCGCAGGGACGCAACTCAAGAAAGTCGCCCTTGAAATCAATCAATACAGAGTTGGCAGTGATGCACACCTGCGTCTAGGAGTCGTAGCTGCCCTATGGGCCATTACACATGCGCGGGCTTTCTCACCAGTTCATCCCCGGAGTGTCGGCGGCTTGCCGCACCCAGGAAGCGACTTGCTCCTCGTCCAGCGTGTCCGTCTGCTTGAGGTCCAGGGCCTGTCTATCCGGAGCCGTCCCGCTGGGTGGCTTCGGCTCGAGGTACGATTTGCACACGAATGCCAGTTTCACGTGTTTTGAGAAGGCACTGAACGACGCGAACCAGCCCTGGTCCTCGACACCATAGAACGGCTGGTGATACCTCACGGCGCGGCGCACCGGGGGCACTTCGCGTTGGATAATCTCGTCGAATTGTGTAGCAACCTCGCTCTTCCAACCCGGCAGCGCTGCAATGTACGCCTTCACCGCTGCCGATCCATCGGTGTCATCCTTCCTCCGCGCCGCCTGGTACCGTTTACTCCGTTCCTCCCACTCCTCCTGCGTCGGAACCTGGTCTGACAACTCAATTTCCCCGAACTCCTCGTCCACGATGGTGTTCTCTCCTCCTCGGCCTGATATCGCCGTCACGACCAGGATTGGGTCTGACTCCTTGGGTTCAGAAAATAGGTCGAAGTCCAGCCGCAACGTATCTCCTCGCCAGTGGCGAGCAAAGCCCACGAAGCCCTGAGGATGGTCGTCTCGGGTGTCTTGCTCAACCCGGAACAGATCCAGTAAGGCAGGAATAGCGTCTGCACCCCATTGGAGTCCCCTTTCCAGATCCGTGAAACGAACCGCCTCGTCATGGTCAGCTTGGTAGTACGGTGCTCTGATTGCTCGATTAGCTATCACGAGTTCGGAGACCCGCTGGGGCGTTAGTGGGCTGGACACGCTCATACTAAGTACCAATGTGAGTTTGGGAGTATCAACATTACCGCGGTTCTCACAACGCCGGTTTCAGTCAGATCGGTCTGAATCAGATTCGCTCTCCGTACTAAATACATCCTCTGTATTCCAGAACGGGTAGCGGAGACGACGTCGACAGACGCGGTCTGTCGGCCCGCCGAGGTCCCCTCGGCGACGTCGACTCCGTCCTCCGCTCTCCGGACGATAGGCTCTTTCACGCTCGACTGAAAGAGTGGCGCATGGATAGTTCGATAGTGGCTCTCGTCGGAGTCGTAGCGACGGCCGTACTGTTGCTGTGTAGCGCGTTCTTTTCGAGTTCGGAGACGGCCGTCTTCTCGCTGTCTACAGAGTGGATAGAGCGGCAGGCGACGACGGGAGACCCCCGGGCGGAGTTGCTGCAGGAGCTGCGCGACGACCCGCATCGGCTGTTGGTGACGCTTCTCGTCGGAAACAACGTCGTGAACATCGCGATTTCGAGCATCGTGACCGTCCTCATCGCCAGCTACCTCCCGTCCGGACTCGCAGTCGTGGCGACGACGGTACTCACGAGCTGTCTCGTCCTGATATTCGGCGAGATCGTACCGAAGGCCTACGGTCTCGGGAACGCCGAGAACTGGTCGCTACGCATCGCGTCTCCCGTTCGGCTCGTCGAACGCGCACTCTCTCCCGTCATCACGCTGTTTGACGCGATAACTCGACGGATGAACGCACTCATCACCGTCGATCCCGACATCGAGAAGCCGTACACGGATTGATCGGGCGTTCGGCGAGAGAAACGAGGTGAACGTCGGTCGGCAAACGACCGAAAGGGAGTGCGCCGACCGGGAATCGAACCCGGACCGGTGGCTTGGGAAGCCACTGTCCTACCATTGGACCATCGGCGCTCACTGCGTTGAGTGTACCCAAAAATACCAGAGGGAATCACTTCAAGATAGCGTTTCGCGGAAGTGGACGCGCGTCCACCGAATCTCGCAGAGAGATGCCTATTAGTCACTGACGCGTCTACGATTACCCGATGAGTAGCGATACGCCGATTCTCGACGACACTGCACCGCTGGACCTCCGCCTCTCGGCGGACGAACTCGAAGCGACGCGCGAGCACATCGTCGAATTTATTCGGAGCGTCGTCGACGACGCCGGAGCCGAAGGCGCGGTGTTGGGCCTCTCCGGCGGTATCGACAGCACGCTGACCGCCCACCTCGCCGTCGAAGCGCTCGGCGAAGACGGGCTTCACGGCCTCGTGATGCCGAGTGCCGTCAACACCGAAGAGAACATGAGCGACGCCGAACGCGTCGCGCAGATGCTCGGCATCTCGTACGACGTGGTCGAAATTCAGCCCATCGCCGAGAAGTTCTTCGACGCCTTCCCTGAGGCAGCCGAGGACCGCACGGCCGCCGGAAACGTCTACGTCCGCACCCGCGGCGTACTGGGCTACTTCGTCGCCAACCACAAGAACCGCATCGTCCTCGGGACGGGCAACCGCAGCGAGGCGATGACGGGCTACTTCACCAAATACGGCGACCAGGCCGTCGACTGCAACCCCATCGGCAACCTGTACAAGCAGCAGGTTCGCCAGCTCGCCGCTCACGTCGGTGTCCCCGAAGACCTCGTGATGAAAACGCCGTCGGCGGAGATGTGGCTCGAACAGACCGATGAGGACGAGATGGGCATCACCTACGACACGCTCGACGCGATTCTCGCGCTAAATATCGACGGCCCATTGTCGACGGCGGCGACGGCGCGCCACCTCGACGTAGCCGGAGAACAGATAGAGCGCGTCGAGCAGTTGGTCGCCCAGAGCGCCCACAAGCGGTCGATGCCGCCCGCGCCCGATGCGCTGGAGTTTTAGTTTTAGTCCCTATCCGCCGCGATGTCGGCGGCGTGCGCCCGCACGAGTTCGCCGAACGCCGCCGCCTCCGCGGTTTCTTGTTCTTCTCTCCCCCGCCGGTCGCGCATCCGCGCCTTGACCACTTCGAGCGCGTCCGGTTCGTTGGTCGCGAGCGACTCGGCGACCGCGAGCGGGTCCGGTTCGACCCGGGAGACGAGACCGGTCCGGAGCGCCTCCTCGGCGTCGATGGTGCGCCCGGAGAGCGCGAAGTCGAGCGCGTCGCCCTCGCGCATAACGCGCGGGAGGCGAACCGTGCCGCCCCACGCGCCGAACAGGCCGAGGCGGACGCCGGGTTCGGCGAACGTCGCCTCAGGCGTCGCGATTCGGAGGTCGCATGCGAGCGCAAGTTCGACGCCCCCGCCGCGGGCCGCGCCGTCGACGCCGGCGATGACGACGCAGTCGGTGGTTTCGATAGCGTTCGCGACGCGCTGGCCGTGGCGGGCGAACGCCTCCGGATTCGAGAGTGAGGCGACCACGTCCAAATCGGCCCCGGCGCAGAACGCCGACCCTGCACCGCGGAGGTAAACCACCGGCACGTCGGCGGCGGCGGCACCAGTGACCGCGGCCTCCAGCGCGTCGAGGTCGGCCGGGCGGAGCGCGTTACGCCGTTCGGGGCGGTCGAGGGTGACCACCCGGAGACGGTCGCGGTCGGTGAAGCGAACCATACCCGCTCTGTGACCGAGTTTCCAAAGGTCTTTGCCTTTGCCGTCGCAACCATTTACTGATGGACGACGCCGTGCGGACCCGCGATGCCGCGCGCGAAGCGCTCTCCGATATCGACCCTCCGCAACTGTTAGACGCGCTAGATGCGCGCCTCGCGGAGGCGTCGATGTTGCCAGGAGCGCTCGCGCTCGTGAGCGCGCGGGCGCTCGACCCCGGCGTGGACGCCGACGCGCTCGCCGAACGCGCCGCCGGTGTCCAGCTGATCTACGAGGGACTCCGCCTCACCCGCGATCTCGCCCGCGACGAACCGTGGGCCGACGCCGAGGCGCACCGCCGGAACGGGACGAACGACCTCATCGCGGGCATCGACGCGGATATGCAGGTGCTCGCGGCGGACGTGCTCGTCGCACGCGGCTTCTTCGTTCTCGCTCGGACCGAGGCCGCAGCGCGAGCGGTCGACACCGTTCGAGCGTTCGGCCGCGACCAGACGCTCGGACGGCGGCCCGCACCGGACGCCGCCGACGGCGAATCCGGCCGCGACGCCGAGACGTTCAACCGGAGACTAGAGGCCGACGTGCTCGATCTCGCGGTTCTCGCGGGCGCGACGGCGGTCGGACAGAAGGTTCCCGAGTCGCTGTCGAATTACGCCGCCGACCTCGCCGCGGAGTACGGGACGGCGTTTCCGCCCGCGCCGACGGCGCTCCCCGACGCGGCGGCCGACCGATTGGCCGGCGGCGGCGGCGACGACCCCGTGCCATCGCCTACCGATAGCTGAGTCGAATCGAAACTCCTAAAGACGAATCGGGCAAACGACTGATTGCGCATCAAGCGCCTGGGTAGCTTAGCGGTAAAGCGCGTCCTTGGTAAGGACGAGAGCCCGGGTTCAAATCCCGGCCTAGGCTTTCTGTCGATGGCGCAGACTGGAGTTCCCAGACTGCGTCCTTCTAGTATGATTTCCACCGATTAGCAGTGAGACTCCCACCCGCCATACGGCGGGAATCGCCGCTTTCGCACGACAGCGAAGAATACCCCAGGAGTACAACCATTCCACAGCGTCTACTGGCTTGCGATAATTGTACTCTTCAGCCAGCGTGTAGCGTATAAAACGATCTGGCCTCTATTGGTGAGTAGAACACAATATCTGGCGATTTCTCAAAAAGCGCTACCGAGACTGCCTTTTAGTACTTTTTGCGAGTATCGACTGCCAAGAGTTATCTTGAGGCCGAACACTGCGAACAATCTCCGTCGGGTGAAAATCAGACTCCCGACAAAACTGGAGTCGGCGCGAATGGGTTCGACGAAGCGACGGGACTCAGCGACCCACCAGCGAGCGTGAGAGCGTTTTACCTACGAACTGCGCAACCGGTTTGCCTCTCGGAATCGTGTAGAGGTCGCCGGTCGTTGCGGGTTTTTGCGGTGTGAACGAGTCATCCTGGATTCGTCTTATCCCTTCGGCGAGGGTGTCCTCGGAAGCCGCCAACAGCCGTGATTTTACACCCTTCCACCGTCGCTGGTCGCTGATGTCGATTCGATCGAGGCAGATAATCTCGCCGCCGTCGAGCGTCTCGGTCAGACGCTGGAGCGTGACGCCGGCCTCGTCCTCGTCGTTGAGATACTCCCAGAACCCCATCGGCTGTCCGCGGTACTCACGGAGATCGCCGTGGTGGAAGCTCAGTATCCCGTTGTCGAAGGCATTGAGGATGGGTCCGGTGATGAACCCGAAACCGAAGAGGACGCCGACGTCGGCTGAACGTGCCGCCTTCGCCACCACGTCCTGCGGAAGTTCGTACTTCCACCCATCGACGACGGTCGGCACGCATTCGATTCGCTCGGCTTCGTCGAGGAGCGGGATTTCGTCGAGCGCGTACGACTCTGACTCGGGGATGTCGCCCGCGACGCGCCGTTCGAGCGCCAACAGCGCCGTGACGGCTGTCCACTCGCGCAGCTCGACGGCGCGGCGGAGTTGCTCGGCGCGCGTCCGACCGGGCGACCGGTTAACGATGACGCACTCGACAGTCGCGTTCGTCTCCTCAACTGCGCGTCGAAGCGCTGTTCGCTGCCACGCTGCCATCGACTCCTCAGCGAGGAGACACACGCGCATTTCGTCGCTCACGTGTTCACCACCTCTTTGAGTACGTCGTCGGCTTCAGGCGCGTCGTCGGGTTCGGATGCGCCGTCGACTTCCAAGAGGGCGTGGCGGCGGTCAACCGCTTCTTTTCGGACGTGTGCATTCAACTGTTCCATCGTCTCGACCGATACAGAGCCGTCGTCACGGTATTTGGCGAGCGCCTCTAGGAACGCTGCGAGCGGACGCCATTGGTGCTCGTTCGAGAGGTCGTAGAGGTGACACCACAGGTGCAGGTACGAGTCGTCCGCGCCGACTGACTCGACCGTCGCTTTGAGACGGCGCTCGTGGAGTCGCTGGCGGAGTCGCAGTGGCTGCCATTTGAAGAGCGCATGCGTCTCTCGCTGGCCCGCTGGGAGCGCCGGCGCGGTCAGCGACGGGTAGTACGTGCAGTAGGTCTCGACGATGCCGTCGACGAGTCGAGGCTTGCGCGTAAACGACTGGCCCAACAGCAGTTCCTTGTATCGGTGGAGGGGCGTCGGGCCTCTCGTCTGCACGGCCTGCCGGACGATTTCGATGGAGTTCGCTTTCAGTGCCGTCTCCGGCGGCAAGTGGTGGCGTGGCGGGACGAGTGACACCGTCGGCTCGCCGACAACCCGTTCGTGGAGTCGCTGCGACCGCGCGAGTTCCTCCGAGATGAGCGCCGCGTCCATCTGGTTACTGAGCGCGTGCGAGAAAGTGTGAGTGCAGAGTTCATGGTCGGTCGGCCGCGACAGTATCTCGTCGGCGATATCGGGTGCGTAGAATTCGGGGTTTGTGACGTGATCGGTGGCGGGGTCCTCGGTGAACCACTGGGAGGGGTAGGAGCTACACTCGTGTCCGTCACAGCTGTCGAGCAGGAGATGGCCGACGATGTCGAACGAGATAGCGATATCCAACTCGTCGCATTTGTCGAGGAGTTTGCGGAGGTAGACGCGTTCTTGCTGACAACCCTCGCTCAGGTGGTCGTACTCGCCGAGATCGTGGACACCCCACGCGAGTTCGATTTCGATGCTTATCGTAATAGTGCCAACCATATCCAAATGTTGGAAGAGTGTTACTTTGTTAGATGTCACTTATGTTGATTTATTCGACCGTTAAGTATTTCGGACGCGAAGCCGCCGAACCAGATGTGCGGTTTTCACGCCCAAGCGGGGTCGACGGGCGCACACTCGTCCCCGGAAATATACTGCCCACATGCGGTGGTTTTCGGACTGCGTTCGTGGTTCGAACGAGCAGACGCCTCCTGCCCAGTCGTCTCCGTCGGCCGTTCCGCCATTACCGAGAGACGAGGAGATAAACGCTCAATTGATCTATACTTTCAGATACAGCAACACTGGTTTCTTCGCGGGCGTCGCCCACTCGTTCACCGACGAAGCAAGAGACGAATCGTCGGTCGGCGGACAGCGTCTCTCGGAGGGCGAACGCTGGCTGTTTACGTTCTGCGAGCGGGAAATCGGGTAGTCAGGAAATCAGTCACGCTTCGCCTGCCGCGTGAGAAGCAACTGCGCCGAGTCACCCGACCCTTAGGCCGTCTGCCGGGTAATCGTCAGCCAGAACTCCTCGACAGATTGGACAAACTCAACGAATTCGTCAACTTCGACGGGTTTCTGGATAAAGGTGTCCGCGTCAAGGCCCTGTGATTTCACGATTTCTTTGCCGAGATCCGAACTCGTGAGAACGACGACGGGGAGATTGTTCAGCGCAGGTTCGTTGTTCAGTTCCCTTAACACGTCCATGCCGCTCGTTCCGGGTAGTTGCGGGTCAAGGAGGATGAGGTCGGGGCAGGATTCGTCGCTGTACTCGCCCCGCTGGTAGAGGAAGTCGAGCGCGGAATCGCCGTCGGAGACGGTATGGACGTGGTTCGAGATTTGCGCCTCCTTGAACGATTCGGTGAACAGACGTACGTCACCCGGATTCGGTTCGACTAATAGGATCTCGATTGGATTACTCGGTTGTTGGTCTGCGGGGGCCATTGAATTGGATAGCCGACAATGTGCTAAAAAGTTGTTTTTGTACTCACTGACTGGTCAATTCAAAATACTGAATGGCCCTACATTTCCCAAAGAAAGCCCGCCGGAAGCTGCCGGCCTCCAAAGCCGGTTGCTGGTCGCCGACTACGTCCCCTCTCGCAGCTCCACACGCCGAACTTTGCTGTTGTGCGTCCGGGGGAGTTCCTCAACGAACTCCACCGTCCGCGGGTGTTTGTACGGCGCGACCCGTTCGAGGCAGAACTCCCGGAGCGTCTCGCCGTCGACGGTCGACCCCTGTCTGCGGACGACGTAGGCCTTCACCGTCTCGGTCCGGCGTTCGTCCGGTACGCCCACCACGGCGGCGTCGACGACGTCCGGATGTTCGTACAGCACGTTCTCCACCTCGCGTGGGTGGACGGTGTAGCCCGCGGTGACGATGACGTCGGATTTCCGGTCGACGAGTTCGTAGTAGTTGTCGTCGTCGCGGCGGGCTACGTCGCCGGTGCGCAAGTAGCCACCATCGGTGAACGCCGCCTCGGTCTCCTCGGGTCGGTCGTAGTAGCCCTTCATCACGTGCGGGCCGCGGACGAGCAGTTCGCCCGTCTCGCCCGGCGGCACCTCGCGACCCTCGTCGTCGACGATTTTGCAGTCGGTCGCGCGCAGCGGTTGTCCGATAGTGCCGGGGCGGGGTCCGAACGTCGACCCGAAACCGACGTGGGTGCCACCGCCGGTCTCGGTCAGGCCGTACGCCTCGAACAGTTCAACGCCCGCCGTCTCCTCGAACCGCTCCTGGACCGCCGATGGCATCCGGTCGCCGCCCTCCATCACCTCTTCGAGGCTGGAGAGGTCGTACTCCCCGAAGCGCTCGTGGTTGACGACGTCGACGTACATGGCGGTCACCGCGCCGAACTTCGTGATTCGCTCGCGCTCGATGGTCTCCATCGAGACCTTGGGGTCCCACTCGCCCGGGTCGCGCAGGTAGACGGCGGCTCCGCGAATCAGCGGTTGCCACGTCCGGTTGACGAACCCCGCAATGTGTGCCAGCGGCAACACCGAGAGGAAGCGCTCCTCGTCGGCGCGGAGCGCCGAGCGCTCGAAGGCGATGAACGACTGCGCGCGAAGGTTTCGGTGCGTCAGCAGCACGCCCTTCGGTTCTCCGGTCGTCCCGCTCGTGTACGGCTGCATCGCCACGTCGTCGTCCTCGCGGTGGATCATCGTGGGGTCGGCGTCGAGCGACGAGAAGGCAACGGTGTCGACGTCGGTGGAGTCGACATCGGTAGGATCGGCATCGGTGGAGTCGACGTCGGGTGGTTGCTCGTCGCCGACGAGAATCACCAGCGGATCGGCGTCGAGGCAGTCGAGCGCGTCTTCTACCTTCGGGAGCAGCGACAGTTCGGTGACGAGCGCCTCGGCGTCGCTGTCGTCCAACTGGAAGGCGAGTTCGCGCGCCGTGAACTGCGGGTTCGCCGGAGAGAACGGCAATCCGGACTTCAGCGCGGCCAGCGCCGTGAGCACGAGTTCGGGGCGGTTCGAGAGAAAGAGACCGAGACGGTCGTCGGGTTCGAGGCCGCGTTCGTGAAGCGCTCCGGCGAGCCGCGCCGACCGGTCGCTGAGTTCGGTGTGGCTGTACTGCGTGTCCCCGGTTTCGAGGGCGAGGGCGTCACCGCGCTTGGCGGCGGTTTCGTCGTACACGCGCGCCGCGTTGCCGGATCGTGCAGCGGGAGAGAACGCGCCAGAGTGCATCGAACTCTGGTTCGACGAAGTCGGGTAAAAGCGCGGCGTCAGTTACAGGATTATGACACGAATTCCGCGAGCGTTCGCTATCCGAGGAGTAGTTTAAATGTGATATTTACGCCAATAGCGGGCCTCTACTCCCGGACCGATGCGGTAGTCGCACCGTGCAACTATGTCGGCAGTCGTCGTACTGGCGACACGAGATGGACGACGAGGACGACGAGCGCGAGAGCTACCGCGTACGACAGTACGAACCGGCGGACCGAGAGGCGGTACTGTCGCTTTACGAGACGGTGTTCGACCGTACCGACCCGGACTGGTTCGACTGGCGCTACGTCGAGAACCCGTACCTCGACGAAGTTCCCATCGCCGTCGCCGAAACCGAGGGCGACGACGAACTCGTCGGAGCGCGCCCGAGCGTTCCGATTCCGCTCCGCGTCGGCGACGAGCGCGTCCTCGCGGTGGTGCAGGTCGACCCGATGGTCGACCCCGACCACCGCCGACGGGGGCTGTTCTCGAAGATGGTGACCTACGTCTACGACCACTACGCGACCCGCGAGCCGGGGGTCTCCATCGGGTTTCCCAACGAGGCGGTACTCGGCGCGCTCGACAAACTGGGGGAACGACTGTCGCTGCACCGAGGCGTCACGCGCGAGTTTCCGGTGTACTACCGCGTACAGAATCCGACCGCGTTGACCTCCCTCGGCGGTGAACGAACGTCGAAGCCGCTCGGCAAACTCGCGACGGCGGCGACTCGGGGGTATCTCTCGCTCCGGACCGGCACGCCCACAGACGCCGACGTGAGCGTTCGTCGAGAGACGGGCGTCCCCGCCGAGGAGTTAGCGACGCTCACCGCCGCGTCATCGCTCTCGCACGTCCACGCCGACAGGGACGCCGAGTTCTACGCGTGGCGGTACGCGAACCCGCGGTTCGAGTACGAGACGCTCCTCGCCGAGCGGGGCGGCAGTCCCGCCGCCGCGTTCGTCGTCGGGACGCAGTTGGGTCTCGATTCGACCGTCGTCCACGTAACCGACGTCTCCCCGCTCACCGGCGGCGAGGCGTGGATCGACGCGGTGGACGCGCTGCTCGCGCGCGTCGTCGCCGACAACGAGGACGCCGACCTGCTGGCGGTGTTCGGCGAAGCGCTCCCCAAACGACTGCTCAAGAAGTACGGCTTCGTCGGAAACGACGAGGGACCACTCTCGCGGGTGACGAGTCCGAACTACCTCGTCGCCCGGCCGCTCACCGACGAATCGATCGACGAGTGGGTGGTCGGCGGACAGCGACTCTCGGAGGGCGAACGCTGGCGGTTCACGTTCTGCGAGCGGGAGATCGGGTAGTCAGGGAATCAGTCACGCTTCACCCGTCACGCTTCGCCCGTCGCCCGTCTCGCCGAGGTAGAGGAAGAACCCGCCGACGACGACGGTGAGCACCGCGACACCGACGAGCATCGAGCGAATCGCGACGACGCTGCCCAGACGCGGCTCCAAGAGCGCGACCGTTCCGCCCAGGAGAATTGGCGCGGTGGTGCTGCCGACGCGCCCGAGCGACTCGCCCACGCTAACGAGACTCCCCCGCAACTCGTCGGTCGCCAACGTCGAGATGGTGCTCCGATAGAGGCTGAGAACGACGCCGAACCCCGCGCCGACGGCGACGGAGCCGAGACCGGCGACCGGAAGCGACGGCGAGAGACCGAGCGCGGCGACGCCGACAGCGGTGCAGACGAGCGTGGCGAACAGCGGAATCGCCCGCCGGTCGAACGCCGCCGTCAGGCGACCGACCTGCGTCGCGCTCACCGAGGAGGCGACGCTCGCCAGCGCGACGAGCACGCCCGCCTCGCCCGCCGACCCGCCGAGAACGCGGGCGACGACGATGGAGACGTAGGTGAGGAAGGTGAACCAGAGAAACGACGGGACGGCCCGGCCGAGAAGCGTCGCCGCGACGCGACGGTTCCGGAGCACGACCGAGAGAGCCTGCAGCGTCGAGGGCGAGTCGTCGTCCGGGGGCGAGGTGTCTTCGGTCGCTTCGCCACCGTTTGTTGCCGTCTCGACGGTGTCGCCGGCACCCTCGGAGTCCAAGGTCGGGTCGTCGAAGAAGAGCGCGACGGCGAGCGCCGTCGGGAGCGCGAGCGCGAACAGGTAGAACGGGTAGCGCCACGAGAGGGCGACGAGCGCGCCAGCCAGAAGTGGAAACACCGTCAGCGAGAGGCCTACCGTCGTGAACCGAAGTCCCTGCGCCGCTGCCTCGCGGTCGCCGTCGAACAGGTCGCCGACGCTGGTGATGAGCACCGGCGCGATACCGGTGTAGCCGACTCCCTGCAGGAGTCGGAGACCGACGACGACGCGGAACTCCGTCGTCAGCGGAATCGCGATACCGGCGAGACCGAACAGCGTCAGCCCCGCCGTGAGGACGGGTTTTCGGCCGTATCGATCCGAGAGCATCCCGACGAGGGGGATGCAGACGATAGCGGGTGCGGTGAAGGCGGCCATGAGCAGCGCGACCTGCGCCTCCGTCGCGCCGAGCGGTCCGCGCAGCGAATCGAGGACCGGCGAGACGACGGAGGAACCGAGCGGTGAACTGACGCTGGCGAGCAACAGAAGTTGGAAACTCCGGTTCGAGAGAAGCGCTGCGTCGTCGCCGAACAGTCGCGTACTGAGACCCACGTCGGAACCAGACGGTATCGGCGTTTCAGCTTTCGCATCCCGGAGACGGAAGCCGACGAGTGAGGAGAGATCGGAGCCGAGACCCCCGCAGCGATTGACGGCTACCGGAAGTCCTCGACGAACCGTTCGGGGACGTACGCGAGCAGTTCGGCGGGCGTCGCGTCGACGAGGCGTTCGGCGACGGGAACGAGTGTCTTACGCAGCAGCGTGTACACCGCCGAGACGGCGAGGGCGACGCCGACGGCGGTCTGCGCGGGACCCAAGAGCACCAGCAGCGCCGGAACGCCGAAGGCGGCGCCGAGGAGGAAATCCTCGGGCGCGCCGTCATAGCGAATCCACCGCTTTGGTGCGAGCCACCGCCCGTTGAAGTGGTCGTACACCGCTCGGTCGGAGGTCGCTTCCCACGGCTTGAGTTCGAGACCGCCGCCGACGACGTCCATCACCGAGTGAATCGCCGCCGCCGCCAAGAACAGCGCGAGGGCGAGCGCTACCGGCGAAGCGACGAATGCGGCGACGCCGGCGGCGACGAACGCCGCGAGCGAGAAGTACACCGGAAAGTGCAGCGTCTTTCGGTGACCGGCGTACAGGTCGAAGTCGGGAAAGAGTCCGCCGAGACCGGCGGCCGCAACCGGGAGGAGGCCGCCGTCGGGGGCGACGACGAGCGCGAGCACGACCCCTATCAGGGCGTGCGTGGTGGCCATCATCCCCCTTGAGTATGGTGTATGAGGCCAAAACCGTATCGGGAGAGGTGCGTCGAGTACGACTGGATCTTCGTGGCGGCGAAGCGTGTGTCTTCGGAACAACGTTTACCTCGCGGAGACGGAACTCAGTACGATGGCGCTGTATCGGCTGACGTCTCGCCGCCAAAGACTGCTCGGTCGCGGACTGCAGGTCGTGATAGCGCTCGTTCTCCTCGTCGGCGTCGCCCGACGGAATCTCAGCGTCGTCGTCAACGCGACGATGGCACTCGCGGTGACGTTCCTCCCGGCGCTTCTCGAACGCGACGCCGATATCCGCCTCAGCGCTAGCGTCACGCTGTGGGTGACGCTCGCCGTCTCGCTGCACTCGCTGGGGATGCTCGGTCTCTACACCGCGGTACCGTGGTGGGATAACCTCACGCACACGCTGTCGGCATCTATCGTCGCGGGCGTCGGGTACGCGACGGCGCGCGCGGTCGACGAGCACAGTCACGCGGTGGTGCTCCCCCCACAGTTTCTCTCGATGTTCATCCTCGTCGTGACGCTCGCGTTCGGCGTGCTCTGGGAGGTCATGGAGTTCAGCGTTCGGGGCGTGACCGACCTCTTGGGTATTCGGGCCGTCCTCATCCAGTACAGCCTCGAAGACACGCTGACTGACCTCGTCTTCGACGCCGTCGGAGCGGCACTCGTCGCGCTGTTCGGAACCCGGCGGCTGTCGTCGACGGTAGACTCGCTCGTCGGCCGTCTCGAACGGAGGCGCAGGCGGTGAGTCGGCGCGCCATCGACGAGCGAGCCGGTGCGCCGAAGGTGAACAGTTTACGACGGGACGTAGCTTTTTGAGGCGGAGCGTGCTATAGAGCGCCATGAGATTCGTTATCGTCGGGTACGGTCGGGTCGGCTCTCGAACCGCGCGCATCCTCAAGGAGGAGGGTCACGAGGTTGTTCTCGTCGAGAACAACCGGGAGAAGGTCGAGCGCGCCCGAGAGGCGGGCTTCGAGGTCGTCGAGGGCGACGGAAGCAACGAGGCCGTTCTCGAACGCGCCGGTTTGGACAACGCCGTCGCCGTCGGCGGCGTCACCGGCGACCTGAACACGAACTACGCGGTGTGCATGATAGCCAAGGAGTACGGCTGTCGGACCGTGCTCCGTATCGACGCGGACTACCGCGAGGAGATTTACAAGGAGTACGCCGACGACGTCGACGAGATAATCTACCCCGAGCGTCTCGGCGCGGCGGGCGCGAAGACCGCGCTGCTCGGCGGGAACTTCAACGCCATCAGCGAACTCACTGAGAGTCTCCAGTTGTCGGCGGTCACCATCCCCGAGGGGTCACCGGTGGTCGGCAAGCGCATCAGCGAAATCGACCTGCCGTCGACCGCTCGCATCTACGCCCACGGCGACCAGCGAGAGGCGATGACGATTCCGCTCCCGCAGACGACAGTCGAAGCGGGCGACAGGGTCGCGCTCATCGTCGAACAGGAGTCGCTCGAAGATGTTCGGCGGCGTCTGCTCGGCGACGCGTCGGTGGAGAGCGTCTGAGCGCCGCCGGACGAAACCGGGAGAAACGAGCGTTCGCAGGGGTTCGACCGCGGGGGACGGTCGCCCCGAGCGAACTCGGATGCAGTCGGGTGGGGTTCGGCGTGCATCCGGGCGCGAACGGGTGGGAGGATGGGAACAGATGCCGTCTGCGCGCCCGAGTAGACGAACCTCACGGACGAACTTAAACCCGCGTCAGACGGACGTGTGACTGCCGTACGACGGCGAATTCGGACGGATCGGTCGCGTGAAACGTTCCCCCGTGATGACGGAGAAAGCGGGGCGTGCCACCCCGACCCAAAGTTACATTCTCGTCGCGCGTGACCGCCCGCCATGGAAGGAATCGCACCGCCGCTCGCGACACCGTTCACCGAAGACGGCGACCTTGACGAGGAGTCGCTCGGAGCGCTCGTCGGCTGGGTCGAAGAACGCGGCGTCGACTTTCTCGTCCCCTGCGGGTCGAACAGCGAAGCCGAACTGATGAGCGTCGAAGAGCGCGCCCGCGTCGTCGAACTCGTCGTCGAGGAGGCGTCGGTGCCGGTGCTCGCCGGAACCGGTCATCCGGGTCTCCGCGAGACGAAGCGGCAGACCCAGTTGGCCGCGGACGCGGGCGCAGACGGCGCGCTCGTCGTCACGCCGTTTTACTTCCCGTACGACGATGACGCGATTGAAAATTACTATCGGGAAATCGCAGACGATGCCGGGGTTCCGGTCTACCTCTACAGCGTCCCCCCGTACACGAACGTCACCCTCCCGCCGACCGTCGCGGGGCGTCTCGCCGAACACCCGAACATCGCCGGGATGAAAGACTCGGGCGGAGACCTCGAAGCGTTCGGCCGCACTCGCCGACTCGCGGGCGACGGGTTCAAGTTCTTCGTCGGCGCGGGGAGCGTGGCCGCGCACGCGTTCGACGCGGGTGCCGACGGTGGAATCTTGGGCCTCGCCAACGTGGCTCCCGAGGCGTGCGCCGAGATGTACGAACGCCACCGCGAAGGTGACACCGAAGGGGCGCGCGAACTGAACGCCGACCTCGTGGAGTTGAACCGCGCAGTGACGACAGTCCACAGTATTCCCGGACTGAAAGCCGCGATGCGCGCCCGCGGCGCGCCCGCCGGATACGCCCGCGCGCCCCACCGGCCGGTGAACGACGAGGTGCGAGAAGAACTGGAAGCGTTGGTCGCGGAACTGTAAAACGGGTCGAAGGACGCGCTAATTTTCGGCGTCGACCACCGTCGCCCGGGTCGCCGTCGCCTTGAACGACGCGACGACGCTCGCACCCTCGTCGAGTCCGAGTCGCTCGGCGCTCTCCGTGGTCACGAGCGCGAACAGCGACGCGTCCGCCCCTACGTCGACGCTGGCGGTGGCGACGGTCTCTCCGCGGTCGAGCGCGGAGACGACGCCGTCGAAGCGGTTGCGAGCGCTCGTCGCCGCCGACGGCGGGGCGTCGTCGGGCGCGTGCAGTGTCACGGCGTCGGCGCGAACGCTCACCTGCACCGGCGTGCCGGAGTCGGCGTTCTCGGCCACCCGTCCGTCTGCGCCGACGACGAGCGCGCGGACCGGTCCCGCGTCGGTGTCGACGACGCCGAGTTCGCCGTTGACGCCGGCGAGACGCCCGTAGAGAACCGTCTCGCGCGCACCCGCGGTGCCCGAGAGCGCGGCGCGGAGGCGGGCGAATCGGTCGAGTAGTTCCTTGGCTTCGGCGGTGAGTTCGCTCCCGCCGCCGTCGGCCCCGCCGCGTCGACGTTCGACGAGCGAGCCGAACGCGGATTCGAGCGTTTCGAGTCGCGCGAGTGCGCGGGCGCGCGAGCGTCCGAGGGCGGCGGCCGCACCGCTCACGGAACCGTGGTCGTCGACCGCCCGGAGCAGTTCGGTGTCGTCGTCGTCGAACGTGACGTCGTCGGATGCGAGATACGCCTCGAACGCGCCGTCCATACCTCCTGTTCGAGGGCCCTCGTAATCAGTCCACCAGTCATCCAAACCACTCCGTCAGTACACGAGTTCGCCCGCGACGAACTGCCGGGCGCGGTCGTCGCGCGGCGACTCGAACACCTGCTCGGTCGGCCCGTGCTCGATACAGGTCCCGTCGAGAACGACGGCCGTTTTGTCGGCGACGCGACGCGCCTGCGCCATGTCGTGCGTGGCGAGCGCGACGCCGATGCCGCGCTCCTTGGCCTCGCGGACGGCGTCCTCGATGACGGCGGTGTTCCGCGGGTCGAGATTCGAGGTCGGTTCGTCGAGCAGGAGCACGTCCGGGTCGACGGCGAGCGCCCGCGCGACGCCGACGCGTTGAGCCTCACCCGAGGAGAGCGACTCGGCGCGCTTGTCGGTCATCTCGGCCATCCCGACGGTTTCGAGCGCGTCGAGCGCCGCCGCCGGGGGCGACCAGCGGCCGACCGCTCGCGCGAGCGAGGCGCGGAGGCGGGTCGACCGCGCCCGTCTGACTTCGAGTCCGTAGGCGGCGTTGTACGCGACCGACGCCGAGAACAGCGAGCGGTCCTGCGCGACGAGGCCGATGCGTCGGCGGAGTCGGAGTCGCTCGTCGTCCGGCAGCGTCCACGCGTCGCGGGCGTCGGTTTCGCCTCGGCCGTTCGCCCGCGCGTCGACGAGCGGCAACTCGTCTCGGGCAGCGGTCCCGCGGGCGTCGGAGTCGGCGAGCGCGATGCGACCCTCGTCCGGCGGTGAGAACAGTGCCAGCAGACGCAGCAGCGTCGTCTTCCCGGTTCCCGAGGGACCGACGACGGCCAGCACTTCGCCGGGTTCGACGGTGAGCGAGACGTCGTCGAGGACGCACTCGCCGTCGAAGCCGTGGGAGACGCCGTCGGCGACGAGGCGGAGTCGGGCGGTCGCCGCATCCGCCTCGCGGGGAGGCTTACCGCGCTCGCGCACGTCTCCGTCGCGGGGTGTCACGCTCGCCCTCCGTCGCGAATGCGTCCGCCGAGCGCGTTGACAGCGAAAACGAGGACGAGGAGTAACGCGCCGAGCACGAGACCCGTCTCGTAGTTGCCGCGACGCGCCTCGACGGTGATGGCGGTCGTCAGCGTCCGGGTGAACGAGGTCTGTTCGGGCGGGAAGACGATGTTGCCGCCGACGATGAGCACGGAGCCGACCTCGCTGATGGCGCGGCCGTACCCCGCGAGGACGGCCGTGACGATGCCGTAGCGCGCCTCGCGGAGGACGAGCAGTCCCACGTCGCTGTTCGTCCCGCCCGCGGCGAAGGCTGCGTCGCGCAGGTCGCCGCCGACACTCTCGACGGCGGAGATGGAGACGCTGAGGACGACGGGCGTCGCGAGGATGGTCTGGGAGATGATCATCGCCTGCGGCGTGAACAGCAGTTGGAGATCGCCGAGCGGTCCGGAGTTCGACAGCGCAAGGAGGACCACGAGACCGACGACGACGCTCGGAAACCCCATCCCAGTGTTGATGACGGCGGTGAGCGCGCGCTTGCCGGGGAAGTCGCCGAAGGCAACGCCGACGGCGACGGGGAGGCTTACGAGCGTGCTGATGCCGACGGCGACGGTGCTGATGTACAGCGACACGATGGTGACGCTGACGAGGTAGTTCAGGTTTAGGTCGCTGAGCGCCGGAATCACGGTTCGATATGGTATGGGGGTGAGCCGAATTAATAGTCTGCCGGGACCTGCTGGTCGACCCAGTAGAGGTACCGCTTGTCGCGCCGCGAGAGCGACTGGCTCTCCCGGGCGCTGTACCCCTGTGGGATGTACTGGCCGAACTGCGGTTCCTCCGAGAGCGCGTTCGGGAAGAACAGCTGCGAATCGTTGGCGGTGTAGCCGTCGATGGTCTCCTGTCCCTCGGGACTCGTGAGGAAGCCCACGTACGCCATCGCCAGTTCGTACTCGACGTCGTCGTGTCGAGCGGGGTTGGCCGGGATGACGCCGTAGGGGTTCTTCAGGATGACCGGGCCGTCCTTCAGCGGCCCCTGCACGTGGACAACGAGGTCGATTTCGCTCCGCATCGAGAGGTACGTCCCCCGGTCGGCGAGCGTGTACGCGCTCGACTGACTCGCCTGATTGAGCGTGTCGCCCATCCCCTTGCCGATGGCGCGGTACCACCGGCCACTGGGTTCGACGCTCGCCTCCTGCCAGACGAGCAGTTCCTTCTTGTTCGTCCCCGAGTCGTCGCCGCGGGAGACGAACGTCGACCGCGTCTCGGCGATGGTCGAGAACGCCTCCGTCGCGCTTCCCATCCCGTTGATGCCCGCGGGGTCGCTCTCGGGACCGACGACGACGAAGTCGTTGAACATCACGTCGCGACGGTTGACGCCATGACCCTGCCGGAGGAACTCGTCCTCCGCGCCGCGAGCGTGGACGAGAATCACGTCCGCGTCGCCGTTCGACGCTGTCTCGATGGCCGCGCCGGTTCCCTGCGGGACGGTCTTGATTCGAGCGGCGAACTTCTCTTCGAACATCGGGTTCAGTTCGTCGAGCAAGCCCGTGTCGTACGTGCTCGTCGTCGTCGCGAGCGTGAGTTGCCGTCGGCCGTCCCCGCCGACGTCGCCGCTTTGGCCACCGCTGTTGCTCTGGTCTGCCGTCGAGCCGTTCCTGCCGTCCCCCGACGAACTCGTCTGCGAGCATCCGCTCAGCCCGAGAATCGCTCCGACACCTGCGGCGTGGAGGAACCGCCTCCGTTGTATCGGCATGGATTCATCGATGGAGAGCGGATGGTTAAGTGTTACCCACGTGGCGTAACCTCGTTCGGTTTCTCACAGCGCGAGACGTGAGAGCGGACGATTACTGAGAACACTCATCAGCGCCGAGGTACAGCCACCGACAATGGCACTCGCGGGCGTTCGGAGCAATCGAGCGCTTCGGTTCGACGTCGGAGAGCTATCCGGCGCGTTGGGAGATTCGGTTACGGTTCTCCCCATCGTCGTCGCGCTCGGCGCGCTGACGCCGATGTCGCTCCCGCACGTCCTCGTCGCCTTCGGCCTCTTCCAGATCGTCTGGGGCGTCGTCTACGGTCTCCCGCTGTCGGTCGAACCGATGAAGGCGCTCGCCGCGCTGGCCATCGCGGGGGCGCTGAGCTACGGCGAACTCGTCGCCGCCGGTCTCGTCGCCGGCGCGGTGCTGCTCTTGGCAGGCCGGACGAACGCTATCTCGTCGCTCGAACGCTACGTCGGCGAACCGGTCGTCCGCGGCGTCCAACTCGCCGTCGCGCTCCTCTTGGCCCAGACCGGCGTCGAACTCGGTCTCGGGAATCTCGCGCTCGCGGCGCTAGCGGTGGCGCTCACGCTCGGCGTCGCCGCGGCGGGGCAACCGCGGGCGGCGACGCTCGCGGTCCTCGGCGTCGGCGGGGCGATGGCAGCCGCGACAGTCGGCGTACCGACGCCGCAGATACTGGCTCTCGGCGTCTTCCCTGCAGGCGGTCCCGCGCTCACCCTCGGTTCGGTAGAGGGTGCGACGGCACAGTTGGCGATGACCGTCGGCAACGCCGCCGTCGCTACGTCGCTTCTCTGCTCGGACCTCTTCGACGCGGACGTGTCGGCCGACGACCTCTCGACGAGTATGGGCGTGATGACGCTTCTCTCCGTCCCCTTCGGCGGCCTACCGATGTGCCACGGAAGCGGCGGCCTCGCCGGCAAGTACGCCTTCGGCGCGCGGACCGGCGGCGCGAACGTCGTGCTCGGCGTGCTCTACGTCGTCACTGCGCTGTTCGCGGAGGTCGTGCTTGCGTTCCCGATGGCGCTTCTGGGCGTGCTCCTGGTGCTCGTCGCGGTCCAGTTGGGTCGGAGTGCGATACGGACGGAGTCGCTCGTGTTGACCGTCGGCGTGGGCGTCGTCGGGGTCGCGACGAACGTCGGCGTCGCGTTCGTCGTCGGTGCGGCGGCGTGGCTTCTGGCGACGAAGTTCGGCGCCGCCGGGACCGGCGACCGATAAGCGTCTTGTGGTCGCGCCGTCATCACCGAGTATGACGTGGGCCGACCTCTTCGAGCGGGCGACCGAGTTTGAGGTAACCGAGAGCGACGTGCGCGACGAACTCGAACGGAGGCGGAGTGACGATGGCTGACGGACCTGGAGCGGCCGAGCGGCCCGACGCGTCTCCAGCGCGGGTCGTCGCCGACGCGGACGTGCTCGCGGCGGACCTGCTCGTCGGCGGCAACGCCCGGCGGGCGCTCGACTGTCTCCGCGAACACTCGTGGACGACGCTCGTCGCCAGCGACGTACTGTTGGACGACGCCGAAGCGGTCGTCTCGTCTCTCGCCGACGCCGAACTGGCTGCCGACTGGCGACCGGAAATCGAGACGCTGCGCGAACCGGTCGACCACGCCGACGGCGACCACCCGGCGCTGGCGTCGGCGTACCACGGCGGCGCGATGCACCTCCTGACGCTCGACCCGCGACTCCAGACGGCGCAGGCGGGGGCGACGCTCCGAAAGCGCGTCTCGCTGAGCGTCCGCCATCCGAAGGCGTTCGCGACGCTGTTCGACGCCGAGAGCCTGTATCGGGAAGTCGAGGGCGGCGAGTACCCCGGCCCGGATCGCGACCCCCAAGCGTAGGGGTCGCGTAGCCGCGCGAGACTGTTG
Source organism: Haloprofundus salilacus (assembly GCF_020150815.1). Lineage (NCBI taxonomy): Archaea > Methanobacteriati > Methanobacteriota > Halobacteria > Halobacteriales > Haloferacaceae > Haloprofundus > Haloprofundus salilacus. The sequence goes on along the minus strand of NZ_CP083723.1, from coordinate 3,173,074 downwards.
ATTCGACGATGATAGAAAACGGCTGCGGAGTTCTGCAATATCGAAAGTGCCGTATTCTACAGTAGAATTCCGGTGGTCGGATACCGTCCGAGTTTGGCTTCGGTACCGCTCGGCGTACCGCCGTCGGATGCTTCGTGCCCGACGAGCGATCACTCACTTCGTTCGTGATACCGCCAATGGACGAGCGCAGTGAGTCCATCGAGGTTCAGTCGCTCACTCCGTTTGCTCCCGAAACCACCGAAAATCTCTGATTTTCGAGGCATCAAACGCTCACTCCGTTCGCGTTTGATACCACTCCCCGAACTTCGCCAACGCGCGACCCCGATGCGAGATGGCGTTTTTCTCCTCGGTACTCATCTCGGCCATCGTCTTCCCGTCGTGCTCGAAGATTGGGTCGTAGCCGAACCCGCCCTCGCCGCGCGGGGCGACGAGGCGGCCGCGGACGACGCCCTCGAACAGTTTGACCGGAAGCGATTCGGTTTCTTCGGTGTCCGGCTCAGCGCCCGTCGCCGCGGCCGTAACTCGGTCGTCGCGGTCCACCGGGTCCGGGGACGCGGCGAAGGAGTCGCCGTCGCAGTAGGCGAGCACGCAGCGGAACGCCGCCTTCCGGTTCTCTTCGTTCTCACCGACGCGCCAGACGCGTTCGATTCCGAGGGTGTCCTCGACGTACGAGGAGTACGGCCCCGGAAAGCCGCCGAGGGCGTCGGCGAACAGTCCAGCGTCGTCGACGAGGACGGGTTCGCCCACGTGGCGGTACGCCTCGCGCGCGCCGTGGGCGGCGATGCGCCCGAGGTCGTCGCTCTGAATCTCCGTGTAGTCGAAGTCAACCTGTCCGACCGACTCGCCGAGATACGTCGTCGCCTCCGAGACTTTTCCCTCGTTCGTCGTCACGTAGTGGAGCATAGTCGAGGAGGGGTCGCCGGTCGCAAAGAGCCGTCGGTCTCCCCGCCCGGAACTGTCGAAAACCAGTCAGACCCGAGCACACACGTCCCGCGAGAAACCCAGATACTGTTTGTCGTGACCTGAGAACTACATAGCGCTCGGTATCAGGACGTAAGAAAAATATCAGGTTTTAAGCCATTCGGATCAAATAAGCCGGATATGTCCGGGGCACGGCAACAGCACGCGACGGAGTTGGTGACGGTCAGGAAGGAGATGAATGCGCACGGCGCGATGACCGTGGAAGCGGTCGAATCGAACGCCACGCGCCACATCGCGGAGTACGAAACCCCGCAACTGCAGTCGACGCTGCAGCAACTGCCTGCCGGGGCGTCGGTTCCGCTGGAACTGCGGCCGGTCGGGACGCGCGGCAACGTCTGGCGCGCGACGGCGCTCGCGCGCTCGAACCAGTAATCGACCGACGTCCGTCGAGAAGGTGGGAAGAAAGGGGTCAGTCGTCGTCGACGACGACTTCGACCGGACCGTCGTCTTCGTGCTCTGAGTTTTCGCGACTCTTGCGCTCCTGGTACAGCAGTCCGGCGGCGACCAGTAGCACAATCCACGAGCGCCAGTTGGCGAGGTTGAGCGTGTAGCCGACGCCGAACGGTTTCTTCACCAGCATTCGGTCACCGGGTTGCCAGTACGAGGACAGCATCCGACCGGCGCTCGGGCGTTCGAAGTTGTACGGGACGCCGAACAGTTCGCCGGTCTCGGGTTTGTCCGCCATGGCAGAACGGTACGCTCGCCTGTGATAAATCGTTTTGGCTGCGTCGTCGCGCGTGCGAATCCGCGCACAGATCCGCCCGTGTGACGCGATCCGGTTTTTCCGTCAGCGATAGCGTCCGCGCGATTCGACCGTGCGGAGGCGCGCGAGCACGTCGTCGTCGTCGCTCGCGGCCGCGTATCCCGTCTCGAAGGCGTCGAGGAGCGGGTCGGGGTCGGCGGCGGTCCCCTCCACGCTCTGTTCGAAGACGTGCAGGTCCATCGCGTGGTCCTCGACGTGGCCGGTGTGAAAGCCGAGGCCGAAGTCGATGAGGAACGTCCGTCCCTCGTCGCGTGCGCCGCCCTCGCCCGCGGGTTCGGCGACCCGGACGTTCCGCGTCGTCGGGTCGCCGTGGACGATTCCCATCCCGTGCAGCGCCGCGAGATGCCGTCCCACGTCGGCGACGACGGCGGGTGAGAGCGAGGCGGCGAGGTCGGCGTCGCCGACGCGCTGGAACGTGATGGTCGCCTCGCGAACGTCCACGTCGCGTACCAGCGGGGTCGGCACGCCCGCCCGCCGCGCCTCGCTGGTGAGACGTGCTTCGGCCACGGTTCGCTCGCGGCGGAGCCGACGGTCGAGTTCGGGATGGCGGTACGCTTTCGGGAGACGGCGCTTCACGACGCGGTTTTCGTGAAATTCGACGGTCGCTTCCGCGCCCCTGACGGTTTCGTCGGCGTCACCGGAACGGTTCCCCCGCCCCAGTTGGCTCGCGGGAGCGGGACTCCCGCGAACGTCGACGGCGCGAGCGACCGATTCGCTGTCATCCCGCCACGTCACCGGCACCTGGTCGGGCCGGAAGTTCGGGTCGACCGCCGAATCTTCGATAGCGACGGTGTCGCCGGCGGCGTACATCTTCGCGCCCAGAACGGCGATCATCCCGGCGTTGTCCCGGAGGAAGCGCGGCTCGGGCGCGAAAAAGTTCGCGCCGCGCTCCTCGCACATCGACGCCAGCATCGCTCTCAGTCGTTGGTTCTGGCCGACCCCACCTCCTAAAACGAGTTCGTCGGTGCCCGTGAGCGAGAGCGCGCGCTCTGCGACTTCGGTGAGCATGCCGAAGACGTGCTCCTGCAGCGAAAAGCAGATGTCCTCGACCGCCTCGCCGTCGTCGTAGGCCTGTTTGGCGGCGCTCATGATGCCCGAGAAGGAGAAGTCCATCCCCTTCACGACGTACGGGAGGTCGATGTACTCGCCGTCTGTGGCCGCTCGCTCGACCTTCGGCCCGCCGGGATGCGTCCAGCCCACGTGACGGGTGAACTTATCGATGGCGTTGCCGACGCCCGTGTCCATCGTCTCGCCCAATACGCGATAGCGGCCGTTGTGGTAGCCCAAGAGATGGGCGTTCGCGCCCGAGGCGTTGAGACACACGGGTGAATCGAATCCCGACTGGTGGCGGCCGATTTCGAGGTGGGCGACCATGTGGTTCACCCCCACTAACGGTACGTCGAGCGCTCCGGCGAGTGCTCTCGCGGCGGTGCCGACGATGCGGAGGCAGGGACCGAGACCGGGACCGCGCGAGAACGCCACCGCGTCGATAGGTGGGCCGTCGCCCTCGCTCGTCTCGGCGGCGCGGTCGAGAACGGTCTCGACGACGCGTGGAACGGCCTCGCTCATGTGCTCGGCCGCCTCGCGTGGGTGAATGCCGCCGCTATCGGGTTGGTAGGGGTCGGAATCGATAACAGTCGAGTCGCGCTCGGTATCGTGTAGCGCAGCGCTCGCGGCCCACGCCGTCCCTTCGATACCCAGAACGCGCACGTCTCGAATTACGCTTCTTCGGCTTCCGCGTCGCCGTCCTCTGCGGTGATCTTGTTGCGTTCGAGCATGTACTCCTGCTCGACGTCGCGGGCGAACTCGGGGCTCTTGTACACTTTCGCGTAGCCGGCGGTCTTGCGCATGCCGAACTTCGTGTCGAGTTCGTGGACGACGACTTCGTCGGAGTCCTTGTCGAGTTTCGCCGCGAGGCTGTCGCGGACCGAGAGGCGCGAGGGCGTCGCCTCGTCGTGCGTCATCGTGAATCGAACGTCGGTTCGGTGCAACATCGGATTCTCGTCCTCTTCGATGATTTCGATTTCCATAGTTCAGTTGCTCATAAATCCCGGCGAAGCAAGTAAAAGGATTTCGAAGGGACGGGCGGGAGTCGGCAGATGGGCGACGAACGGACGACAAGTGAGCGCAGAGCGGCGGTCGAAAATCGAACTCAGACGCCGAGCGCCTCGAACGCCGCGACCGAATCGCCCTCCAGACGCTCCATCAGGTCGCGCGCCTCGGCTTTCGACTCGGGCGTGACCGGCACGCCGACCATCCCCTCGTTGGGTTGGCCGTAGACGACGAGCGCGCCGACGGGCGCGGCCACGATGGCGGGAAGCGTCGCCAAGTCCTCCTCGCCCTCGGTGACGACGACGACAGTGTTCTCGTCGCGCTCGATTGCCTCGCGGAGCGCGGCGAGCAACTCGCGAGAGAGGGTCGCCGCCGGATTTTCGACTTCGATGCGCGGGTTGTCGCCTGAGAGAACGCGGCGAATCTCGTCGCCGACGGCTTCGCGCTTCGTCTTGCCGTCGACGACGGCCACGTCGGGGTCGCGGTCGGCGTTTCGGAGGTGGTAGGTGACGACGTCGCCGACGGCGATGATCGGACCCCGAGTGTCGGAGAGCAGTCGCTGCGGGTCGGTGTAGACCGGACCCAGCGGCTCTTTGAACGCTCCCCGGAGGTCGTCGGGGAGCCGCAGCATCAGCGGCTCACCGGACCTTCAGCGCGTAGCCGCCGGGTTCGTCGACGTTCATCTCGCGGGCGATCTCACTTTCCTCCGGGTGGGTGACGACGACGTACCCCGCCCAGTCTTCGGTGAGGCTCGACGACCCGCAGTGGTCGCAGCTCTGTGAGTCCGGTTCGTTGATGTAGTGGCACTCGCGGCAGGCGAGGCGGGGTTTAGCCATCAGTTACCCTCCGTCGTGGCCTGGCGTTCCTCTCGCTCCGTCTGCAGCCAGCCGTGTTTTCCGAGTCCGGGCTGTTTGGCCGTGAGACCGATCTTCGAGTCGCGCGGGTTGCGCTCGTCGATGCTCTTGGTGACGATTCGGACGCGCACGGAGTCGCCGACGCCGAGCGTGTCCGACGACTCGGTCGACGCCAACTGCTGGTTCTCGCCGTCGTAGGCGAGGTACTCGTCCGAAATCTGGGAGACGTGTAGCAGGCCGTCGACCGGTCCGATACCGACGAACGCCCCGAACTCGACGACTTCGACGACGATGCCGTCGACGACTTCCTGCATGTGCGGGTCGTACGTTATCGCGTCGAACTCCGCCTCGTAGTACACCCCCGGGCGGTTCGGGAGCACCGAGCCGTCGCCGATGTCGATCACCTCGGCGATGCTCACGACGCTGCCGACGTCCTCGTCCATCCGTCCTTCCAACTTGTCCTGTAGCAGACGCTTCACCCGTTCGGGCGTCACGTCGGCGAGGTGCCGCGGGGGCACCTCGACCGTGTCCTTGAGTCGTACCCTCTTGTACATATTATGGTTCTGTGATACTGAGTGTGTTCCGACCCCTTAAACCGATTACCCGAACGCCGCGTTCGAGCAACCGGTCGCGAAGGGGTTGGTCGTTCGTGACGACGTACTCACAGTCGCCGCGCGCGCCGAGTTCCACCAGCGCGTCGTCGGCGTACGTCGCCTCGGTCTCGACTGTTCGACAGCGGTCGTCCGCCAGGTCCGCACCTACGCTCGCCGCGACGCTCTCCTCGCCGTTGCCCGCCGAGAGCGTCTCCAACTCGGCGACGACGGTCTCGGGGACCACGAGGTCGACTGTCCCCAGACCGAACAGTCGGTCAAGTTCGTCGAAGACGCGAACGTCGAGTTCGACGGGCATCATGAGCGCGTTGGTGTCCATGGCGACGACGACCATCCGTTACTCGGCGAGCGTCCCGATGCCGATGAGACGCCAGCGCGCGCCGACGCGGCGGTTGATGGCTATTTTCGCGCCCCCGGCCGCGCAGACCGGGCGCTTCAGCGACACCTCGCACTCGCCCTCGCGGGCGCTCGTGACCGCGCCGACGGTGGTCGCCGTGCCGACGGTCAGCATCAGCGGTTCGCCCGTCGAGATCTCGTCGATTTTGTCGTCGCCGCCGACGACGCGTTCGAGGAGGTCGACTTCCATCTCGAACGCGTCGCGCGTCGGCGGCAGCGTGCCGGGCGTTCCGGCGACCTGTCCGGCCAGCGCGTCGCCCTTCGTGAGACTCGGGTCGAGACCAGTTCCGACGCCGAGCAGCCCGCCGGGCGTCGCCGTATCGAGCATCTGACTGCCCGCCTGCAGCGACCGGACCGTCGTCGTGATCGGCTGCCACTCCGACTGGCCACCTCCTTCGACCTCGCGGCCGGGACGCAGCTCTATCTCGTCGTCGACGCTGAGCGTCCCGTCGACGAGACTGCCGCCGACGACGCCGCCGGAGAGCTTGTCCCACGTCGTCCCCGGTCGGTTGATGTCGAAACTGCGCGCGACGAACATCCGCGCGTCGTCGCTTTCGGAGCGCTCGGGCGTCGGAATCTCGTCCTCGATGGCGTTGATGAGCAGGTCGAGGTTGACGCCCTGCTGGGCGCTCACCGGGACGATGGGCGCGTCCTCGGCGACGGTGCCCTCGACGAACTCCTTGATCTGCTGGTAGTTCTCGACGGCGCGATCGCGGTCGACGAGGTCGACCTTGTTCTGGGCGATGACGATGTTCTCGATGCCGATGATGTCGAGCGCCATCAGATGTTCCTCGGTCTGTGCCTGCGGCACCTCCTCGGTGGCGCTCACGACGAGCACCGCGCCGTCCATTAGCGCCGCGCCCGAGAGCATCGTCGCCATCAGCGTCTCGTGGCCGGGTGCGTCGACGAACGACACCGTGCGAATCGGTTCGCTCGTTTCGCCGTTCTCACACTCCTCTTCGACCGTGTAACACGCCGGTTCGTCCATACCCGGACAGCGTCGGAACGTCGCGTCGGCGTAGCCCAGTCGGATGGAGATACCGCGCTTCATCTCCTCCGAGTGCTGGTCGGTCCACGAACCGCTGAGCGCCTGCACCAGCGTCGTTTTCCCGTGGTCGACGTGGCCGACGAGTCCGATGTTCACCTCCGGTTGTTGTGTTTGTGTCACCATTGACCTCCTAAGAGCAATCTTGCGAAAGATTCGCCCCGTGCGAGTGATAAAGTTGCTGTTCTCACCGCGTCCAACGGTTCGCGGCGTGTGAACAACTCTCTCGGGTTCGTCTCGGACTCGCCTCGATCCGACTCAAAACCGCCTCGAACCGAGAACGCGGTGCGTTCGCACCGCGCCGAAGGCGACCAGTCGTCTTTTGCCCACCCGTCACCTCCCTCCGCCCGTGCAGGAGTTCGGTTTCGAGTTAGCCCTCTGTGCGCACCTCGAAGAGGCGACCGACTCGCTCGTCGCCCGCCAACTCGGGGCGGCGGTCGCCTCGCCCGGCAGTCGGATCGTCGACACCGTCCTCGTCGAACCCGGTCCCGAGTTCGACGCGCGAACGCGAATCACCCCCGACTCCATCCCCGCGCTCGCAATCGAGAGCGGCGCGGGCGTCGGCCGCGCGACGTACTGGAAGGACGCCTTCGACTGCCATCCCGACGTGGCCCGCCGCGTCGCCGACCGCGCCGTCGACCTCGGTTTCTTCGAACGAGAGCGCCGCGGCGGGCGCGAGTACGTCCGTCGGACGACGCGCTATCCCGAGAACTGGTTCGCCCACTTGGTCGGCATCGAGAACAAGCCCGATCTGGGTCGGCCGGGTGACCTCGAACGCCAGCTCCGGACGGACGTGAGCCTCGCGCTGTTCGACGAGGTTGTGCTCGCCACCGAGAGCTACGTCACCCGCGCGCACCTCAACCGCATCCCTGAGGAGGTCGGCGTCTGGCGCTTCGACCCCGACAGCGGCGAACGCGAAGTCGTCCGCAAGGCGACGACGCTTCCTGTCACCGGCCCCGGCGTCGAACTGCTCGACGAGCGCCCGCTCCGGACGGACGTAGCCATCGTCGGCGCCGACGAGAAGTGTCGAAAGCGGCGGCGTATCGCCGAGCGCGCCTACGGCAAAGGCTGGCGGACGTACGACCTGCCGCCCTGTGCTCGGCTGAGCCTCACCGACGACGGCCGCCCGTACTGCGAACACTTCGGCCGCGTGGTCGACCCCGGCAGCGACTGCGGCGAGTCGTGCGCGGGGTTCGAGGCGGGAGCGGGTCCGGAGAAGGAGGAGTTAGACGGAATTCGCGCCGAGCGGTCGGCGTGGGTCCGGGAGCCGTCGGGCGTCGCACGACGACAGAGCGGGTTGAGCCGGTTCGGGTGACGGACGGGAAAACCGGCGATTAGAGGTCGTACTGCTCGCCATCGACAGCTAACGGCTCCTCGAACGCCTCGTCGACGGGGTAGAAGTGCGAGGTGTGGACGAGTCGCGTCTGCGCTGCGTGCAGCTCTTCGGCCATCGAGAGCGCCCCCTCGCGGGTCATGTGCTTGTGACCGAACGTCCGCGGAACGCCCTCGTGGTCGTAGTGACGACCCCCTGCCGGGTGGTGTTCGCAGAGCGCCGCCGGGACGATGGCGTCGGCGAGAAAGAGGTCCGGATCGGAAAGCGCCGCGCGCGAGTCTTCGGGCACGTCGTAGCTGGTGTCGCCCGATAGCGAGAGTTTTGCGCCCGTCACGGGGTCGGAGACGACGAGACCGTAACAGAGCAGCGGCGGGTGGTCGACGGGCACGAGCGTCACGTCGAATCCGCAGACGCGAAACGACTCGAACGGCGCCACCTCGTGGACGCTGATGCGGTCGAGGTAGTCGAATTTGGCACGAATCGTGTCGGCGACGCTCTCGCCCGTCTGCGGGTCCGTCTCGTCGGCGGCGTACACCGGGAGGTCGTCGAAGATGCGGTAGGCGTTGCCGAGACCGTCGAGGTGGTCGAAGTGGATGTGGGTGACGACCACCGCGTCGGGGAGCGGTACGTCGTGGGAGAGAAACTGACTGCGGAAGTCGGGACTGACATCGACGAGCAGCGACTCGCCGGTGCGTTCGTTCTCGACGTGAACCGAAAAGCGCGAGCGCTCGATGCCTCGGTCGCGCGCCGCTCGACAGGTGTCGCAGTCGCAGCCGACGGTGGGCGTCCCCGTTGTGTCGCCGGTTCCGAGGAGCGTGACGCGCATCAGTGCTGGTGGTCGTGCGCGTGGTCGTGGTCGTGACTGTGGTCCGAGGTGTCCGGCGACTCGCCGTTGCCCGCGATGAGCGAGTCGGAGTCGCCGTCCATCATGTCCATGTTCTTCAGGTTGTCCCGCTCTTCGAAGTCTTCGACGGCGTCGAGGACGTCTTCCTGTGTGAGCGACATCCGTTCTTCGGTCAACGCCTCCAGTACCGCCTCGCGGAGCACCATCCGGAGGTCGCTGCCAGTGAGCCCTTCGGTCCGGTCAGCGACCGACTCGGGGTCGAACTCGGCGATCTCCATCCGCTGGGTGATGACGCGCAGGATGTCCGCACGCATCTGGCGGTCGGGCTTCGGGAAGTTGACGATCTCGTCGAAACGCCGCCACGCCGCCGCGTCGAGTTGGTCGGGGTGGTTTGTCGCCCCGATGAGCAACACGTCGTCGCGGATGAGCGAGATATCGTCGATGCTCTTCAGCAGCGTGTTGACCGCGCGCTTCAGCGCCGCGTGCTCGTCGCTACGGCGGGTTTTCGCCACCGAGTCGAACTCGTCGATGAAGAGGATACACGGTGAGAGTCGCTTCGCCACCTCGAACGTCTTCTCGACGTTCTTGGCGGTCTCGCCGAGATACTGCGAGGTGATCATCGAGAGTTTGACCTCGACGAACGGGAGACCGAGTTCGTGTGCGAGCGCGCGCGAGATGGTCGTTTTACCGGTCCCCGGTGGACCGACGAACAGCAGTTTGCCGATCTCGCGCAGGCCGATTTCGGCTAGATAGTCGCGGTGTTCGATCGCTTTGACGATCTTGGCGATTTCGCCCTCCTGGTCGGCGGTGAGCACGAGATCCTCGAGCGTCATCTCGATCTCCTCGGGCGCGCGGACGTGGACGAGGTCGAGCATCTCGGCGTCGCCGTCCTCGTCGTCGTCGAAGTACGCTTTGAGCAGGCTGTCTATCCAGACGCGATCGGCGTGGATCGGTCGGTTCTGTTCTCTGGCTTCCTCGTGCGTGACATCGACGTCGTCGCGGTCCTCGGCGGCGAAGGCGATAGTCGGGTTCGTCACGAGGCGGTCGCGGTCCGCGCGAGCGAGGAACCACTCCAGCGCCATCTCCGGTTGCGTAAACGAGAGCGTCCCGGAGAACTCCGTCCGGTCGGTAAACAACAGGTCCGAGATAGCCTCCCACGGGTGTTCGACGCCGGTCGCTGTCCGAGCGTCGGTCTCGGTCACCGAGAGCGGACGTTCGACGCCCCCGAGCGGTTCCACCTCGCCGGAGGCGGAGTCGGGTGCGTCGCTGTCGCGCTCGGCCCAGAACACGCGTCGGTAGCGTGGCGGGAGGTCGTTCTCGTCCAACTCCCGGTTTTCCGTGTAGATGTGGGCCGTGAGAAGGAATTCGACGACTTCGAGAGCCGGGCTACTCATCCGCGCAACCTTGCCGCCACAGAATCTTAAGACCGTCGAAGAACGGACCGCGGGGGTCGAAACCGACGCCTTCGGCACCGCGGCGTGCGACATCGCTCGACGGCGGGCACCGCACGACGCCCGGTCCGTTGGAACGGGTCGCGGACGAGGCGACGATAAACTCCGCTCCGGTGGCACCCGGTTCTCCCACGTTTATCAGGATCGGTCCCGGAGGGTAAGGTATGCCAACACCAGTCATCGCGGCCGCGTACAGAACCCCACAAGGAAAGGGCGGCGGCGTCTTCGAGGACGTCCGCAGCGAGGACCTCTCGATTCCACTCATCGACACGATTCTCGACGAGACGGGGCTCTCCGGCGACGACATCGACGACCTGATGTGGGGCGTCGCCCAGCAGCGCGGCGAGCAGGACAACAACGTCGCGCGCGTCATCGCGTTGCTCTCGGAACTCGGCGAGGGGACGCCGGCGACGAGCATCAACCGCTGGTGCGCCTCCTCGATGCAGGCCATCATCAGTGCGAGCGACGCCGTCGCCGCGGGCAACCGCGACGCCATTATCGCGGGCGGCGTCGAGAACATGTCGCGCGTGCCGATGGACGGCGACTCCTACCAGCACCTCCACCCGGAGCTCTCCGAGCGGTACAACATCTTCCAACTCCAGATGGGGATGACCGCCGAGAAAGTCGCCGAGGAGTACGGCGTCAGCAGAGAGGAGCAGGACGAGTACGCGCTTCGCAGTCACGAGCGCGCCGCGGCGGCCACCGACGAGGGCTACTTCGACGACCAGATCGTCCCCATCGAGACGGGGGACGGACTGGTCGAGGAGGACGAGGGCATCCGCCGAGACACGTCGCTGGAGACGCTCGCCGGACTGTCGCCCGCGTTCACCGGCGACGGCACCGTAACGGCGGGCAACTCCTCGCAGATTTCCGACGGCGCGGCGGCGACGCTCGTCACCAGCCGCGAGTTCGCCGAGGACCACGGTCTCGACGTGTTGGCCGAAATCGGCACCAACGCCGTCGCGGGCGTCGACCCGACGGTGATGGGTATCGGGCCGGTCCCGGCGACGCGGAACCTCCTCGAACGCAACGGCCGCTCCATCGACGACTACGACCTCGTAGAACTGAACGAAGCGTTCGCCTCGCAGGCCGTCTACGCCCGCGGCGAACTCGGCATCGACGAGGAGAAGTACAACGTCAACGGCGGCGCAATCGCGGTCGGTCACCCGCTCGGTGCCAGCGGCGCTCGCCTCCCCGTGGCGCTCGTCCACGAGATGATTCGACGCGACGTCAATCGAGGATTAGCGACGCTCTGCGTCGGCTTCGGCCAGGGCGCGGCCATCGAGTTCTCCCGGTAGACCGCGGGAGACGGGACGAACGCCGGTCGCTTTCGCCCCTCGACTTTTACAACTGGGCGTTGCCCTCCGAGACGATGGCTCGAAGCGACACGACAGCGAGCGTGGAGACGACGCGTCGGGGAGTGTTGCGCGCCGTGGGAATCGGTGCCGTCAGCGTCGGAGCGACGGCGGCGTCCGCCTCGGTCACGTCGGCACAGGTGACGACGACCGCGGCGATCTCCGACGACGCCCCCTCGTTCAGCGACGAGAACGACTACACGGGGTTGTTCGTCCACGTACGAAGCGTCTCGAACGACCAGACCGTCGACAGACTCGGCAGCTGCCCGTTCTTCGGCGGCGACGACGAGGCTATCGTCTACATCGCCCGCCTCATCGACCGCACCGCCGAAAATCACCCGAGCGAGGAGACGCTGCTCTACGCCGTCGAGGGAAACGACGACATCGACATCGGCAACCTCTACGTCGTGAACAGCCAGGAGTCCTGCGACGGACCGCTGGTTCAACTGTCGCTGGAGTCCGTCGGCGGCAGCCCGATCACCGTCTCGAACGAGACGACTGAGACGGCGGCCGACGACGAACCGGCCGCCGAGACGACCGAGACGACCACCCCAGGGTTCGGTCCGCTCGCGGGCGCGGTAGGGTTCGGCGGCGCCGCGCTGTTGCTGCGGCGTCTGAGCGGACGAGACGAGTAGGGGTCGCTCACGTCCCGAGTCGTCGGTGGTCGGCGCCGGTTCGGCGCCGGTTCGGCGGCGTTCGCTCGCAGTGAGAGACGTACTATCCCTTATTGTGGTGGCACCGCTCTCTCGACGTACCAGTATGTCGGAGGCACACGAGACCGCGGCGGAGGGCGTGACTCGACGGCAACTGTTTCGCGCCGCGGTATCGGGGTCGGGAACGGCGACGGTCGGCCCAGCGTTCGTGGAGACGGCGAGCGGACGACGCGACGAGGAGGGTAGACGACGCGTCGGGGTGGGCAGACGTCGCGACGGGGCGAGTACCACGCGAGCGACGGTACGCACGGACGCGACGGCGTTCGGACGCGAGGGGTACACCGGTCTGTTGGTTCACCTCGTCGAAAGCGCCGACGGCGTAGACGCCGAAGATGGAGACGCCCACGGCGTCGAACGCTGCCGACCGGGCGCTCGCGGGGAGACGCTCGAAACGTACGAGGCCACGTTCGTCGACGAGAGCGGGGCGTGGACCGCCAGCACCGACCTCGTCGTCGCCGGGCATCCGGATATCGGCGTCGGTGCACTCTGTCTCGTCACCGACCAGCGACGGTGCGACGCCGAGTACGCGCACCTGACGCTCGAACGACTCAGTGCGAGCCGGAGCGGCTCCGCGGCGACGAACGAAGCGACCGGTCCGGATGCGGCGCTCGAAACCGTTCGAACGGCGGCTTCCGGCGTCGGGGCGCTGGCCGGTTTTACCGGTCTCGCCGCGGTGCTGTATCTGGTCGGTCGACGGTCCCGCGGCAGGTAGCGGACGGGACGGTTAGTCGTCGGCGGGGGCGGCGTCCGTGGCGTCGGGGACCGTCCCGTCAGCGTTCCAACCGCGGGCCTCGTAGTAGTCGTCGAGTGCCGCGTCGAACGACGGCAGGTCGTACGGTACCACGTCGTCGTCGCGGTCGAAACCGCGGGCGTTGTTGAACGCGCGTTCGAGTTCGACGACGCGCGCGCCGATCTCTTGAAGGTCGTCGTACGACGCGTCCAACAGCGTCGAGAGCCGTTCGGGCGAGAGGAAGTCCCGGGAGAACTTGCAGGCGACGGCACTGTCGAGCACCGCGTTGTGGTTCTCCTTTTCGACGACCAGCGGCGCTTTCCCGTCGAGTCCCTCGGGGTTGACCGCCTGGTCGCGGGGGACGAGCGGGTACTCCTTGGCGTAGAACTCGGCGTACATGTGGTCCGCGCCGCGGTTCGACGTGGCGAACGCGAGTCCCTGCCCGTTCAGGTGGCGGCCGTCGTGGGCGGGGAACTCCATCCCCTTCACGCTCCAGTTCTTGACGCCCAGTTCCTCGTGGCAGCGGGCGACGCCCTCGGCCAGCGTGTCGCCGACGCCCTCGCGGTAGGCGATCTTCTCGACGAGTTCGTGGACCAGTTCGATGTCGCCGAACGCGTCTTCGCTCGCGAGGTACGCCGAGACGGTGTCGCCGCAGGAGATGGTGTCCATCCCGAGTTCGTCGCACAAATGGTTCGACTTCATCACGGCGACGAGGTCCGAGACGCCCGCGTTCGCGCCGAACGCCATCACCGTCTCGTACTCGGGACCTTCGGTTTCGAGTCCGGTCTCCTCGTCTCGTGTCGGGAGTTTACAGGCGAACGCGCAGGCCGAACAGGTGCCGCGTTTGTACTTCTTCTCGGCGACGGCGTCGCCGCCGATAGCTTCGGCCCCCTCGAAGGAGAGCTCCGAGAAGTAGCGTGTCGGCAGCGCGCCGACCTGATCCGCGTACTCGGTCATCCCGGCGGTCCCCGACTGCTTCATCGGGTGGTCGGCGGTGGCCGCCTCGCGGTGAATCTCCGCGGTCACGTCCGCGAGGTCGACGGTCGGCGCGGCGTCGCCGTCGAACGTGACGAGTTTCACTCCCTTGGCGCCGAGAACCGCGCCGAGACCGCCGCGGCCGAACGCCCGGCTCTCGGAGGTCATGATGGAGGCGAAGCGGACGCGGTTCTCCCCGGCCGGACCGACGCAGAGCACGTGGTCCGGACCGAATCCGCGCGACTCCTCGACGTACTCGGTGACTTCGGAGGTTGTCGCTTCCGCGAGCTCGGGGACGTCCTCGAACTCGACGCCCTCGTCGGTGACGTGGACAGCGAGCAGGTCGTCGCTCGTGCCCGTCACCTCGACGGCGGCGTACCCCGTCGAGACGAAGTTTCGCGAGAGGAAGCCCCCGGCGTTCGAGGAGAGCAGGCCGCCGGTCAACGGCGAGAGTCCCGTCGCGCTCATCCGACCGGTGAAGCTCATCTGCGAGTGCTGCAGCGGGCCGGTCGCGAAAAAGACGCTGTTCTCGGGACCGAACGGGTCGGCGTCGGTCGGAACGCGGTCGGCCGCGAGCTTCGTGCAGACGCCGCGGCCCCCGACGAACGTTTCGAGAACTTCGTCCACGTCGACGCGCTCGGCGCGTCGGTCGCCGACGTCGATAGAGAGCAGCGGACCCTGTGCGTGGTGCATACCTGGCGGTTTTACCGACTCTCAGATAAACGTTCGTGAACGTTATCGATCGGTGTCGGCGGCGTCCGAGTCTGCGACGTTATCGGTCCGCGATGGCGCGCACGGGAGAGCCGTCGACGCCGACGAATGACAGCGGATACACCTGGAGGCGGAATCGTTCGGGGAGGTCGGCGTCCGCGAGACGCAGGTTCTCGAAGACCAGTCGATCCGCGCCCAGCAGTTGCCGGTGTGCCGGGAGTTCAGTGCTACCGAACGGGTCGGGGCTGGCGCAGTCGAGCGCCACGTCATAGCCCCGGTCGGCGCACCACGCAGCCGCTTCGGGCGAGAGTGATGGGTGTTCGTGGTACCGGTCGGTTCCCCAGTGGGCGTCCCAGCCGGTTCGGAGGACGAGCGCATCGTAGTCGGCGTCGGTATCGGAACCGTCGCCGGCGTCGTCCGGGGCCGCCGCCGAGAGCGTAGCCGCGGAGATGCTCGCCTCGGCGTCGAGCGGACGGAGGTCGACGAGTCGCGCGTCGAGGCGGAATCGGGAGACCGGAAACGCCGAGAGCGGGTCGCCGTCTTCGAGGACGTGCGACGGCGCGTCGACGTGAGTTCCCGCGTGGCTTCCGACTCTGATGTCGGTGACGCGGTAGCCGTCGGCGGCGTGCGTCGCGTGGGGGTCGAGTCGAACCAGCGGGTCGCCGGGGTAGACGGGCGTCTCCGCGGAGAGCGGGTGCGAGAGGTCTTGCATACCCGCCGATTCAGCGGCGACGCTCAAGAATCGTCGTGAACTCGGTTCCTCGTAACGGTCCGGAACTCAACGGCACCGATAACGCGGGCGACGACCTGTCTACCCTTCCTCCGGGTGGACGTACGCCATCGCCTCGCGAACCGCCTCGCGCCGACCGAGAATGGTGATTTTGTCGCCTTCGCTCAGCGTGTAGTCCGCCGACGGCACCTCCGACCCGCCGTCGCGGGAGACGAGCGCGATGAGACAGCCGTCGGGGAGGTCCTCGCCGATATCGCGAATCTTCTTCCCGACGAGGTCGGCGGCAGTCACCGCAATCTCCTGGACGTCGCCGCTCTCGCCGAGTTCGTCCATCCAGTTCGACAGCGTCGGCCGCTCGATGTGGTTGTCGATGGCCTGTGCTGTCGCGACTGTCGAGGAGATGGTCTCCACCCCGAGATCTCTGAACGCACGGGCGTTGTCGGGGTTGTTCGCGCGGGCGATGATGGTCTCGGGGTCGAACTTCGACTCCGCGAGCTGGGTGACGAGCAGGTTCACGTCGTCGTCGCCGGTGGCCGCGACGACCACTTTGGCGTTCGCCGCCCCGGCGGCGGCGAGCACCCCCGAATCGGTGGCGTCGCCTGCGTGGACGGTGAACCCCTGGTTGCGGGCGAGTTCGACGATATCGGGGTCGTTCTCTATCAGTACGACGTTCTCTCCGCGGGTTTCGAGGCGTTCGGCGAGCATCCGACCCACCTTACCGCCTCCGATGACGAGTATGCGCATAGGTATCACATCGAGATATTCCGCGATTCGGCGGGCGAAGCCGCCCTCGAAGACGACGGTCGTGAGGATGACGAGGAAGACGGTGCCGACGAGAGTGTGCGCCGCTTGCGTCATCCCCATCGCCCGGAGTTCGATGGCGAACAGCGTCGCGACCGACGCGGGGATGATGCCGCGCGGGCCGACGAAGCTCATGAACAGTTTCTCGTTTCGGGTGAACCGGTCGCCAGCGGTCGAGACGAACACCAGAAACGGCCGCAGGACGAGCGCGACGACGGCGACGACGACCAGCCCTCCTACGCCGAGTTGCCGGAGTTCGTCGAACTCCAACAGCGCGGCGAGGGTGATGAAGACGAACGAGAGGACGAGCAGTGTGATGTCGCCCTTGAAGTCGGTCACGTCCTCCTCGTAAGGGATGTCGGCGTTGCCGAGAAGGACGCCCGCCGTCGCCGCGGCGGCGACGCCGGCCTCGGTGGCGATGGTGTCGGCGGTTCCGTAAGCAACGAGTGCGCCCGCGAGGACGAGCAGGCGGGCGTTCCGCGGGGCGCTCGACGGCGAGAGGTCGACGTACCGGAGGACGTAGTAGAGCACGCCGGCGACGGCCGTCCCCACGAGGACCCCGACGCCGAGGCGCTGGGCAAAAATCTGGAGCAGTGCGCTCGGGGCGGAGACCCCGGAGTGGATGGTCTCGAAGACGACAATGGCGAGTATCGCGGCCGTCACGTCGTTGACGATGCCCTCCGTCTCCAGTACGGCCCGGACACGGTCCCGCGTCGGGACGACTTCGAGAATCGGCGTGATGACCGTCGGTCCGGTCGCGATCAGCAGCGCGCCGATGAGAAAGGCGACGGACCACGTCGACCCGAGGACGTAGTGGACAGTGAGCGACGTCCCGACGAGCGCGATGAGCGCGCCGACCGTGACGAGGCGAACCGTCGCTGCCGGGGCCTGTCGAAGTTTGTCGACGCGGAGGTGGAACGCACCCTCGAAGACGATGATGGCGACCGAGAGGCCGACGATGGCCGAGAGCGCGTTGCCGAAGGCATCCGGTTGCAGGAGGCCGAGCACCTCCGGTCCCATCACGATGCCTGCGGCGATGAGGAAGACGACGCTCGGGACCCGGTATCTGTCGGAGAGCACCTGCGCGACGACGCCGATGCCGATGATGGCGGCGACGAGAGGGATGAGGTTCCCGCCCGCGTTCGCCATTAGCGCTCCTCCATAGGTGTACTCCGAGGTGAGCTTCGGTTATAAGTCCCGGCGTCTCGGATGCGTTCCGTGTGGTGGAACGACATCGTCGATTCGGCCGCCGTGCCCGGGTCGCGGGGCGTTCGAATCAGCGCCCTTCGTAGAGCAGGTCGACCTGGTCGGCGTAGCTGTCAAGGATGTTGCGGCGTTTCTTCTTCATCGTCGGCGTCATCAGGTCGTTGTCCTCGGTGAACTCCTCGGGCACGAGGCGGAACTGTTTGATTCGCTCGTACGACTCGAAGTTCGCGTTGGCGGCTTCAATTTCGGCTTCGATACGCTCGTAGACGCGGTCGTTCCGGCAGATAGCCTTCGGGTCGTCGGGCAGGTCGATGCCCTCGTGTTCGGCCCACTCACGGACGCCCTCGAAGTTGGGGACGACGAGCGCGCTGACGAACTTGCGGCCGTCGCCGAGCACCATGCACTGCTCGACGAGCGCGCTGGACGCGAACGCGTCCTCAATTGGACCGGGAGCGACGTTCTTGCCCGTCGAGAGGACGAGAATCTGTTTCGCGCGCTCGCGGAAGGCGATGTAGTCGTCGGGGCGAATCTCGACGATGTCGCCGGTGCGGAACCATCCGTCAGTCGTGAACGCCTGCTCGGTCTCCTCGGGGCGGTTCCAGTACCCCTGGGTGACGTTCGGTCCCTTCACGAGCAGTTCGCCCACCTCGCCCGCCGCCGACTCCCGGGTCTTCTGGCCGACGACGCTGTCGTCGACGCGGACCTCAACGTCGTGGACGGGCGGGCCGATAGTGCCGGTTTGGGGGTTCTCCGGCGGATTGACGGCGACGACGGGCGACGTTTCAGTCAGTCCGTACCCCTCCAAGATGGGGAGTCCCATCCCGTGGTACAGCGCGCAGAGCTCCGGCGAGAGGCTGCCGCCGCCGCTGATGAAGAAGTCGATTCGCCCGCCGAGCGCCTCGCGGACCTGTTCGAAAACGAGTCTGTCGGCGAGACGGTGTTTCGCCGTCAGGAACGTCCCCGGACTCTCCGCCGTGTGGTACTCGCGGCCGACGCCGGACGCCCACTCGAAGATGCGTTTTTTGACGGGCGATTCGGAGGCCTGCGTCCGAATCGCGCCGTACAGCTTCTCGTACACCCGGGGGACGCTCGTACCGACGGTCGGCCGAACGAGTTGGAAGTCCTCGCGGAGCGTGTCAGGACTCTCGGCGTAGGCGACGGTCGCTCCCGCCGCGAACATCAGGAAATGACCGGCGAGGCGCTCGAACACGTGCGCGAGCGGCAGGAACGAGAGCGTCGTCGACTGCGTGTCGATGACCGGGAGGTCACCTTTGTCGTGGCGGGAACCGAAGCGCCGGTAACACTGGTTGACGTTCGAGCGGAAGTTCCGGTGGGTGAGTCTGACGCCCTTCGGTCGCCCGGTCGTCCCGGAGGTGTAGATGAGACTCGCTAGGTCGTCGGGACCGCGCTCGTCGAGCCACGATTCGTACGTCCTCTCATCGAACGCCGCCGCACCCCGGTCGTGGAGATCGCCGAGCGTGAGGATGTCGTCGCGATCGCGGAGCGCCCCGCCCATCCCAGTGCCGTCGGCCAGATCGTCGACGACGACGATGAAATCGAGATCGAGTTCGTCCTCGACCGCGAGCACTTTCCGGAGCAACTCGGCGTTCTCGACGACGACGCCCGAGGCGTCGGGGTCGCCGAGCAGATACGTCACTTGTTGCTCGGAGGACGAGGTGTAGACGGTGGTGACGACGCCGCCGGCGGCGAGCACGGCGAAGTCGGTCTGCGCCCACTCCATCCGGGTGTGCGAGAGGATGCCGACCCGGTCGCCGGTTTCGAGACCGAGTTCGCGAAAGCCGGCGGCGAGGTTGCGGACGATGTCGCGCATCTCCGCGTAACTGACCTGTCCGTACTCGTCGGCCGCTGCCGCCGACACTACGTCGGGGGCGAGCGACCGGTCGTAGAGACCACCCTTGTACCGCTGTGCGATGCGGTTGGCGTTGCGTTCGGCACTCTCCTCGAACATCACGGGGAGCGTCGTTTGACCGACGACCTCGCTCTCGTATGTCGCTTCCGCGTCCCGCCATTCCATACCACACAGATACGGTTTCCCACATTTAAAAGAATGTACATTTGCGAACACCGAAACGCGGCGGGCGTTGTACGGGATTGAACTGAATCGGACGCAGCAGAAAGTCGTCGACGGCGGGTGTTACTCGCGCTGGCCGTCGCGGTAGTCGAGATACCCCAAGACGCCGCGGACGTTCAATCGTTCCTCGGCGGTCGCTTTGCGCTTGCCCCACGTGTCGACCATCTCGGTGTGTTCGACGAAGTGGTCGATGACCGCCTCGTCGCCGTCGAGTTCCTCTCGTCGTCGTCGGACCGCTTCGACCCACTCGACGAGCACGCGCTTGTACTCGCTCATCAGCTCCTCGCTGAACTCGCGGGAACCGAAGTGACCGAAGCAGAGCGTCTCGGGGTCGCGCTCGACGATGGTGTTGACATCTTCGAGACACCGTTCGAGATCGAACTGCGACGGCGGCGACGTCTGGCGTATCGCGTTCTCGCTCGGAATCCAGATACCGGCGGCGTCGCCCGTGTAGAGCGCGTCCGTCGCGCGGTCGTGGAACATCACCTGATGGGGCGCGTGGCCCGGCGCGTGAATCACGTCGAGCGTCCGGTCGCCGAGGTCGATCTCGTCGCCGTCTTCGAGTCCGTCGATGCGGTCCTCGGGGACGGGTTTCGGTTCGACGTAGAACTCCCACTGGTCCTCAACGGCGGCTTTCGTCCCCTCGACGAGTCGGGAGGGGTCGATGAGGTGGCGGACGCCGATGTCGTGGCAGAGTACTGTCGCGTTCGGGCACGCCTCGGCGAGAAAGCCCGCGCCGCCCGCGTGGTCGAGGTGGACGTGCGTCGGAAGGATGTACGCCACCGCCTCGGGGTCGATCCCCACATCGTCTATCGCGTCGAGGATGTACTCGTAGTGGGTGCCGATGCCGGTGTCGATAATCACGGGTCTGTCGGCGTCGACGAGGAAGACCGACCCGTACGCCTCGGTGGCGTACATGCCGGTGTCGACGTAGTAGGTGTCCTCGGTGCCGGGAACTGGAGCGACGTCGGCGATTGCCATGCACCGTTGGCGTCCGCGGCGAGCAAAAACGTTCGGACGGCGGAAGAGGGCGAAGAGAGACAGAAAGAGCGACGAAGCGAACGAAAGCGAGACGAAACGGAGAGAGCTAGCACGATGAGACGACGGCACACGGATGCGACACGGTTTTGCCCGGGCCGCCTGAATCTCGCACAAATGCTCAGCAGACAGTACCTCCGGGAACACGCCGAGGAGGTTCGGGCCGCGCTCGACCAGCGAGGGATGGACGACGTGGACCTCGACCGAATTCTGGCCGTCGACGAGGAGTGGCGCTCGCTCAAGAGCGAGGGCGACGACCTGCGGCACAATCGGAATCAGGTGTCAAGTAAAATCGGCCAACTGAAAGCTGAGGGCAAAGACGACGAGGCCGACGAGGCCATCGCCCGCTCGCAGGAACTCAAAGAGGAGCTTCAGGCGGTCGAGCAGCGCGCCGACGAACTCGAAACCGAACTGCAGGAGGCGCTGCTCGAACTGCCGAACGTTCCGCACGAGGACGTGCCCGTCGGCGACGACGAGAGCGACAACGTTGAGGACCGGCGCTGGGGCTTCGACGACCTGCGTGAGTTGCCCGACGAGGTGACGCCGCACTACGAACTCGGCGAGGAACTCGACATCATTGACGAGCAGCGCGCCGCGAAGACCACCGGTTCGGGGTTTTACTTCCTGAAAGGAGAGGGCGCGATGCTCGAACACGCGCTCATCCAGTTCTTCCTTGACGTCCACCGCGAACAGGGGTACGTTGACCTGTTCCCGCCGATTCCGGTCAAGAGCACGTCGATGGTCGGCACGGGGCAGCTCCCCAAATTCGCCGAGGACGCCTACCGCATCGGCGGAAGCGAAACCGAGAACTACGACGACGACGACCTGTGGCTCTGTCCAACTGCAGAAGTACCGGTGACGAACATGTACGCCGACGAGATTCTGCTGAAGGAGGACCTCCCGATGAAACATCAGGCGTACACGCCGAACTTCCGGCGCGAGGCGGGCGAGCACGGTACCGAGACCCGAGGAATCGTCCGCGTCCATCAGTTCAACAAGGTCGAACTGGTCAACTTCGTCGAACCCGACGAGAGCTACGACCGTCTCGAAGCGCTGGTCGAGGAGGCCGAGGAAGTGCTGAAGCGACTCGGTCTCCCGTACCGGGTGCTGACGCTCTGCACCGGTGACCTCACGTTCGCCTCGGCGAAGACGTACGACATCGAAGTCTGGGCGCCCGGCACCGAGAGCGACGACGGACCCGAGCGCGGCGGCCGCTGGCTCGAGGTGTCGTCGGCGTCGAACTTCGAGGAGTTCCAAGCGCGCCGCGCCGGATTGCGCTACCGCCCCGAGCGCCACGAGTCGGCGGAGTACCTCCACACGCTCAACGCCTCGGGGACGGCCGTCGGCCGAATTATGGTCGCGCTGCTGGAGTACTACCAGAACGACGACGGCACCGTCACGGTACCCGAGGCGCTCCGCCCGTACATGGGCGGCCGCGAGGTCATCGAGGGCCACGAACCGGTCGGCGAGAGCGCCGTCGGTGCGGGGAAGAAGGACTGAACGTCGTCCCCGAACGATTCCACGTTTCTGGGAATCGTCGATGTCGTGTTCATCCTCCAACGTCTACACTCTCTCATGACCGAGAAAGCTACCAGAGTCGTGCGAATCGGACTCGTCGCGCTAGCGATGCTGGTCGTACTGCCGCTACTGACCATGGTGTTAGTCGGCGGACCGACGATGGGACCGTGGATGGGCGGTCACATGGTCGGTGACGCGTGGGGCGGCGACTGGGGGACCTTCGCCTTCATGTTCGTCTGGATGCTCGTCCCGCTTCTCGCCGTACTGGGCGGCGGGTATCTGCTGTTCCGCGCGTTCGACGACGACAGTCACGACGACCGAACACTCGAAGAGCTCAGATTCGCCTACGCCTGTGGCGAACTGACCGACGAGGAGTACGAGACGCGCCGACAGCGTCTCGAATCGGAGACGTAGTGACGACCGAACGCCTTACTCTCTTCTCGCGAACGTCCGAAGTTCGACGACGACACCGTCTTCGAACCGGTGGACGTCGACGAAGTGGAACAGTCGCTCGCCGTCGGCGTCGAGGAGGCGGCCGCGGACGACGAGTTCCGAGCCATCGTCGTTCTCGTACAGTTCGTCGAGTTCGTGGCTCGTCCGCTTGTTCGGCCGGTCGTCGCGCATGAACGAGACGAACGCCTCGCGGCCGTCGAGCGTTCTGTCGGGGCGGTCGTGGACGAACGTGGGAGCGAGGAGGTCAGAGAGCGCTGAGTAGTCGTGCTCGTCGAGCGCCGAGTAGTACGCCCGGACGGCGGCGACGTGGTCCATGTACTCTCACTCCGTGGTGGTGCCGTATGATGGTTTTGGCGAGCAGGCGAGCCTCGTCGGGTGTCGGAACGACCGGTATCGCGCGCCGGGTGCTCGCGCTCCCGCCTCGACCGGCGCGCGTCGAGTCGTCAGGTCACGAGGCGAGGTGGTTCCGTCATCGCTCATAAACTCTCGTCACGGGACGACGAACGTCGTGTCGCTCGGCCGGCGAACGAGGCGTTTTTCTTCTACGGTCGTCCATCTCCGGTGTGGAGCTTCACGTCCGGTACGAGGGCGACGACGACCCGACCAAATGCACGGCAAGGAAACTCGCCCGATTCGACCTCGCGGAGTTACACCGTACCGACCGGGCCGCACCCCGCGGCGTGGTACTCAACCCGCACGCCGACCAGGCGCTCTCGCCGGCGGACGAACCGCGGGCGGCCGACCGGGGTCTCGTCGCGCTCGACTGCTCGTGGGAGTCCGCCGAACGGGCGATGTTTACGCTCGGCGGCATCCACCGCGCGCTGCCGTTTCTCGTCGCGGGCAACCCCGTGAACTTCGGCCGGCCGATGGAACTCACGACGGTCGAAGCGCTGGCGGCGGCGCTCTGTATCTTCGGCTACGACGACTACGCCGAGGAGATTCTCTCGAAGTTCACGTGGGGGCACACGTTTCTGGAACTGAACGAGGAACCGCTGCGACGCTACGCCGACTGTGCGGATTCGACCGAAGTCGTCGAGGTACAGGGCGAGTACCTCGACCGGGAGTAAGCGGCCACCGAAAACGAGGAGAACGGTAAAACTCGAAAAAGGATAGGAAAGTCGTCTCTGCGGTTGTCAACGACTGGCTGGTTGGCCCTGTTCTGCGGGCGACGGGCGCTTCAGCATCGCGCCGACTGCCCCACCGACCGCGCCGGGCACGGCGTAGAGGCCGAGGAACAGGAGGCCGACGAGGGCGAACGAGAGTCCGACGAAGCCGAGGAGCACCGTCCCCAGTAGCGCCAACACCGCGTACACGAGTACCGCGCCGATGGTGGTCGCGACGATACCGTTGACGGCTCCGTTACCCATTCCGTGCCCCGCGACGTAGCCGGCCGCGAGTCCGCCGACGACGCCCGTCAGTCCCCAGCCGATGACGGGGAGCGTGAGGTCGGTCAGCGGAATCGCGTTCCCGCTGAGTAGCCCAAGTACCAACGTCACGACGAATCCGATGGCGATTGCGCGCCAGTTCAACTCTGCCATAGCAGGAGAAGAGACGCTTTGCAGAATATTGAACTCGTCTGACGATTCTGCGGACACTCCGAAAATCGGTGAGACGGAGCTATCGGCTCTTAGTTCTTCGCCCACGCGCCGACCGCACCGGCGAGCGCGCTGTCGACGGCGAACAGGAGCGTTATCATCGCGCCGACGACGAGGATGCCGCCGCCGGCGACGAGGCCCCCGAGCGGGCCACCGGCGAAGCCGAGAAGGCCGCCGAGCAGTGCGACGAAGACGGTCAGGACGATGCCCGAAATCGACCCCGCGACGAGGCCATGCCACGCGCCGCGGCCGAGCGTGCCGCCCGCGAGGTAGCCCGCTGCGAAGCCGCCGATGAGCCCTGCGCCGACCTGTCCGACTATCGGTATCGAGAGGCCGACGGCGCCGACGACGAGGAGGACGACGAAGCCGACACCGACTGCGCGCCAGTCAGTCATAGCCGATGGTACGCCGTCCACGGCCAAAAGCGTCGTGTCGAAGCGGGGCTGCCGTCCGAGCGCCGTCTCCGCGTGGTGCGTCAGGGCGCTCGCGTGAAACGACGACGCACGGGCCGCACAAACGGACGCCCTTTAGTACGCCCGTCGTCAAGGTGCCAGCATGATTTTCGAGAATCTTCCGACGACGCCCCGGTCGGAGGAGCTCATCGACAAGGCGTTCTCGCGAGCGGCGCGGGCGGGACGGGCCAAGACGGGATTAGAGGCGCAGGAGTCGATGCTCCAGACGGCGGCGAACATCCTCTCGGACAACGTCCAGAACGTCGTAACGGCGTGGCCGGACTTCGAGACGGTCGACCCGTTCTACTACGAACTCGCCGACGCCGTGCTCCGCCGACAGGGGACGTTCGCCGCCGAGAGCGACGAACTCGAAGGCGACGGCGGCGTCGACACGCTCCGCCAGAGCCTCGCGAACCTCACGTGGGCCGGTCGGCAGATCAAGGAACTGCACCGCGAGTACGTCTCGAAGCTCCGCCGTAGCGACACCGACACGGCGCGAAAGCACCGCAAGCAGGCGTTCGCGCGGATGGCCGACATAATCGAACAGGTCGAAGACGACCTACTCCGCGTCAGCGAGGCGCGCGACGCACTGAAGAATCTCCCCGACGTGCGCCCGGACGAACCGGCTATCGTCGTCGCGGGCTACCCGAACGTCGGTAAGTCGTCGTTCGTCAACGCGGTCACCCGCGCGAGCAACGAGATCGCCTCCTACCCGTTCACGACGAAAGCCGTCCAACTCGGTCACTTCGAGCGCAATCGCATCCGCTACCAGATCATCGACACGCCGGGCCTGTTGGACCGGCCCGAAGCCGAGCGCAACGACATCGAGCGGCAGGCGGTAAGCGCGCTCGAACATCTCGCCGACGCCGTGCTGTTCGTCGTCGACGCCAGCGGCGACTGCGGCTACCCGCTCGACGCGCAACTCGAACTCCGCGACGAGATGCAGCGTCGCTTCGACGTACCCGTGCTCACCATCTGTAACAAGAGCGACCGCTCGACGGACGTCGAGGCCGACGCGTACATGAGTATCACGGAGAACGACGGCGTCGACAACGTGCTCGACATGGCCGTCGACGCCGTCGGCTTCGAGCCTGACATTCCGCCGTCGCGGCGCGAGTAGCTGATTTTCAGTCGATTTCTCGCCGGAGGACGACGGTTCGAGCGCTTCGTCGCCGGTCTCGTCGACTGCCTCGGCCTCCCCAGTTTCCCCGACCGCCTCGACTTCACCCGCCCGAAGCAATCGTTCGGCCTGCCGTCGGTGGACCCGACGAGCGGCGTCGACGGTCGTCGCGTCGGCGTTGAGCGCGGGGTCCGTCACGTCGACGAAGAACGCCCGCCCGTCGGCCGTCTCCTCGGCGCGGAGTTCGACGAGTCGGTCCCGGTCCGCCACCGTTCCAATAGGGTTCTCTGACACGGCTGGAACGTCAGTCTCGCGCGGTTAAATCGCCGGTCACGGGAACCGACAGCTCGCTCGCGATGATACGAACGTCGGTGACATGGGCACCGCGAGGAGTGAGAGACGGTACGGAAAAACAGCCGACTGGAGCGAGTAGGAGGAGCGTCAGCGTGGGACCGCATCGGCGCGGGTCGGACGGAGGGGAACAGCGTCAGCGTGGGAACCGCAGGCGAATGGGGAGGGGAACGGCGTCAGCGGGGACCGTCAATCCGGTTTGATGCTCAATTGGCTGTGTACGTCGCCTGCACCGTCACCGTGACGGAGACCGGACCGGGGCGGACGCTGGTCGACGCGCCCCCGGCGTCGCTGGCCATCTCGTATCGAGGCGAGTACGGGTCGCTCGCGCCGGTCGTTGAGAGCGTTCGGACTTCGCCGAGTTCGAGACCGGCGGCCGCGGCGAGACTCGACGCCTCGCCTTCGGCGTCAGCGACGGCGGCGTCGATGGCTTCCTCGCGGAGTTCGGCGCGCTTCTCGTCGCTCAGCGTGAACTGGACGCCGTCGACGCGAGAGGCGCCGTTGTCGACGGCGACGTCGATGAGTTCGCCGGCGCGGTCGGGCGTCGTCTCAACGCGGTACGCGTGGCGGGCGGTGTAGCCCACGACCCGCGGTTCCTCGCCGCGGTGGTCGTACTCGGGTTGGACGGCGTAGTACTGGGTCGTGATACCGTCTTCGGCGACGCCAGCGTCGACGAGCGCCGAGACGAGCGTATCTGAACGGTTTGCGACGATATCACGCGCCTCGGCGGCGCTGTCGGCACGCGCCTCCACGGTGACCGAGAGCACCGCGAGGTCCGGGTCGGCGGTGGCCTCGCCCGTGCCGGAGACGGAGATGTGCTGTCCGTCGTCCGCGCTGGGCGACGACGAGGTCTGTAACGGTGCGAGACAGCCGGCCGTCAGCAACGCGACGGCCAACACGACTGCGGGTATCCGGAGGCGCATGCCAGTAGATAGTCGGGTGAAACTATCAAGCCGCGCTAAGCACAAAGAGCCGTTTTACATACCGCCGAACGCGTCTGCTGCGAGTTCGCGGGCTGACTCGATGCGGCGGTTTCGCCCGTCGAACGGTCGATTTCGACGTACCTGACGACGACTGTGACGCGCTCGGAGCTAACGATGCCGAACGGCGCGTTCGCGTTGGCTTGGATTCGGCTCAGGATGTCGTCTGCGACCGGCGGCGGATCGACCCCGACGGGATGGCCGACGGTGACGACGACCTGCCGCGGTTGCCGGAACGGAATCTCGTCGTCGTACTGGACGTCCATGCCGAGTCGTGTCAGTTCGTCGTGCTGGCTGAGAGCCGAATCGACGGACGTTCGGGCGGTCTCCTCGAAGCTACTCGTCCGGAAACTCGCGTACGTGACGCCGCCGAGAAACGCCGAGAGAACGAGGATTGCCAGTCCGAGCGCCCCGATGCGTTTGAACGTTGCGTCCTCGGCGCTCGGGCGTTGGAACAGGTTGGCCGGACGGTAGCCCATGTACCAGAGCACTCCGAGCGCAGTGAAGTTTATCGAGAGGAAGTTGACCAAGACGAGCACGAACGACCCCAGAACAGTCGCCGGACTCCCCCACGCGATGCCGATGCCGACGACGGCGATGGGCGGGACGAGCGCGGCAGCAATCATCACCCCGACGAGCGCTGCCGAGACGCCTGAGGAGATGCTTAACGCGCCCGCGACGCCCGCACCGAGCGCTACCGCCAGCGAGAGCACGTCGGGTGCGAGACGAAGACGGACCTGCTCTATCTGAAACACTTCCTGTGTGCCGAATGGGACGACGCCGGTCAGTCGGAAGACGAATGCGAAAGCCGCAGCGCTCACGATAGCGAGCACGCCGCCTGCGACCTGTTGTCTGACCCCTTTCAGGAACAATTCGCGGTCGTCGACGACACTGCCGACGCTCGTCGCCATCGCGGGACCGACCAGCGGCGCGATGACCATCGACCCGACGATTACCGCAGCGTCGTTGAGCAGCAGGCCCGCCGTCGCGACGACGGCGCTGATGATAGTCATTATCACGAAAACCGGCATCTCCGGTGCGAGTTGCTGCGCCGATGCGACGAGTTCCTCGCGAGCGATTCGGTCGCCGTTCGATTCTTCTTTCTCGTACTTCTCTTGGAGACTGTCGAACCGCTGGGAGATGACCGTCTCGGCGTCGAGAACGACCGTGTACGCCTCGCGCTCGATACCCGCGTCGCGGAGTTTCTCCAGCACCGGTTCGACGGCGTTCGTCGGCAACGGAATCGAGACGATAGCGATGTACTCTCGACCGCTCGTCTCGTCGGAGAGCGCGTAATCGATCCCTTCGTCGTCGAGGAGCGACAGAATCGCCTCGCGCTTGCCGGCCGGAACCATCACCTGAACGAGTCGCACATGTAGCTGTCACGGCGAGAGGGGAAATATCCTGAGGGATGAACCGTGCGTCGAGACGACGCGTTCAGTTCGGGTGTAGATGCTGCAACACCGGAATTTCGGCCAGCTTCTCCGCGTCGAGCGCGTCCCAGTCGACGCCGGCGGGCCGGTCGCACGCCGTCTCCGTCCGGACGGCCCGCTCGGGTGTCACCACAAGGTCCAGCGGCACGTCGTGAGCGTCGGGCGTCACCTCGGCGTCGTCGACGACCTGCAACTCGTGGACCGTCGTCGCCACCGTCGTCTCGTCGTCGACGGCGCCGAGTTCCCGAAGCACCGCGAATTCGAGGTCGCTGTACCCTTCTCCTTTCCCGACGCGCGCACCGCTTTCGGTGACGGCGACGCTCCCGGCGACGATGAAGTCGACGCGGGGAACCTCGTCGGGAGCGACGGGAACGCCGTACTTCGCCGATCCGGAGATGGTCGTCGCGGCGTCGACGTCGTCTATCTCCGCCGGGTCGAGTTTCAGAAACGGTCGCTCGTCGCGGAGTCGCGGTACGGCCATATACACGGTTTTCCCGTCGCGGAGCGCCCGCCGCCGGACGGGCAGTTGCGGCGCGTCGGGGTTGGCTTTCACCGTCTGCGCCGCCCGCCACTCGTCGGTGTCGGCGAGGCGCTCGGCGGCGTCTCTCGCCCCGGCGAAGTTCGTGATTCTCCCTTCGGGCGGGTACGGAAACCGGTTGACGCCCTGGGCTTCGAGGGTAGTCCAGACGCGTTCGCGGAGCTCCTGTTTCTCCATCGGCGAACGGTTGGCACGGCGGTGCCAAAACGTTCCGTCTTCCGTCGGTCTGCAGACGCGGAGACGACGAGAGTGAGATGAATTCGCAACGAACAGAGACGAATCCGCGACGAGACGTGTCCCGCGGCGTTTATCCGCCCGAGCGAAGTATCGAAGGTATGTTCGAGAACCGACCGAACCGCGACGCCGAGGTGGTGTTCGTCGGACGGTCGAACGTCGGGAAGTCGACGTTGATGCGCGAGTTGACCGGCCACACCGGCTTTTCGACGGGGAAGAAGCCCGGTGTCACCCGCAAACCGAACCACTTCGACTGGGCCGCCGAGAGCTTCATGTTCACCGACCTGCCGGGATTCGGCTTCATGTCCGGCGTTGAGGAGGACCGTCGCGAGCAGATAAAGACGGACATTGTCCGCTACATCGAGGAGAATGCCGACTCGATTCTCGCGGCCGTCCTCGTCGTCGACGGCAAGAGCGTCGTCGACATCATCGACCGGCACACGAGTGACGACGAGATTCCGCACGACGTGGAGATGTTCTACTTTCTCGACGAACTCGACGTCCCCGTCGTCGTCGCGGTGAACAAGATGGACAAAGTCGACGACGGGGACGAGCGGCTGAACGAACTCTGCGACCGCCTCGGCCTCTTTCCGCCGTGGAAGCAGTGGGAAGGCGAGGTCATCGCGCCCATCAGCGCCAAGCGCGGTAGCATCGAACCGCTCAAGGAGGCGCTTCGGTTCCACTTCCACGAGGCGAAGCGGGACGACCTGCTGAAGTTCGTGAAGTAGCGGTTGCGAAAGCGAAACGTCGGCGCGCGCGCTGCGCCGCCGGCACAGAGCCGTCTCACTCCATAGACGTCGCAGGAACTCTTTCTATATAGCGGAAAATACCCGTACAGAATTTATGTTCCTCCGTGCTGTCCTCACTGCGCCGGTAAGAATCATGGCCACCACACAGACAGAGGCGGTGCTCTCGAAGCACCTCACGAACGAACAGTACGCGAAAGTCGCGAACATCGCCGCTCGCGAGGGACGCTCCGTCGAGGACCTCCTCGCCGACATCGTCGGAACGTACGTCGAACAGTACGAGACCGCCGGCGAAACCGATGTGACTGAGACAGAGGAACGACTCCACCCGCAGACGCGGGTCGGTCGTCACTCCAGCTACTTCTGACGCCGCGTCGTCTCCGCCGCGAAGGCCGCTTAGACGACCCGATTGACCATCTCCTCGCCCCGGGAGACCCGTTCGACGTTCCCGCGAATGAGGTCGGCGATGTCGCGGTGATAGTCGCGCGTCATCGCGCCGACGTGCGGCGTCAAAACGACCTGCTCGAACTCCCACAGCGGCGAGTCCTCGGGAAGCGGTTCCTCAGCGAACACGTCGAGACCTGCGCCCGCGATCTCTCCCTCGCGGAGCGCCGCGACCAGCGCGTCCTCGTCGGCGACGGGACCGCGCGCGACGTTGATCAGGTAGGCATCCTCGCGCATCGCCTCGAACTCCGGCGCGCCGACGAGTCCTTCGGTCTCGGGGGTCAGCGGCGTCGCCAGCGCGACGAACCGCGCGTCAGCGATGGCCTCGTGGAGGTCGTCCGGCGTGTACACCGTCTCGACGCCGTCGACCGGGTCGCCCGACCGGCGGACGCCGACGACGTCCATCCCGAGTCCGTTCGCGCGCTCGACGATGCCCCGCCCGAGCGTTCCGAGACCGACGACGCAGAGTCGCTCGCCGTCAAGGGTGAACGGTCGCTCGTAAGGGAGGCGCGTCCACTCTCGCTCCGTCTGTGCGTCGCGGTAGACGTGGAGACCGCGGGCGAACGCGAGCAGCATCCCCGCCACCGTCTCGCCGATGGTCGTCCCGTGGATGCCGGTGCTGTTGGTCAGCGCGACGCCCTCCGACTCGTAAGCGTCGACGTCGAACTCGTCGTAGCCCGCGCGGATGCAGTGGACCCAGTCCGCCTGGAGAAATGAGGGGCGGGGTCCGAACGCCGCGACAGCGTCGCCGGGACCGAACTCGGCGTCGTCCCCGACCCGTTCGACCGGTACGTCGAGGTCCGACAGCGCGTCCGCGAGCGCCGCGCCGGGAAGCGCCTTCTCGACCGACTCGTGTACGGCGATTCGAGAGAGATTCATACGAGGTACGTCACAGAGGGCACTCCTGAACGTTTCGAGGTTGGATTCGCCGGTGGTCGTCGCTCACAGATCGAAGGAGGGCGACTCGGAGTGAGGGTATCGTCACAAGGGGCTCGGTGGGGGTAACCCTCGTCACTGTCGCCTGTTGACGCTACGCCGGGCGGGGTTTTGACCGTCACGGTCCGCCCTCGTCGCGCCGTCGGTCCTCGCTCGTCCGGAACCCTCACCCGCTCCACCCCTGCCACTCGCGTCGCTCCGCCGCCAGCTTCGCCACCTCGTCGGCGTCGACGACGCTCGACTCTGTGACGATGCCCGAGACGAGGTCGGCGGGCGTCCGGTCGAACAGCGGATTCTCGACCGAAAGCGACACGTCCCCGTCGTACAGTTCCGACTCGGGCCGCAATTCGGGCGAGAAGTCGTCGTCCGGGCTCACCTTGTCGGCGGCGGTGACGACGTACAGCGGGAATTTTTCCTGTTTGGCGACGAGCGCCACCATCCGCGTTCCGGCCTTGTTGGCGACGCTCCCGTCGGGGAACACCGCGTCCGCGCCGACCAGCGCGGCCGAAACGTCTCGCTCGGCGGCGACGTGCGCGAGCGCCGCGTCGGTCGTGAGCGTCACGTCCAGTCCCGCCTCGGCGAACGCCTCGGCGGCGTCGACGCCCTCGCCGCCGGGTTGCGACTCGGCGACGAGCAGTGGGCGTCCGGCCGCAGAAAGCGCAGCCGTCGCGGTGCCCGACCGCGATAGCGTCGCCACGGGGCCGTCGCCCTCGATCCCGCTGTCGCCGTTGTCCGCGTCGTGCGCCGAGAGCAGCGACGCCGCGTGCGACGCCGCCTCGTCGTCCGCGTTGAGCGCGTCTCGAATCACCGACTCCGCCGTCTCGCGGACGCTCTCGCCCGCCTCGTTGGCTTCGAACATCGTTCGATTGACACGGTTCCGGACGACGGCCATCCCTGGCCGGGCGTCGCGGAGACCGCGGGCGACGGCGACGACGCGGTCCCAATCCCCGGATTCGTCGCTCTCGCCGCCGCGTTCGCGGACGGCGTTCGCTGCTTTGTCGCGCAGCACTTCGAGCGCACGAATCGAGAGGTACGCCGCGCCATGGATCTCGTCGTCGCGAACGGTGTCGACGGTGGGCGCGACGCCGCGGTACACCTCCCACAGGTTCGGAACGGTCGGCCGGTCGAGCATCGCGGGCGGCTGGACCCACTCCCAGTCGGCGAGTTCCTCGTTCGGCGTCACCTCGCGTGAGTCGGTCTCGAAGAGGAAGGGGTGGACGGTCCACTCGCGGTCGTTCTCGCCGTCGACCACGTCGAGTGGGTCGCCTGCGCGGACGAACGTCGCGTCGTCGACGCCGGTCTCCTCGCGGAGTTCTCGCCGAGCGTCGGCGAGCGCGTCTTCGGGCGCATCTTCGACGTAGCCCGAGACGCTGCCCCACAGTCCCGAGTAGGTGCCGACGGCGTCGCTGCGGCGAATCAACAGCACCTCCGCCCCCTCACGGAGAAACACGGTGACGACGTGGCTCATACCCTCCCTTTGACTAACCGCCACAACGACTTTTGCGGTCGGCGTCGGGTTCGTATCCATGCAGGTCGCGATACTCGGCGACACGCACATCCCGTCGAGAGCGAGCGAACTCCCGCAATGGGTCCAAGACTGTCTCGTCGCGGCCGACTACACCCTTCACACGGGTGATTTCGACTCCACCGAAGCGTACGACACCGTCCTCGCGCTCACGGACGGGATGGTGACCGCCGTCGCGGGCAACGCCGACCCGCCGGAACTCGACCTCCCCGAAGTCGACACCGCGGAGTTGGGGGGCGTCACGTTCGTCGTCACGCACGGCGACGCGGTCGGGAGCACCGGCGACGCCGAGGCGGAGAGGGCGGAGGTGACCGACGTAGTACGAGAACGCGGCGGCGCCGACGCCGTCGGCGTCGTCGGCCACAGCCACGAACCGATGGACGAGGAGATCGACGGCATCCATCTTCTAAACCCCGGAAGCGCGACGGGCGCGGACCCCGCCTCGCACCCGACGATGTTCCTCGTCGAAGTCGAAGACGGCGAGTACGAGACGGTGCACCTCCCCGACGGGGAGTACGCGTTCGATTAACCGGCAGCGCGGCGCTTTTTACGCCAGTCCGCAACGTCTGGCTATGGAACTGTTCGCCGTCCCCGACCTCCCGGAGATTCGGCCGGGCGACGACCTCGCGGCGCTGATTCGCGAGCGAGTCGACCTCGACGCCGACGATGTCGTCTGCGTCGCCAGCACCGTCGTTTCGAAAGCCGAGGGCCGCCTCGCCGACCTCTCGGAGTTTCCGGCGGGTCCACGCGCTAAAGAGATTGCCGCACGCCTCGCCGAGCTCTCCGGCGACGAGAAAGACCCCCGGTTCGCGCAGGCCGTGCTGGAGGAGAGCACCGAGATCATCATGGAAGCGCCGTTTCTTTTGACCGAGTCGCGGTTCGGCCATGTCGGGGTCAACGCGGGCATCGACCGCTCGAACGTTGCGGGCGCGGACCTGCTGCTCTTGCCGAAGCGGCCCTCCGAGAGCGCGGCGCGCATCCGCGAGGGCCTCCCGGCGAAACAGGTCGTCGTCACCGATACGTGCGGGCGACCGTTCCGCCACGGCCAGCGCGGCGTCGCCATCGGGTGGGCGGGGATGCACGCATCTCGGGATTGGCGCGGCGAGTCCGACCGCGACGGCCGCGAACTCGGCGTCACGGTGCAGAACGTCGTCGACGAACTCGCGGCGGCGGCGAACCTCGTCGCGGGCGAAGGCGACGGTGGGACGCCCGTCGTCGTCATCCGCGGGTTCGAGTTCGGCGACCACGCAGGCTCGGACGCCCACTTCCGCGACGTGGAAAGTGACTTCGTCCGGCAAGCGCTCAGAGAGTGGGAGTTCGAGTCGAAATAAGGGGGTAGCGTGACTGACGACGGGAACGACTCAACTCTCCTCGAGCGCGCGCTCGAGACGATCGAAACCGGTTTCGAGTCGGTTGACGTTGTTCGCGAAACTGAGCCGTAGCTTCCCCGCGCCCGCGTCGCCGAAGCCGTCGCCGGGCGCGAGGACGACGCCGTACTCCGTCAGCAGTTCCTTGGCGATGTCGAGGCTCGAACCAGGGAGGTCGATGTCGAGGAAGGCGTAGAACGCCCCCTGCGGTCGCGGGCAGGAGAGGCCGTCGATGTCGGCGACGCGGTCGACGACGTAGTTGCGGCGCTCGCGGAACGCGTCGTGCATCGCCTCGACGGGCTCTTGGGGCCCGGTGAGCGCCGCGAGCGCGGCGTGCTGGGCGACGCTAGAGGCACAGGAGGTCGTGCTCTCGTGAACCTTGGTCACCTCGTCGATTATCTCGGTCGGCCCGCAGAGCCACCCGACGCGCCACCCGGTCATCGCGTACGTCTTCGAACACGAGTTCACCGTCAGCACGTGGTCGGGGTGACCGGTGAGCGCCGCGATGCCCGTCAGGTCGCGGTCGTACGAGAGCGCGCCGTACACCTCGTCGGCGATGACGTACGCGTCGTGCTCGGCGGCGGCGGCGACGACCTCGCGGACGGCGTCCTCGTCGTAGATTCTGCCCGTGGGGTTCGAGGGCGAACAGAGCATCACCGCCGCGGTGTTCTCGTTCAGCGCGTCGCGGACGCGGTCGACGTCGAGCGGATACCCCTCGTCGGCGGGCATCGGCACCTCGACGGGGATGCCGTCGGCGAGTCGTGCCTGCGCCCAGTAGTTCGGCCACCCCGGCGAAGGGATGAGCAGTTCCTCGCCGGGACCGACGGTCGAGAGCACGGCGAGCAAGAGTGCCTCCATCCCGCCGTTGGTGACGACCACGTCGTCGGAGGCGACTTGAACGTCGTAGCGGTCGGCCATTGTCTCGCCGACGGCCTCGCGGAGTGCCGGCATCCCGGCGTTCGATGTGTAGTGCGTCTCCCCCGCGTGGGCGGCCTCGGCGGCGGCGTCGACGACGTGTTCGGGCGTGTCGAAGTCGGGTTCGCCCACTTCGAGGCGGACGAGGTCGCGGTCGGTCGCCTCCGCAAGGTCGAACATCACGCGGATGCTCGAGCGGTCGACGGACCGGACGCGCTCGGTTGGTCCTCTCATAGTCGCCAGAACGACCACCGCAGCAAAAACGTTCGCGTGGCGGCGCTTCGCGCTGGACGATGGGATGAAGAACCCAAAAACGGAGACCGAGGCAGGTCGTGACGGGAGGCCTGTCTTTTTACTCGCGCACTCCCTCGGCGCACACGAATGACGACACCCCGCAAGCGCCGCTGTTATCGACGGCGACGAGCGAGACGAGGAGGAGGGAGATGCTCGGCATCGAACTGACGCCCGAACACCCGATCTCGGAACTCGTCGACCTCGGCGTCGCCGCCGAGGAGACCGGGTTCGACTCAGTGTTCGTCTCCGCGCACTACAACAACCGCGACGCGTTCGCCGTCCTCTCGCAACTGGCCGCCGCGACCGAGTCGGTCCGACTGGGTCCAGGCGTCGCCAACCCGTTCGAGACGCACCCCGTCACGCTCGCCTCGAAGGTGGCGACGCTCGCGGAGGCTAGCCACGGCCGCGCGACGTTCGGCATCGGGCCGGGCGACCCCTCGACGTTGCGGAACTTGGGTCTCGAAGACGAACGCGGTCTCCGCCCCGTACTCGAGGCGTTCAAAGTCGCCCAGAAGCTCTGGGGCGGCGAGCGCGTCGACCACGACGGGACGTTCGAGGCGCGCGACGCCGGCCTGAACTACGACCCGCCGGGCGAGATCCCGGTGTACGTCGGCGGCGAGGGGCCGCACATGTGCCAGATGGCCGCCAAGCACGCCGACGGCCTGCTGTTCAACGGCTCGCACCCCGACGACCTCGCGTGGGCGCGCGAACAGGTCGAAGACGGACTCGCCGACCGTCCGGACGACCGCGGCGAGTTCGATCTCGCGGCATATGCGTCAGTAAGCGTCGCCAAGGGCAGAGAGTCCGCGCGCGAGGCCGCGCGGCCGCCCGTGGCGTTCATCGCCGCGGGGGCGGCCCCGCCGGTGCTCAAGCGACACGGTATCGACCGCAAGCGAGCCGGAGACATCGGCGAGAGGATAAGCGCGGGCGAGTTCTCGGAGGCGTTCGACCTCGTCACGCCCGCGATGGTGGACGCGTTCTGCATGGCCGGCACCGTCGGCGAGGTGACGGCGCGGATGGAGAAGGTGTTGCGGCACGCCGACAGCGTGGTCGTCGGGTCGCCGCTCGGTCCGGAGCTCGAATCGGCGGTCAGTCTCGCCGGGCGCGCGTACGACCGGGCGACGCGAGATTGACGCCGAACTCGCGAATCAGCGCGCCGACGGCGAGGTAGAGCAGCGCGAGCGACGCACCGACGACCATCGCGCCGCCGGCGAGCATCGAAACCGCGCGGAAAGCGATGGAGATGACGTCGGTTCCCGAGAGCAGCACGTCGGTGATGAACAGCCCGATGAGTCGGAACGTGCTCACGATGAGCTGACTGACGAATTCGAGTATCGTAACCATGCAGGGGCGTTGGAACCGCCCATATATGGTTGTTGGTGGTTAGCGTCCGCGATTCAGTTCTGTTCTTCCAGTTCGCGCGCCAACTTCCGAAGGCGCGCGACGCGCTCGGTCGCCGCCGGATGCGTCTCGACGGTGAGCGAGAACCCCTCCGAACCGCCGTCGTCGTCGCCCGTCTCGAAACCGTGCGGGAGGAAACAGAGGCCGCGGATGCCCGCCGAGCGCCGCAGGTCTCGGTCGGGAGCGACGGGGACCGCCGAATTCAGTCGTCGAATCGCCGCCGCCACCGCCGCCGGGTTCCCGGTGAGCAGCGCCGCCGCACCGTCGGCGGCGAACTCCCGCGAGCGGGAGAGACGGCCCGCCAAGGAGACGACCGGCGCGGTGAGCGCGCCGAGAACAATACCGCCGAACAAAAGCGAGAACAGCGCGACGAGCACGAGGCCCGAGAGGGAACCGAGGCTGCCGACGTCCGCCGTCGAGAGGCCGAAGAGGATGGCGGCGACGACGGCGAGCGCTGCGAACGTCGCGCCGCGACTCCAACCGCGCGGTGTGAGGCCCTCTAGTAGCGAGAACTCGCCGCTGGTCACCGCCGGGAGGAACGTCGCGAGCGTCATCACCGTCGCGTCGCGGTTCTTCACGTGCGCAAGTTCGTGGGCTATCACGGCGTCGAGTTCCTCCTCCGACAGTGATTCCAGCAACCCGGTCGAGACGACGAGCACGGACTCGCGGAGACCGCCGACGGTGAAACTGTTCGGCACGGGAGTCTCCGCGACGGCCAGCGTCGGCGGCGGTAGATTCGCTTGCGAACAGAGACGGGTCACTCGGCCGCGCAGGTCGGTGTACTCCTCCTCGTCGACGACGCGGGCGTTGGCGGCCGCGAGCGTCTGTCGCCGCGTGTACCGCAGTTGCAGCCAGAGAAACAGCGCCACGACCGGCACGGCGACGACGACAGCGCGGACGAGCGGCGGCACCGACCGAACGCCGAGGAGTGCGGCGGCTGTCGCACCTAGCGGTGCCAGCCACGGTGCGAGCAGGAAGCCGACCACGGCTACGAACGCCGCGTCGAGCGCGACGACGAGGGCCAGCGTCATGAGGATTCGACGCGTGAGCGCGGCGTCCCTGGTCGCCAGCGGCGCGCGCGCCGTCATCGCGGCCCTCCGTTCGGTACCGGAGACGGCGAGTCGACGCTGGGAGAGCAGCGATACGGCAGACGACAGTGGAGAAGGCGGCGATGCGGCAGACGGCGGCGGAGGGGAGGGACATTCACGGCGGTTCGCATATAGGAAAACATATTATCAGACAGATAAGTAACCAGTGGTAACAGTGGCATACGACCTCCGCCGCGCAGCCCTCCTCTCTCTGTGCGCGCTCGCGGTCGTCGTCGCCGCCTCGCTGTTCCCCGCCACCGGGTTCGGAAGCTACCCGGCCGGCGTCGGCGGAGGCGGCGGCGACGGCCCGGCGACGGGATCGGGAACTAGCGCGACAGACGCGACGACCGAGACGACGCCGAGCGATAGTAGCGGCACCGGCACCGACGGCGCAGCGTCGACGACGACGCCCGCTGACCCGAACGAAGACGAGGGGACGGCGTCGGGCGGCACCGACGGAACCGACGAGACGACCACGGCGACAGCGACGCCGACACCGACCGAGACGACGGCACCGTCGAACGCGAGCGAGAGCGTCGGCGGCAGCGGCTTACTCGTGTTCCTGTTCGCCGCGCTCGCGGCGTTCAGCGTCCTCTTCGTCGGTGTCGCCAGCGGACGCCAACGACGGGACGTCGACGTGGACGTAGACGTGCCGTTCCCACGTCTGCGGACCGCGCTCCAGCGCATCCCGCAGTTGACCACGGCGTTCGTCGTCGGACTCAGCGAGTCCGGACCGACGTTTTTCGACCGTCTCGGACGGGTGGCCGCCGGGTTCCTCGGCGGTCTCGGCGACGCTTTCGGCGAGTTGGCGCGAGCGGTAGGAACCGCCGCCGTCGCGCTCCCGCGGGCGTTCGGCGGCGGACTGTTCACGTTGTCGAGCGGCGCCGGAACCGCGCTGTCGGGACTGCCGCGCGCACTCGGCGACGTGGGAAGCGGCGTCTCGTTCCGCCGCGGCCGCGACCGCCGCTCTCGTCGACGCGGCCGATCGCCGAGCGTGACGACTGAGGATGTCGAGGAGGAGCCAGCGCCCGAGATTCCGCCGACCATCGAGGAGGCGTGGGCGTCGATGGCCGAAGGAATCCGCCTCCGCAACCGCCGGGCGTCGACGCCCGGCGAGTACGCGCGGGCGGCGGTCGCGAGCGGTCTCCCCGTCGAGTCGGTACGCCGGTTGACGCGCATCTTCGAGGGCGTCCGCTACGGGAGCGCCCGGCGGTCGGCGGCGCTGACCGCCGCGGCCCGCGCGGCCCTGTCGAGCATCGACGACCACCGTGAAGGCGACGAGGACAGCGAAGACGGCGGTGACGGACGATGAACTGGCCTCTCGGCCGGCGTCTCAGTGTTCTGGCGTTGGCAGTCGGCGCGCTCGCGCTGGCCGTCGGAACGGTCTTCGTGCCGGTCGCACTGAGTGCGTCGCTGGCGGTGTTCAGCCGCGTCTTCGTTT
Organism: Haloprofundus salilacus; assembly: GCF_020150815.1. NCBI lineage: Archaea > Methanobacteriati > Methanobacteriota > Halobacteria > Halobacteriales > Haloferacaceae > Haloprofundus > Haloprofundus salilacus. The sequence continues at coordinate 3,133,562 of NZ_CP083723.1, read as the reverse complement.
TCCTGCTCGCCGGCGGTGCGGGGCTGTTCGCGCTCGTCATCCTCTCGGGAGTCGGCGAGGACCGCGCCCGTTGGACGCCCGAGAACGATCCCGAGCAGACGCACGACGGGACACGCGAGAGCGCGGGCGGAAAGTTCGACGACGCGCTATCGGAGCTCGAACATCAGTCGGGATGGAAGCGAAAACGCGAGAGGAGGACGATAGAACGGGCGGTACACGACGCCGCGGTTACGACAGTCGCCGCACGAGGCGACTGCTCGGAACTGGAGGCTGCCCGGCGTATCGAGTCGGGGACGTGGACGACGAACGCCCGCGCGGCGTCGTTCCTCGGCGGCGACGACGCCGCCTCGCTCCCGTTGCGTAGCCGAATCCGCGACTGGGCCGCCGGGCGGCGCTTCGAGCGGGCCGTCGAGGAGACGGTGGCCGAACTGGCGGCGTATGACGGCGGCGAACCCGGTGACGAGACGTCGGCCGACGACTGGCCCGAGCTCGTGGAGTTGGAGGCCGCCGCCGAGGAACTCGTCGACGCGAGCGAGGAGCGCAGCGATGCGCGCATCGAAACGGTTCCGGAGGGCGAGTCGGCGTGAGCGAACGCGAGATTCCCCGCTGGAACGTCGGACTGGCTGTCGCGCTGCTCTGCGCGTCCGCCGGAATCGCACTCGGGAACACGGCAGTGTTTCTCGGCGCCGTCGTCGGATTCAGCTTCGCTGTCTACGGCAGCGTGACGCGTCCGCCGGAACTCGTCGTCGGTGTCGAGCGGACCCTGAGCGACGCGTCGCCGAGACCCGGGTCGACTGTCGACGTTACGGTGACCGTGACGAACGAGGGCGAAGAGCCGCTGTCGGACCTCCGCATCGTCGACGGCGTCCCCGAGAGCCTCGAAGTCGTCGCCGGGACGCCCCGCCACGCGACGAGTCTCCGCCCCGGCGAGTCGGAGTCGTTCTCCTACACCGTCCCGGCGACGCGCGGCGACCACGCGTTCAAGGTGACACACGTCGCTGCGCGCAACATTAGCGCAAGCGTCGAGCGCAGCGAGACGAAACCCGTCGAGTCGCTCGTCTCCTGCGAGTCGGGGGTCGAAGACCTGCCGCTGGCCGAACAGACGATTCCGTACGCGGGACGCGTCGAGACGGACTCCGGCGGGGAGGGCGTCGAGTTCCACTCCATCCGGCAGTACACCAGAAACGACCCGAGCAAGCGCATCGACTGGCGGCGCTACGCCCGAACTGGCGAACTCTCGACCGTCGAGTTCCGCGAGACGCGCGCCGCGACGGTGGTGCTCGTTGTCGACGGCCGACAGGAGTCGCACGTCGCCGACCACGACGGTGCGCTCGACGCAGTGAGTCTCAGCGAGTACGCCGCCGAACGCGTCGCGGGGGTGTTGCTCGGAAAGAGCAACCGCGTCGGCGTCGCCCGTCTCGGCGGGACGGGCGGCTACGTCGCCCCCGCTACGGGGCGGACGCAGACCGTTCGAGTCGGGCGATTCCTCGTCGACGGGCCGGCCGCGCTCCCGGACGGAACCGTCGTTCGCGGCACCGGCAGACACCGCCTCGCGTCGATCCGCGAGCGGTTCCCGCGCGACGCGCAGGTGATCTTCTTCTCGCCGTTGGCCGACGACGAAGCGGTCGAGTTCGCCCGGCGGTTCGAGGCGTACGGCCACCGAACCACGGTTCTCGCACCCGACGTGACGCCCGAGACGCCGGGCGGCACGCTCGCGCGCCTCGACCGTGAGGAGCGACTGCGCGACCTGCGCAGTCGCGGCGTCCGCGTCGCCGAGTGGTCGCCGGACGAACCGCTGCACGTCGCGGTCGAACGCGGGTCGAAGGGGTGGGCACGATGACCGAACTCGACCGGCGGCCGACGCGCTTCGCCTCGCGGGTCGCCGTCGCCATCCTTCTCGTCGCCGCACTCGCGGTCTGCGCGGCGGCGGGTGCGGCGCTTGCGGGAGTGTTGGCCGTCGCGGGCGCGCTCGGTGCGACGCGGGCCGTCGAACGGCTCGAGGGCGAGACGAACGTGGCGCGAGCGACCGGCAGCGTCGCTCTCGTCGCGTCGGTCTTCTGTTTCGTCGCTGGCGTCATCCTGGCGACGCGAAGCGGCGCCGGAGGTGTGACGGTTCCGCTCGTCGCCGGGGCGGTCCTGGCCGCGGCGATGAACGCGTGCGTCGAGATGGACCGGGAGTCGGTCGAGCCCGCCGAGAGCGCGCTCGTTCACTCGACGTTCTTGGTCGGCCTCGGCGCGTTCGCGGCGGCCGCGTTCCACCTGAACCTCGCGGGACTGGCCCTCCTCGTCGTCGCCGAGGTGGCGGTCGGCGTCCACTCGTCCGGGACGCTCGCCCAGTTCGTCTCGCTGCAGGCGCTGGCGCTCGTCGTCGCGCTGTTGCTGCCGCGGGCGCTGGCGACGCTCAACGAGTGGCTGCCGGGCGACGCCACGACCGAGGGATTCGGCTTCCTCGAGCGCGTCGGCATCGATCCGGAGGACGTGCCGCGGACGTACTGGGCGCTCCTGGGCGCACAGCTGCTGTTCCTCCTTACCAATCCCGCGCTGTTCGACCAGTTCCTCGACCTGCTGTCGGTGCTCGGGACGGCGATTCGGGTCGTCCTCGGCTCCGGCGTGCTGCACCTCCCGCTGGCGGCGTTCGCCGTCGCCGCCGCCGGCGTTCTCGTCGCGGAGTTCCTCCGACGCGGCGTCGTCGTGTGGGGCGGCCACTACCCGCCGAAGACGCTCGGCTACGCCGCCGGGGGCGTCGTCGCCGTCCTCGTCGTCTCGGTCGCCCTCGCCGTCCCGCCGGTGGCCACCCGGGTGAGGACGGCGTTCGGCGGTCGGCCGTGGGTCGAACTCGGAGCCGCAACGGTAGTGCTGCTCGCCGTTCTGCTGGTCCTCGTCGGCGCGTACCTCGCCGAGCGCTTCGTCGTCACGACCGGATGGCGCCCGTTTTCGCCGCTACTCCCCGACCGCGGCGTTGGTTTCGCCGCCGCCGGCGGGTTGCTGTTCGTCGGAACCGTCGCCGCTGCCGAAGGCGACGCCCACCCGCTCGTCGTCGTCTCAGGCGTGACGGCCTCGCTGTTCGTCTGGGACGCGGGTGACTACGCGACGCGACTTGGGCGCGAAGTGGGCCGGGCGGCGGAGAGCCGACGGGCTGAACTCGTTCACCTCACGGGGAGCGCACTCGTCGGCGGTGTCGGTGTCGCGTTGGCGACGCTGGCGCTGTACGGAGTCGGTCCGGCGAGCGTCCCCGGCGGCAAGCGGACCGCCGTCGTCGCCCTCTTCGCGACGCTCGCCGCCCTCGGCGGTCTCGTCTGGCTGCTCGTCGGCGAGGACGACGAGGACGGCGGCCAACGCGCGGCGTGAGTCGACGGAACCGTTTAAGCGTCGCCGCCGACGAGAACGGGCATGGGAGACGACCGCTCGCTGGACGAGTTTTTCGGACAGTCGGAGTCGGAGAACGCCGGCGGCGACCCGTCGGAAGAACTCCGCGACGACGACGCCGACGAGACCGAATCGGCGAACGACGCCGGCGCCGAACAAGTGACGCCGGCGGTCGCCACGTTCCGCTGGTCGCCGACAGGGGCGACCTGCGACTCCTGCAGCGAGACGGTCCAGCGGCGCTGGCACGACGAGGAGACCGGCGAGTTCGTCTGTATCGACTGTAAACCGTGGTGAACGGGGGCTGCTCCGGCGACACGTCGCGAATCGGATCGAACCCCCGCAGAACCGGGCCCGTTCGCCGACAGGCTTTTTCTGAATCGCTCCACAGCGAGCCGTATGCGCGCCATCTTCTTCGACCTCGACGGGACGCTACTCCACTTCACGCGGGATTACCGGGAGGTGCTCCGCGACGCGTTTGCCGACGCGGCGGGCGAGGTGCCCGACGGCGCGGTCGAGCGCTACGACGAGACGTTCTACGAGGCTTTCGAACGGTGCGAACCGGACCCGGTTCGGCGGGCGTTCGCGTCGTGCGAGACGACCGCCGAGGCGGACGCGCTCGTCGACGCGCTCCTCGAGTCGGAGATTGCGACGTGTCGGCCGCCGGAGCGCGCCCACGAGGACCTCTCGCGGCTGGCCGAGGAGTACGCGCTCGGCGTCCTCACGAACGGCGTGCCCAAGTGGCAGCGCGCGAAGCTCCGCGCGCACGGCCTCGACGACTACTTCGACGTCTTCGTCGCCTCCTACGAAGCCGGCGCGCACAAGCCCGACGTCGCCCCGTTCCGCCTCGCCGAGGTGCGCCTCCCGGCGGAGGAGTACGCGATGGTGGGCGACGCCGACGCCGATATCGACGGGGCCAGCGCGGTCGGGTGGGTGCCCCATCGCTACGACGACGAGGGGTTTGGCGACCTCCCGGCCGTGCTGGAGTGGGAGTAGGTCGAGGAGCGAGCAGAGCGAGCTAACGGCGAAGCGAACAGTCCGAACGAGACCGTGAGACCGCTGACGCTCAAGCGAGGTTGCGGTGCCCGCGCTGGAAGCCGCGGACCAGCGCCGACTCGTCAATGGAGAGCACCGTCGGCCGCCCGTGCGGGCAGGCGTACGGCTGGTCGCACTCGCCGAGGCGGCGCAGCAGCGCCGTCGCGTCCTCGCCTGCGAGCGTATCGCCCGCCTTCAGCGACGGGTGGCAGGCGAGGTCCTTCAGCAACTCGTCGCGGAGTTCTTCGGGTTTCGCCCCCGCGCGGAGCGTGTCGAGCGTGTCGCGGAGCGCGTCGGCGTCGAGCACGCGTCCGAGCGGCGCGGGCACCGCGGTGAGACGGAACGCCGACCCGCCGAACGGGTCGAGGTCGAAGCCGAGTTTCGACAGCGCCTCGCGGTGGCTCTCGACGGCCGCCGCCTCGGGCGGCGACAGCGAGAGCGTCTGCGCCGGGTCTACGTCGACCGATTCGACCGCCTCGCCGTCGAGCGCCGCTCGGAGGCGCTCGTAGTTGACGCGCTCGTGGGCGGCGTGCTGGTCGACGACGAGCAGGTCGTCGTCGGCCTCGCAGAGCAGGTACAGGTCGCGAAACTGCCCGATGACGCTCACGTCGTCGAAGTCGGAGTCGCGCGAGACCGAGGCGAGCGAGGAGTCGAGGTCCATCGCGACGGCGGCGCTCCGCCGGAGGTCGGCGGTCGTGAGCGCGTCGTTGACCGCCGTCTCGACGGCCTCCGAAATCGCGGTCTCCGCGCGGAACGCGACGCGCTCCTTTGCCGGGTGGACGTTCGAGTCGACCAGTTCCGGAGGGAGGGAGACGGCGACGACGGCGACGGGGAAGCGACCGTTCGACAGTAAGTTTCCGTACCCCCGGACGGTCGCCTTCCGAATCACCTCGTCGCGCAGCGCTCTGCCGTTGACGGCGGTGTGGACGTGGCTGTGCTGGGCGCGGGTGATAGAGGGGTAGACGAGCAGCCCTTCGACTTCGAGCGGATACTCCTTACCGTCGGACTCGTCCGACGAGGTGTCGTTCGCTCCACTCACGACACCCCCGTCGAACTCGACGGTCGTCCGGTGGTCGAACTCGGTGCTCTGGCCTGCCACGTCTCTACCATATGCGCCCAGAACGGCGTCGGTGTAACCCGTTCCCGTCGTCTTGAACGTCTCGCGGCCGTCGTGGGTGAGCGAGAATCGGGTGTACGGGTTCGCCAGCGCGTACCGCGTGACGACGTCGCTGATGCGTCCGAACTCCGTTCGTGCAGCGGCGAGGCTCTTGCGGCGGGCCGGACGGTTGTAGAAGAGGTCTCGGACCTCGACGGTCGTGCCGACGGCGCGACCCGCCGGGTCGACGCGCTTCTCGCCGTCTTCGACGCGGACGCGGGTGCCGCGCGGGCCGCCGTCGTTCGTCGTCACGTCGAGCGTCGCGACGGCGGCCATGCTCGGGAGCGCCTCGCCGCGGAAGCCGAGGGTATCGACTGCGTTGACGTCGTCGGGACCGTCGAGTTTGCTCGTCGTGTGTCGCTCGACGGCTAGCGCGGCGTCGTCTTCGCTCATGCCCGCGCCGTCGTCGGCGACGCGGATGCGCTCGGTGCCGTCGCCGTCGACGGTCACGTCGATTCGGGTCGCGCCCGCGTCGAGGCTGTTCTCTATCAGTTCGGTGACGACGCTGGCGGGGCGCGTCACCACCTCGCCGGCGGCGATCTTCGCTATCGTGGGGTCGTCTAATCGTCGTATCATCGGATCTCTACTCGTCGAGCGTGCGTTGGAGGTCGTTCAGCAGGGTCAGCGCCTCCAGCGGCGTCGTCGTCGCCACGTCGACGTCGCGGAGAGTGTCGGCCACCTCGCGGAGGCGGCAATCGGTGCCGTCTATCGATTGGCGCTCGGCGGACATGGGGGTTTCGTCGGTTCGGTCGGTGGACTGTCCGTCGACCGAGAACGACGCGAGCGAGGCGTCGACGGGGCGGGCAGGAGGCGTTTCAGCCCCGTTAGCTGACACCGACTCGACGCCGTGGTCGTCTTCGCTCACGTCCGCGCCGTCGTCGGCCGTACGGCGCTGGTGTCCGTCGGCGACGAGCCGCTCGGAGCGCTCGACGACCGAACTCGGAACCCCGGCCATCCGCGCGACTTCGACGCCGTACGACGAGGAGGACGCCCCTTCGGCGACGCGGTGGAGGAACGTCACCTCGCCGTCGTCGGTCGACTCGTTCTCGGCCGTCTCCGCGTCTCCCGTGTCGCGTTCGACGGTGAAGTGGAGGTTCTGGACGCCGGGCAACTCGTCGGCGACGGCGGTGAGTTCGTGGTAGTGGGTCGCGAATAGCGTCGTTGCGCCCACCTCGTCGTGGAGGAACTCAGTCGTCGCCTGCGCGATGGCGAGGCCGTCCGCGGTGCTCGTACCGCGGCCGACCTCGTCGAGGAGGACGAGCGAATCTTCGGTCGCGTGATGCAGAATCGTCGTCAGTTCGCTCATCTCGCGCATGAACGTCGACTGCCCGCCCGCGATGTCGTCGGAGGCGCCGACGCGCGTGAACATGCGGTCGACGACCGGGAGGCGAGCCGACTTCGCGGGGACGAAACTCCCCATCTGCGCGAGGACGACGACGAGCGCGACCTGCCGCATGTACGTCGACTTGCCGCTCATGTTCGGCCCAGTGACGAGCGCGATTCGTTCGTCGGTGAGGTCGGTCGGGTTCGGGACGAACGACTCCTGCTGGCGTTCGACGACCGGGTGTCGCCCGCCCTCGATGCGGATTCCGTCGGCGCCGAGTTCCGGTCGAGTATAGTCGTTCTCGACGGCGACCGTCGCCAAGGTCGTCAGTACGTCGATGGTCGCGAGCGCGTCGGCGACCGACTGGATGCGCTCGCTCTCCGCGCCGACGTCGCGGCGAACCTCGCGGAACAGTTCGTACTCCAGCGCGTCGGCGCGCTCGGAGGCGCCGAAAATCTCGTCCTCTCGGCGCTTCAGTTCGGGCGTGTAGAACCGCTCGGAGTTTTTGAGCGTCTGCCGCCGCGTGTAGTCGTCGGGCACTCGGTCGAGGTTCGGGTTCGTCACCTCGATGTAGTAGCCGTGGACCTGGTTGTGTCCCACGGAGAGCGAGTCGATTCCGGTCCGTTCTCGCTCCCGCGCTTCGAGTTCGGCGACCCACTGCCGACCCTCGCGCTCGGTCGCCCGGAGGTCGTCGAGTTCGTCGTCGAAGCCCTCGCGGATGACGCCGCCCTCCGTAATCTCCATCGGCGGGTCTGTGGCGATGGCGCGGCCGATCAGGTCACGCACGTCTTCGAGTTCGTCCAAAGACTCGCGAAGCGAGCGGAGGCGGTCGCTCTCGGCGTCGTCGAGCGCCGCCTTCACGTCGGGCACCACGTCGAGCGTCGTCTTCAAAGAGCGGAGGTCGCGGGCGTTCGCCCGGCCGCGGGAAACGCGGGCGACCAATCGCTCCACGTCGTACACGTCGCGCAGGTGGTCGTGGAGGTCCTCGCGGATCAAGGAACGAGACGAGAGTTCGGCGACGGCGTCGAGTCGGGCGTCGATGCGATCGCGGGCGACGAGCGGGCGGCGGAGCCACTGCCGGAGACGACGGCGACCGAGCGCGCAGGCGGTGTCGTCGAGCACGTCGAACAGCGTCGGTCCCGCGGCGGGACCCTGCGACTCGAACAGTTCGAGGCTCCGCAGCGCAGTCGCGTCGAGGCGGAGCCCGTCTCGCGGGTCGTAGCGCTGGATACGGGAGACGTACTCCAGCGTCTCGTCGCCCTGCGTATACTCGGCGTAGGCGAGCAGCGCGCCGACGGCGCGGAGTTCGGCGTCGTTGCCGACGACCGCGTCGGGGCGCGGGACGTACTTTTCGAGCGTCTCGCGGGCGGCAGCGAGACTAAAGGCGTCGGGGTCGAACTCGGTCCGCATCGCGTCGGCGTCGAGGTCGGCGGGGTCGACGACGGCGTCGGGACCGACGACCACCTCGGCGGGGGCGACGCGCTGGAGTTCTTCGAGCGCGCGTTCGGGCGCATCGGCGCTCGTCACCAGACACTCGCCGGTGGAGACGTCGACGGCGGCGACGGCGTGGTGGGCGGGGTCGTCGTCGGAATCTTCGGACTCGTCGCTCGCGACGCAGGCGACGTAGTTCGTCGACCCCGGCGAGAGCAGTTCGTCGTCGACGACGGTTCCGGGCGTGACGATCTGGGTGACGGCGCGGTCGACGAGCCCGGAAGCCTCGGACGCGTCCTCCACCTGGTCGGCGATGGCGACGCGGTAGCCCGCGTCGAGCAGTTTTTCGACGTAGGAGGCGGCGTTGTCGATGGGGATGCCCGTCATCGGGTAGGTGCCCGTCGAGTCCTCGCGCTGGGTGAGCGTCAGTTCGAGGACGCGGGCGGTCTCCTCGGCCGCCTCGCAGAACGTCTCGTAGAAGTCGCCGACCTGAAAGAGGACCAGAAACTCGTCGTACGCCGCGCAGAGGTCGTAGTACTGGCTCAGCATCGGCGTCAGGTCCTCGCGGTTTGCCCGCATCTTCGCCGGAGGTCCCGTGACCGCAGTCATACCGAGAGAGGAGAGCGCAGGCGGTAAAAGACACACGACAGCGGAGTGGAAACCCGCGGCGGCCACGAGAGCGACTGGTCGTGCCACGTGCGCACGCCCGGCAAAGTTAGGTTGATTCGACCATTATACCGAACGAGAGACGTATGCGAAGTAGCCCCACGGTCGAGTATCCTGACCGACGCGACGCCCGAGCAGTGTCGAACGTGTCTCCCCCTCATACCACATGACTGACGCCGAGACGACGACCCACGGAGCGAGCGAACGCACAGCCTTAGCCGTCGAAGAGACCGGAACCCTCGTCGCGCGAATCACCGAGAACGTCGAGCGCGTCATCATCGGCCAACGCGACGCCATTGAACACATCGTGATAGCGCTTCTCGCCAGAGGCCATCTGTTGCTCGAAGACGTGCCGGGTGTGGGGAAGACGATGCTCGCGCGCTCCATCGCGCGGTCGGTCGACTGTTCGTTCTCTCGCGTCCAGTTCACCCCCGACCTCCTCCCGTCGGACGTCACCGGCGTGAACGTGTTCAACCAGAAGACGCGGGAGTTCGAGTTCCAACCGGGTCCGGTGTTCGGCAACGTCGTCCTCGGCGACGAGATAAACCGCGCGCCGCCGAAGACCCAGAGCGCGCTGCTGGAGGCGATGGAGGAGTCGCAGGTCACCGTCGACGGGACGACGCACCCGCTACCGAACCCCTTCACTGTCATCGCGACGCAGAATGACGTGGAACTCAGCCGGACGTACGAACTACCGGTCGCCGAGATCGACCGGTTCATGAAGAAACTCCACCTCGGCTATCCAGACGAGGCCGACGAAACGGAGCTACTGGATCGCGTCGCGAACCGCCACCCGATCGAGACGCTCGAACCGGTCGCGAGCACCGAAGACGTGCTGCGGGCGCGCGAAACCGTCGGCGCCGTCGCCGTGTCCGAGCCGATACGGTCGTACGTCTCGCAACTGGCGACGTACACGCGAAACCACGCCGAGTTGGGCGTCAGTCCCCGCGGCAGTATCGCGCTCGTCCGCGCCTCGCAGGCCCGTGCGGTCCTCGACGGCCGCGACTACGTCGTCCCCGACGACGTACAGACGGAGGTGCCGAGTGTATGGGCGCACCGCATCCGACCGGAGACGGGCAGCGAGACCGGACGGGGCATCGTACAGGCAGCGCTGGGGGACGTCGCGGTAGAATGAGACCCACGCGACGCGGTGTGGCCGTCGTCGGTGTCTGCGTCGCCGGGTTCGCCGCCGCTGAACTGTACGGCTCTCGCTCGCTGAACGCCGTCGTCCTCCCCGCGTTCGTCGCGCTCGTCGCCGCTGTCTTCCAACTCCGAACGTTCGACCGCCCGACAGTCGACCGTACCGTCCCCGACGACGGCTTCGTCGGCGAGAGCCACGAGGTGACGCTCGAACTCACGACCGACGGGGCGCCGTACATCGCCGACGTCGTCGACCGGGTCGGGGAGGGGCTGGCGCGCGAGTCGCCCGACGGTGCGGACCGGGCGGTTGCCGAAACGACTGTCGGCGGCGGTGCGGTACGCTACGGCGTCACCTACGAGCGGCGCGGCGAACGGACGCTCGGCCCGGTTACCGTCGTCGCTCGCGACGTATTCGGCCTGCTGGAGACGGAGTTCACCTGCGGGGCCACCGACCGCCTGCTCGTCTACCCGAACGTCCGCCGAGTGCCGGGGTGGGCGCGGGCGGAACTGTCGGGCGTCCACGGCGTCGGATTCGCCGAGGACCGCGACGAGTTCAGCAGCATCCGCGAATACCGCCACGGCGACTCGCTGCGCGACATCCACTGGCGGTCGAGCGCCAAACGCGGCGACCTCATCGTAACCGAGTACAGCGCCGACGATGAGCGCCGCGCGGTGACGCTCACCGCGGGCGGGCGGGCGAACCGAGCCGACGCGATGGCCGAAGCCGTCGCCAGCCTCGCCTTCGCGCTGCTCGACGCGAGCGTGCCGGTCACCGTCTCGGTGCCCGGCGGCCGGGTCGTCGCCGAACCGACGGCCCGCGATCGGAGGCGGTTGCTGGAGCTGCTCGCGCGGACCGACGGCGGGCAACCGCCGGACTCGACGGCCGACGTGGTCGTTCGCGCCGAGCGCGACGCGGTTCGCGTCGCCGTCGACGAGCGCGAGACGACGTTCGGGGCGCTGACCGGGAAGGAACGAACGCCCGACGGGAGTCGAAGCCTCGTCAGAGAGACCACCGGCGGCGAACGTCCGGAGCAAACGTCGCCGACCCAGTCTCGCCGGCGTTCGCCGGGGGAGACGGCATGAGTCGTCGCACCTTCCGCGGCGGTGCGCTCGCGAGCGTCGCGTTGCTGCTGTTCGCCATCACGAGCGTTCTCTACCGCATTACGGACGTGGTCGGCGTCGGCGAGAGTACGACGTATCTGATCGTCGGCGGCGGGACGCTGCTCGCCGCGACGGTTCTCTCGCGGTATCTTCGACCGCGAGTCGCGCTCGCGTTGACGCTGGTGTTCCTCGTCGCCGGCTGCGCGGCGTACTTCTTCTCGCTGCCGGACGCGCAGCGCGCGGCGTTCTCGGTGGACCGAATCCTCGCCGACGTCGTCGCACTGCTCACGGGGCTGTCGGTGCTCCGACTGGCGCAGGCGGACGTGTGGGCGCTCGCCGCGACGCCCGCGCCGGTGTTCTTCACGTGGTACTTGGCAGTTCGGCGGCGGTACGTCGGCGCCGCGACGGTGGGCGGCGCGACGCTCGGACTGCTGGTGCTGACGGGCGACGCCGACCCGCTGACGACGCTCGCCGGCGTCGTCGGCGTCGCGGGAGCGGTCGGCCTAGGGACGCTCGAATCCCGCGGCGGCGTCCCCGCGCAGTTGGACACGTTCGCCATCGTCGTCGCGGCGATGATCGTCGCCTCGGCGTCGCTGTCGGTGGTTCCGGGAGGCGCGGCCCAGCCGTTGCTCCCGGATACGGGCGCGCCGACGAGCGAGCAGAATCTTGTGGAGTCGAGCGACGAAATCGACATCGAAGGGAGCATCCGACTCTCGCCGGAGGTGCGCTTCAGCGTCGAGAGCGCCGAGGCGCGCTACTGGCGGACCTCCGTCTACGACCGCTACACCGGCGACGGCTGGGTCCGGTCGGAGTCCGAGACGCGACCGTACGACGGCCGGTTGGAGAGCGGACCGGGCGAACGCCGCGAACTCGTACAGCGTGTCACCGCGGAGACGCGACTCGAGTCGATGCCCGCGGCCGCCGAGCCGGTCGAACTGCGCGGCGAACCCGCCGACGGTGCGCTCGTCACCGAAGAGGGGACTTTGCGCGCGGGGAGTGCGGTCCGCGAGAACGAGAGCTACACCGTCGTCAGCGAACCGCCGCAGTACACGCCCGAGCAGTTGCGGCGCTCCGGCGACGACTACCCCGACGAGGTGGAGGAACGGTATCTCCAACTCCCCGACAGCACCTCCGACCGTCTCCGCGAGCAAACCGCGAACGTCACCGAGGACGAGGACAACGCCTACGACAAGGCGCAGGCGATAGAAAAGCATCTGGAATCGACGAAGGAGTACTCGCTGACCGTCGACGAACCGTCCGGCGACGTCGCCGACGCGTTCCTCTTCGAGATGGACGCGGGCTACTGCACCTACTACGCGTCGACGATGGCCGTGATGCTCCGCTCGGAGGGGATTCCGGCGCGGATGGCGACGGGCTACACGCCCGGCCAGCAAGTCGGCGAGAACGAGTGGGTCGTCCGCGGCATGAGCGCGCACGCGTGGGTCGAAGTGTACTTCCCGGAGGTCGGGTGGGTGCAATTCGACCCGACGCCGAGTTCCCCGCGCGAGTCCGCCGAGAACGTCCGCCTTGAGAGCGCCCGGCAGAACAACGAGAGCGGCGTCGACACCGAGAACTCCTCGGAGGGCGAGTGGACGCCGACTCCCACCGAGACCCCGGCCGACGCCGACGCGAACACGACGACCACCACGACGAGTCCGAACGCGGACGGTCCGGACGCCGAACCGTCCGGCGGAAACGCCAGCGCCCCCGGCGGGGCGGTGAGCGGACTCGGCGAGAACCAGACGACTGCGCCTCCCCCGAACGCGAGCGGCGGAGCCGGCGCCGGTACCGGCGCTGACGGCGACGGCGGCGGACTGCCCGACATCGAGACCATCGGCGTCGGGATTGCCGCGCTAGTCGGAGTAGCCGCCGGGGCACGTCGGACCGGCGTCGGTGCGAGAGCGTACCGGAGCGTCTGGGTTCGGTTCCAGGGCCGCCGCCGGACGCCCGAGCACGACGCCGAGCGCGCCTTCGAACGGCTCGAATACCTGTTGACGCGGCGGTACCGACCCCGTCGACCTGGGGAGACGCCGCGGCGGTACCTGCGGAGTCTCTCGCGACTCGGGCTCGACGAGCGGGCTCTCCGCGTCGGCGACGCGTACGAGCGCGCCCGGTACGGCGGCGGCGTCAGCCGCGAGGAGGCCGAGTCAGCCATCGAGACGGTGAATTCGCTGGTTCGACAGGGGACGCCGATTCTGGGCCGGTTCCGGTCGTAGCCGTCGCCGCTTCGACGGCCGCCGCGAAAGCGCGCGAGGGGCCGGTTCCCGACACTGTTTTGTACCCCCATCGAGTAGTTCCGCCTTGTAATGTCGGAAGTCTGCTCGACGTGCGGGCTGCCTCAGGAACTCTGCGTCTGCGAAGACGTGGCGCGAGAGTCCCAAGAGATCAGCATCCGCATCGACGAGCGCCGCTACGGGAAGGAGGTAACGGTCATCGAAGGATTCGACCCCAAGGACGTGGACATGAGTAGCCTCTCCTCGGACCTGAAGTCGAAGTTCGCCTGCGGTGGAACCGTCGAAGACGATTCCATCGAACTGCAGGGGAACCACAGTGGTCGCGTGGAGGACTTCCTCCGCGATAAGGGATTCAACGTCGCGTGACCGCGCCCGCATGACCGTCCTCTGACTCGGCCCCGCGTCGAGTCCCGTTCTCCGCAGCGATTATCCGGATAGCCGCTGCTCGCGTCCAGCTCTCGAATTGTCACGGCCGACTCGACTGTCGACGAGAGACTCGATTGTCGACGGACGACTCAGCTCCCGACGGGACGACTCAGAACGGCGACTGCGGACCGTCGTCGCCGCCGGTCGGCCGTGCGGAGTCGACGTCGCCGGACCACGCGGTGAGACCGCCCTCCATGCTCTCGACGCGGGCATCTTTCGTCCCCTCGTAGGATTTGATGAGGCGGGCGGCCTGCCGGCTAGCCTGCCCGTGCGGGCAGACGGTGATGATTCGGTCCGCCTCGGAGAGCGACTCGACGCGGTTCGGTAGTTCGGCGAACGGGACGTTCTCGCTGCCGGGGATGTGCTCGCGGTCGAACGCCGCCGGCGAGCGGATATCGACGACTCGCGGCGGGTTCTCGCCGCCGAGGAGTTCCTCGACTTCTTTGGGCGTGATTTCGCCGTCCATATCACGACATTCCGGTGAAGACGGATAAGGGCGCGGGTCGCAGGGAAACGGTTATTATTGTGTTATGTAACGTTCTGATATGAAGCGGTCCCCTCGACGGCTAGCCCTCCTCGTAGCCCTCGCCCTCGTCGTCTCAGCGGCAGGCGTACTAGTCCTCCAACTCTCGCCGACCGCCGAGCATCGAGCCATCACCGCCGACGACACCCCGACCGAGAAAGCGACGACGGCGATGGAGAATCTGCGAGCGACGAACTACAGTTACAGGCTCGACGTTCAGTTCGAGGGCGGGACACACGACCGGTTCGCGTACTCCGTCGACGGGCGGAACGAGCGCGCTCACGGGAGCGTAGACATAGCAGACCACCAGTACGAAACGATGCGGACGCGACACACGACGTGGACGCGAAATACCACGTCTGAAACGCCGGGTGCGTGGACGACCAAACCGAGTAGATCGTACACGGACGTTCACCTTCTCAGACCGCAACGGGTGGAAAACGTGACGTTCGAACAGGTGTCGGCAGACGACGAAACCCTCGTTCTCCGCGCCGCCCTCACGGGTGACGAGACGAGAGCGATGTACTTCGGGCCGTGGAGTCAGAACAGCACCGGGACGTTGACGCTCCACGTCGACCGTGACCGAGAAATCGTCACCCGCGCAACGATGAACGTGACCAACGACGCTTCGGCGGGCCACTACCTGATGAGCAACGACGTCTCGACCGGCCACTACGAGGCGACGGTGAGTGACGTCGGAGAGACGGACGTGAGAAAACCCGACTCGATTCCGTCGCCGACGGTCGACGAGGTGGTCAACCGTCTCGTCGTCGGTCTGCAGTCGCTCGACGGGTAGCGACGGAGTCGGTTACAACAGACCGTCATCTCTCGCCAGCAACAGTCCCTCGATAGTCGCGTCGTTCGTCGGTTGCATCCGCGCCACATCGACGGCGTCCTCGATTGGCACCGCTTTCGGCGTGAGGAACTCGTTGGAGTCGAGTTCGCGTTCGCCGGGGGTCAACCCCTCCGCGAAGACGATGCCGCGGCGGTGCCGGAGCAGACCGGTACAGGTCCAGAAGTCCTGCAGCAGCGAGAGACTCGACGCCTCGAACCCCGTCTCCTCGTGGAGTTCGCGTTCGGCCGCCTGCGTGAACGACTCCCCCCGCTCGACGATGCCCGCCGGGAGTTCCAACTGCGTCTCGCGGACGGTCGGGCGGTACTGTTCGACGAAGAGGACGTGGTCGTCAGCGACGGCGACGACGACGACGGCCGTCGAGAGTTCGGCCCAGTAGTACTGTTTCTCGGTGCCGTCGGGCTGGCGGACGCGGTCGTAGCCGCCGGTGAACCAGCCCGTCTCGTACTCGGTCCGCGAGTCGAGAACGGGCCACTCGGGGTCGCCGAGCGCGTCGCGTCGCCCGCCGTTTGCGGCCCGGTTCGTCTTGCTATCGTCACCATCGTCGCGCGTGTCGTCGGTCATGCTTGTTCCTGCTCCACGGCGACCCAGTAGCGCGTCCCGTCGTACTCGACCAACACCCGTCCGTCGCGTTCGGCGTCGGGTCGTCGCGTCGCCAACGCGTCCCGCTCGTCGAACGGCGAGTGGGTAAACGGCTCCTTCAGCCCGAACTGCCCTCGCTGGTACCCCTCCGAACGGCCCTCTTCGAGCGCCGTCGAGAGGTACGGATACTGCTGGGCGGAGAACGCCGTGACGTTGACGGCAGGGCCGGAGGCGCTCGTCTCCTCGACGGTGAGGTAGTACGGGTCGCCTGTGCCAAGATAGCTCGGGAGCGCCCCTAGCGCCAGCAGTCCGAGCGAGAGGAGGACGAGGAGCGCCAGAACGCGCCGCGTAATCGGTCGCACGGCCGTAGTTCGGAGGGAGCGAGTAAACCGATTACGCTCGTGGGGGAATCGGACGCGGCGGAGCAAACTGCCGCCGACGGCTCAGAGCAGATTGCGATACGCGCGGCCGAACGCCTGTCGTCTGAGCGTCCCGGCGGCCGCCTCCGGTTCGTTCTGGTACGTCGCCGCGAGCACCCGCCCCGCGAAAGGGACCGCGTGCCAGACGACGTTGTCGACGTTCTCGCTTCCGAGTTCTTCCACCTCGTAGTCGGGGTGCTCGTCGCACCACGCCTCGAACTCCTCGCGCGTCCCGTCGTGGACGACGAGCAGCGACGCGAACAGCGCGTCGCGGGCCGTCTCGACCACCTCGCCGGTCACTCGCTGGCGGTACTCGTTGCGGTCGAACTCCATGGCCTTGGCCGTCTCGCGGACGACGACCTGCGCGGCGGGACCGACCGATTCGTACAACTCGCGGGCCTCGTCGACGGAGTCGGGAGCGAACGCGCCGTCAGTCTGCATCGTTCGTGCGACGGAGCGCCGCCGTAAACGCGTTTCCGTCCTCCCCGAGCACGTCGGGGGACGGTGTTGGACTCACCGGCGACTCAGGAGTTACGTCTCGTCGGAGTCGGAACCGGAATGAGAATCGGAATCGGAGTCGGTGCCGGAATCGCCCGCGCTCTCGCGGTCGTCTGCGTCGCCTGCCTCCGGGTCTGTACCCTCCGTCTCGCCGTCTTCGAGCATCTGCCGGGTCAGTTCCTGCGCCTCCTGCAACACCTGCTGGGCCTCCCCGCTCATCGACGCCGACCCGCGTTGGGCGGCCGCATTCGGGTCGAAGAAGCCGCCCGCTTCGCCGCCGTGCCCGTGGCCGTGGTGATGGTCGTGGCTCGTATGCGTCGAGCCGACCGTATCCTCGAACACCTCGTCGTACTCGGTCTCCTCGGCGTGGTCGGTGACGACGTCGGCCAGTTCCGCCGGTCCCAGTTTGTTCCAGTTCGGGACGTGTTCGTTTAGCCACGCCTCGTGTTCCTCGTGGCGAAGCATCGCCGTGAACGCGAGGTGGTTGGCGAGGTGTTCGGCGTCGCGCTGCGGCACGTCGCAGACGGGGCAGGCGTATCCCATGGTCGTGGTTGTCGTCGGAGCGAAAAAAGCGTGTTACTGTCTCGGCGGTCGTTGACTGCCGCCTGTCGTTATCTATCGTCGCCGCCGCGCTGCCACTCGTTGGCGTCGACGACCATCACGAGCGCCGCCTCACCGTCCTCGTAGTAGCGCGGGATGCGGCGCAGGGGTTCGAAGCCCTCGCTCTCGTACAGCGCTTTCGCCGGGTCGTTGTCCTCGCGCACTTCGAGTTTCACCAACTTCGCGCCGCCGAGCGCCATCGAGACGAGCGACTGCTGGAGCAGCGTCCGACCGAGTCCCCGCCCACGAGCGTCGGGGTGAACCGCGATATCCTTCACGTGGCCGATGTCGCGGCCGTAGTTCGGCGTCACGTCGGCGACGACGTAGCCGACGACGCGCTCTGCGCTCTCGCTTTCGTCGCTCCGACCCATCGACTGCGACACGCCGTCGACGGCGACGAGAAAACCGGGTTCGCCGAGGAACTGCTCGAACGCCGCGAACGGCCACGGCTGTTTGAAGCAGGTTTTCTCGATCTGGAACACGTCGAGGAGGTCTGCCCGCTCGGCGCGTCGAACGGTCGTTCCCTCGGCGTCGGCGGGGGCAGTGGTCACGCAGGGTCGTTCGAGACGACAGACAATAAGCGCGCTGGCAACAGTTCAGCAACGGTAGGTGTTCGGTGCGCCGACCGTGATGTTGCCGGTGCGTCGACCCCGGTACTCGCCAGTGCGCCGGCGACGGTGCGGCCGCTCGACGGCCAAAATAGAGAGAAAGTAGGGTCCGTGCGTTGTGCTCAGTCGTCGGCAGGCGTCGCGCCGCTCTGGCCTTCGTCGTACTGCTGCTTCGTCCACGAGAGCTTGCCGCCGGCGGCGAGAATCTCGCGCTCGCGCTCGGAGGCGTCGAGTTGGGCGGTCGCCTCCCAGTCGTCGTTCACGCGAACCGTGAACTCCTCCTGGCCGGAGCGGACGCCGTCGCCGACGTCGTCGACGATCTCGATGTTATCGCCCTGCTCGATCTTCTCGTAGGTCTCCTCGTCGATGGTCAGCGGGACGAGGCCGAAGTTGAACAGGTTCGCCTTGTGGATTCGGGCGAACGACTGCGCGAGGACGCCCTCGATGCCGAGGTACATCGGGCAGAGCGCCGCGTGTTCGCGCGAGGAACCCTGACCGTAGTTCTCGCCGGCGACGAGGAAGCCGCCGTCGGCGTCGAGCGCGCGCTGCGCGAACGTCTCGTCGACCCGCGAGAGCGTGAACTCCGAGAGCTTCGGCACGTTCGAGCGGAACTTGAGGATGTCCGACGTCGCCGGGATGATGTGGTCCGTCGTGATGTTGTCGGTCATCTTCAGGAGCGCCTCACCTTCGAGGTGCGACTGCAGCGGGTCCTTCAGCGGCACGTCGCCGATGTTGGGGCCTTTGATGAGTTCGTCGTCGACGGCCTCGTCGGGGCTGATGAGGTCGGCCTTCGAGCCGTTGTACTTATCGGGCAGTTCGAGACCTGGGTCCTCGAGGTCGCCGAGTTCCTCGGCGAGGTCGCGCGGGTCGATGATTTCGCCCTTGAGCGCAGCCGCGGTGGCGACCTCCGGTGAGCAGAGGTAGACGGAGTCGTCCTCAATGCCGGAGCGACCCTCGAAGTTGCGGTTGAACGTGCGCAGCGAGACTGAGTCGGAAGCGGGCACGTGACCGATGCCGATACACGCACCGCAGGTCGCCTCGGAGAAGTTGACGCCGGCAGCCATCATCTCCGCGGTCCAGCCCTGACGGGCCAGCAGTTCGGAAGCCTGCTTCGAGCCGGGCGCGACGATCATATCGGTCTTCTTGTTGATCTCGCGGCCCTTCAGCATCTTCGCGGACGGGAGGATGTCCGGGTAGCCGCCGTTGGTGCAGGAGCCGATGATGACCTGGTCGACGGACTCGCCCGCGACCTCGCGGACGGGCACGACGTTGTCCGGCATCGACGGCGTCGCGATGAGCGGTTCGAGGTCTGAGAGGTCGATGACGATCTCGTCGACGTACTCGGCGTCGTCGTCGGGCTGGAGGTCGACGTACTCGTCCTCGCGGCCGACGCGGCGGAGGAAGTCCTTCGTCTTCTCGTCAGTTGGGAAGATGGAGGAGGTCGCGCCGAGCTCGGTCCCCATGTTCGTGATGGTCGTCCGCTCCGGTACGGAAAGCGTCTCCACGCCGGGACCGGTGTACTCGAACACCTTGCCGACGCCGCCTTTCACCGAGAGCTGGCGGAGCATCTCGAGGATGACGTCCTTCGCCGTCGACCACGCGGGCAGTTCGCCTTCGAGACGGACGTTGACGACTTCCGGCATTTCGACGTAGTACGGGCCGCCGCCCATCGCGACGGCGATGTCGAGGCCGCCCGCGCCGATGGCGAGCTGGCCAAGACCGCCGGGTGTCGGCGTGTGGCTGTCCGAACCCAGGAGGGTCTTACCGGGCGCGGCGAAGTTCTCCTTGTGGACGTTGTGGCAGATGCCGTTGCCCGGTCGGGAGAAATGCGCGCCGAAGGTACCGGCCGCAGAGCGGAGGAAGCGGTGGTCGTCCGTGTTCTTGAAGTCGAACTGGTACGTCTGGTGGTCGCAGTACTGCGCGGCCAATTCAGTCTGGACCTCGTCCAGTTCGAGCGCCTCGAACTGGAGCCAAACCATCGTTCCTGTCGTGTCCTGCGTGAGAACCTGATCGATCTCGATGCCGATCTCCTCGCCGGGTGTGAGTTCACCCTCGACGAGGTGGTCGGCGAGAATTTTCTCAGTTACCGTCTGTCCCATAACGTCCGTTGGTCGTCTCCGGGCGGATATAAATCCCGCGTGTTTCCTACCCGAAGAACCGTGTGGAATACGCTTCCCGCCGGCAATTTTCGCGGATTCGTCGAAAACAATTCGTATTCGAGTAAAACCCACGGTAGCAGAGAAGCGGTTTAAACGACGGTGTCGCGACACCGTCGCGGTAGCACTACGGCGACGGCACTGACGGGAGGAGCTACGCGGAACGCGCGGGCGGTCGCAGAGGCGTCACAGAGAACGGGAACGTCTATCTAATGGGAACCGGCATGGCGAGATATGTACCGATCAGGTTCGTTCGTCGGCGACCACGTCTCGCCCGTCTCGGGCGACCAACTGCAACCGAACGGCGTCGATCTGACGCTCGAAACGGTCTTCGAACAGCGCGAACCCGGCCGCATAGACCGCAGCGGAAAGGAGATCGGCGACCGACAGGCGGTCGAACGAGAGGAGACCGACGGCGAGGTGGAGACGTACTATCTCCCGCCGGGCGGTTACGTCGTCCGGTACGCGGAGACGGTCCACATTCCCGATGGACACGTCGGATTCATCTATCCCCGGTCGTCTCTGCTGCGTAATTCCTGTATGCTGAACACGGCGGTGTGGGACGCGGGGTACGAAGGCAAAGGCGAGGGGCTTCTCGAAGTTCACCAGGACATCGAGATAGAACGCGGAGCACGAATCGCCCAGTTGGTACTCGCGGCGGCGGACCACGACGGAACGTACGACGGGAGCTACCAGGGCGAAAATCTGTGACGAAGACGCGGGGGCAATCCCGCTTTCTGCGGCAATCGTTCACCGGAGAGTTACCCTTTTCACCGCGAGGGGCCAGAGAGGACCTAGATGAGTCTTATTGGGGAGTTCGTTCTGGATACGCCGATCCTCCAGAAGGCGCTCTCCTCGAAGCCGGGCGTAGTCGCCGAAGTCGAAGATATTCAGACGGACGAGTCCGGGCAGATACAGCTATTCGTCTGGGTGGAGGGTATCTCGACCGAGGAGTTCTCCGCGGCGGTCGACGACGACCCGACGGTGACGAACCTCACCCCGCTGGTCGACGTCAGCGACAGACGCCTCTACCACCTCGAATACACGGAGGTCGGTCAGAGCTTCTCGGCGTATCCGGCGGTAGTCGAACTCGGCGCGATGAACATCGACATGCGGTGGGAGGAGGACACCTGGCAGATTCGGATGCGCTTTCCCGACCGCGCGGCGTTGCAGGCGTATTACAAGCAGGACCTCGAGATGGACGTCGCGCGGCACCTGACGGCGGTGTACAGCGAGGACGACGAACTCCCCGGAGAGACGTTCGGGCTGACGGGACCCCAGCGGGAGATACTCGCGCGAGCGCTCGAAGAGGGCTACTTCGAGATTCCGCGGCGAACGACACTCAGCGAACTCGCGGAGGGAATGGGTATCTCGGCGCAGGCGGCGTCGGTTCGGCTCCGACGGGCGCACAAAGCGTTCCTCCAGAGCGCCCTCGGTAGACTCGACGGGGAGAAGGGCCAGCGGAGACGTTCACGTTCGGCGGACGACATATAAAGGATTGAACACTCAACCGGGGACACTACACCACTGGTCGGTAGAGGTACGGTATGGTCGGGGAGGTCGAATCGACGGAACACTCGAGCGCGGAACGCGGCGTTAGCACCGACAAACACGCGAACGACGCACCGGGAACGTCAGAGGCATGGTATCAACCGAGTGACTCCTTCGATTTGAGCGTCACAATCGTCGGTGCTGTCGCAGAAGCGGCGGGTACGGACCTGTTGAACAACGAGTTCACCCCGCTTTACCACAGTATCGACATCGACGCCCTCGAAACGACACTCTTCGACCCAGATTCGAACCGTTCGCGGAGCGTCCGCGGCGAAATCGCCTTCGACTACGAAGGCTTCGAAGTCGCGGTCCGAACCGACGGACGAATCAGCGTCAGTGCGCAGGACTGAGCGGAGCGTCCGGAGGCACCCCCCTCGTCTCCGTTCGTCGCGACACTGACTGACGGACCGACTTCGTTCGATCAGACGCTGGCTGGCTGTGGCTGCCGGGCACACGTCCGTCTTCTGCGGCACCGAAAGACATGGTTCGTGGTATGCGACTCTGTCGCACACCCGTTTTCGACGTGATTGAAGCAGTGAGCGAAGCGAACCGATGGGAGTTGAACCACGGCCGTCCCGCTCGCTTCGCTCCCTGGTTCAATTCCCTCTGTAGCCTCTCCGTCGCTCACAAAGTGACGAGCACACGAGGTGCTCGTCGTGCTGTTCGCGACAGAAACGGGCTGGGAGGGAGTTGAACCCCCGACCGTCTGGTTAAAAGCCAGACGCTCTGCCTAACTGAGCTACCAGCCCTCGAACTCAGTTACGCGAGAGTGCTGAAAAGTGTTTACATCGGCGGGCGCACGACGACGCGGCGAAATCATCGGGCGTGCGAACGCGTAGGCGGAGTGGAGTCGTCAGTGCGGGCATGAATCTCCGGTCTTTCACCGAGATTTTCTCCGCTTCGACACGACCGGCTGTCGGGACCGACCAAGAAGATTCACTGGCCGAACGTGGAGACGGCGCAGCAGACGATTGCGGCGGCGACGCGGCGGTATCTCGCCGAGAATTAGCGGACGGAGTGAGAGGTCAGCGTCACTCGGACTCGTCGCGCAGGTACGCCAAGAGCGCCTCGCCGAGCACGTCGTCCGGCGTTCGATCCGACAGCGACGCCCGTCGCCGGAGTTCGACGTACGCCTCCGGCGGGAGCGAAACGGAGACCCGTCCGAGTTCGACGCCGTGCTCTCGGAGCGCCTCCTCGACGCTCTCGCCGTCGTTGACCGCGCTTGCGAGGCGTCGAACCTCTCGGACGGTGAGGTCGCCGTCGAGCGTCGCCCACGCTAGCGCGAACCGCGCTTCGCCGGAGACGCGGGCGATGTGTTTCGCCGCGGTGGGCGCGATGTGGCCGAGCGCGACGTGTCGCCGGATGGAGCGCGGGAGGTCGTGAACCCGCGCCCACTTGCGGATGAACGCGACCGAAACGTCGCCGCCGGCGCGTTCGGCCGCCGCTTTGTACGACCCGACCCCGCGGACGAGCGCCGCGCATGCCGCGGCGCCGCGGAGCATGTAGACATTGTCCTCGCTCCCGACCGTCGAATCGGCGAACTGCCGAACCGTCTCGGCGGCGTGGGAGACGCTCTCGGGGTCGTCGGGGTCGAAACCGACGGCTTCGTGCGCCCGATCTCCCGTCACCGCGGGGTCTGAACGGATGACGGGTTCGCCGACCGGCGACGTACGGTCGGCCTCTGACGGCGAGACGTTCGGCGTCGGGTCGTCTCTCATCTACGGTCCGTTAGGCGGGGTCGGTCAAAAACGTCCCGTGCGCTGGTCGGGTGGGCGCGATACCGATGCATCGTCGGTGAGGCGGCGGTCCGCAGCGGCGGGCAGATGTCGGACACGTGTCGGAGAGAGCAGCTACTCCTCGGCAGTCTCGGCGGCGCGAGCGTTTGCTTCGGCTCGACGTTCCGAGAGATGTTCCCAGATTTCGGTACATCCGGCGCCGTCTTCGAGGTCCGAGAGGTGGTCGTCGTCGGTCTCGTCGGTCTCGTCGGGCGACCGTCGGTCGTCGGCGGCCGTCGTCTTCTCGTGCTGCACCGGGTCACTCATCCGCTGCATCGACCTCCTCGTACAGTTCGGGGGCGACGTCGGCGGACGCGTGTTCTCGGTGGGTCGCGTCGGCGTGGAGATGCGTCACAGTTCCCTCTGAGGGCGGCGCCCGAATAAGGGCGTCTTCGGTAGTAAAGCGTGCCAGCACTCCCCGATATGAGAACGGATTGCCGCTACTTCTGACGGTAGAAACGAGCGAATTCGGTCGCTGTCGTCCGGTTTTTCGACTACCGGGCGTCGTAGAGGTTCCGGATGCTTGCATCGACCGACGTAGACAGGTGTACGGGGAACGAAAACCGGTCAGTGACCGTCTCGCTCCGCATCCAGGACGACGGCGCGTGGCTCTCGGTCGACGATCAGCGACGCGTCGGCGTCGGTGAACTGTGGCGCTTCTACGACCCGACGTTCTGCGACTGCGACTTCGCGGACGCGGTCGTCGAGAACCTCGTCGAACCCGGAGTAAACGGCCGCACGGTCGAACTCCGGGCCGTCTGTCAGTGCATCGTCTGCGGGAAGAAAACGACGACCGACTGGCTGCCGGTCGGCCGCGTCGTCGACGGCGAGTGGCGAGATATCGACCGCGACGGCCTCCTCTTGCCGAACGGGAGCCGTCGACCGTAACGGCGACCGCAGCCGGCAACAACATCCTCTTTCGGTGAGCACCGGGGATGGTTGACGGGGCAGCGACTGGTTTAGGCATGCAGGCGATAAGGGAGTCCAATGCCGACCGACGTGGAGCGATGGAAGGACGAGGTGTACGGCAACGAGATCCGGGAGCATCTGTTTGAGTTCGCCGAGACGGGCTGGGACTCGATTCCCGAAGACGAACGCGACGCCTGGTTCGAGCGCTTCAAGTGGTGGGGGCTGTACCACCAGCGGAACGGGCAGGAGAGCTACTTCATGATGCGCATCGGGACGCCGAACGGCGTGCTCGAACCCGGACAGCTACGCGCCGTCGGCGAAATTGCCGACGAGTTCGCCCGCGGTCCCGGGGTCAACCCCGAGTTCGGCGCGGCGTACGCCGACTACACTACTCGCCAGTCCATTCAACTCCACTGGATTCGCCTCGAAGACATTCCGGCCATCTTTGAGAAACTCGACGAGAACGGACTCTCCACGCAGCAGGCCTGCGGCGACTCCTGGCGGAACATCGTCGGCTGTCCCGTCGCCGGTAAGGACAAACACGAGCACGTCGACGCGCTCCCCGTCGCCTTGGACCTCCACGAGACGTACAAAGGACACGAAGATCACACGAACCTCCCGCGGAAGTGGAAGGTGTCAGTGACCGGCTGCCGCGAGGGCTGCGGGCAGGGCGACATCAACGACCTCGCGTACGAACCCGCGACCAAAGACGGCGAGAAGGGGTTCAACGTCCGCGTCGGCGGCGGCCTCGCCCGCAACGAACCGCGTCTGGCCCGCGACCTCGACGTGTTCGTCACGCCCGAGCAAGCCGGCGAAGTCGGCGGCGCCATCTCAGCTTTGTTCCGCGACTACGGCGACCGCGAGAACCGCTACAACGCCCGCGTCAAGTTCCTCGCCGACGAGTGGGGCGCCGAGAAGTTCCGCCGCGTCCTCCAGGAGGAGTACGTCGACTGGGAACTGCCGACCGCGGGCGAGGACCTCCGCGAGGAGTACTCATACAACTCCGGCTACGCGAACGGCGGTCACTCCGACCACGTCGGCGTCCACGAGCAGAACGACGGTAACTACTACGTCGGGCTGAACGTCATGGTCGGCCGAATGGGCGCGGCGGACGTGCTCGAACTCGCCGATCTCGCCGACGAGTACGCCTCCGGCGAAGTCCGCCTCACGCAGCGCCAGAACGCCATCGTCACCGACGTGCCCGAGGAGAACCTCGACGAGTTCCTCGCCGAGGAGCTTCTCGACACGTACTCACCGGACCCACACCCGTTCATGCGCGGTTCCATCGCCTGCACCGGCACGGAGTTCTGCTCGCTCTCCATCGTCGAGACGAAGAACCGGCAGGTGCGCTACGCACGCTGGCTCAAGGAGAACGTGGAGCTTCCGGAAGGAGTCGAGGATTTCCACATCCACCTCTCGGGGTGCACGGCCTCCTGCGCGCAGCCACAGATCGCGGACGTGAGCCTCCGCGGGATGAAGACGCGCAAGAACGGTGAGGCGGTCGAAGCGCTCGACATCGGTCTCGGCGGCGGCCTCGGCGAGAACCCGCAGTTCGCCGACTGGGTCGGCCAGCGCATCCCCGCCGACGAGGTGCCGGGCGCTATCGCGAACCTGCTCGCGAACTTCGAAGCGCAGCGCGAGGGGAGCGAGACGTTCCGCGAGTTCGTCGAGCGCACCGACGAGGAGGCGCTCGCGGACCTCATCGAACCCGAGGAGACCGACTACGAGGACCCGTACATGCACAACACGAAGCTGACGTGGTACCCGTACGCCGAGGACGACGACATGGACGACAGTCCCGCGCCCGCCCGCGCCGACGGGACGCCGATTACCTCGGACGACTAACTCCGACCTTTTGCGCTGCGGGCCGCCTTTAGCGGCCCTCGGCAAAAGCTTTCTTCGCGGCTTCCGTTCTCTCCTCGGCCCGCTCGCTCCCTTCGGTCGTTCGCGTATAGATAGTTGTTTGCAGCTTTGTCAAAATTCTCAACCGTTGATAGGAACCATGTGCTGTATGCAGAGGGTTGATTCAGCAAAGATGGGATCTCAAGGGAATTCCCCTCCATTATATGAGGCCCCCAATTATATAACGAATATTAGTGATAAATAGTTTGCTTTCTCATCGCGTCTCTAGGAGTGATCTGACGATGACAGTACACGTGAACCCGGCAGACGATAGTACAGGTAGAGGCATTCAAGGGCGATTTCACAGTCCCGTATGCCGGTCTGACAAAGCGAGGGACACCCATGACCGCTAAGGATACCCGAGAAACACAGGCCGCTTGGGACGAGATTGCAGCCGGTTTCGACGAGTACGCCACTCCTTTTACTATCACCTTCGCGGAGACTGTGCTTCCGCGAGTTAATCTTCGTCCAGCAATGCGATTTCTGGACGTGGCCGCCGGCATCCACGACGACCCGTCACGCCCATTGTCGACCGGACGCAAGAACGACCATGCCAGACCGACTGCTCCGCGTCAACGCCTACACGACGTTCGACATGCTCGACGCCACCGC
Source organism: Haloprofundus salilacus (assembly GCF_020150815.1). Classification (NCBI taxonomy): domain Archaea; kingdom Methanobacteriati; phylum Methanobacteriota; class Halobacteria; order Halobacteriales; family Haloferacaceae; genus Haloprofundus; species Haloprofundus salilacus. The sequence goes on along the minus strand of NZ_CP083723.1, from coordinate 3,106,698 downwards.
GACGGGCCATGAGTTCGAAGAGGAGGCGTTCGCCGTCCTCAACGTCACCGCGCCGCGGAAGAACCCCGACGCCGTGACGCTCGAACTCGAACTGGACAACACCCAGTTAGAGCACCTTCCGCCGCACGCCGACCGCGTGACGCTCACCGCCGAGCAAGCGCGAACGCTCGCCGATGAACTGGAGAAGTACGCCCGGCGCGTCAAGGCGGCGAACGACGACGAGTAACCCCGAGTCGTCTGCGGTTTGGCGGACACGTCCCCCAGCGTCCACAGCGACAGGAACTGTGAGAGCACGACCCAAGGTACAGTACACGATTGTCACGATGAGAGGGCGTACGTTAGACATACGTAGAACCAACCCCCCGCGATGCTACAGTCGGGTGTAGCGAGGCAGGCGCTCGCCGCCGTCGCCTACGTCGGTGTGCTCGGAACCGGCGTCGCCTACGCCGCGTACTTCCTGCCCATCGAGCTGGCGGAGCCGACTCGCGCGAACCTGACGGCTTACGCTGTCCACACGGTGGCGACGCTCACCGGGTGGCTCGTACTGGGCGAGACGGTGACCGAGACGACCGGTCTCGGGTTCGTCGACCTCCTCGGCTTCGCGGTTCTACAGCGCGAACAGGTGATCGACGCGCTCTCGGGGTTCGACGGTTGGTTCCAGGGGGAGGTTGTCTGGACGCCGCACCCATCGAACACGCCGGCAGCGACGACTGAACGGGTTCTTTTTCGCTTACTCCGACTTCCATGCGTCGCTCTCAGCGCGTTCGCGCCACTCCGACTGTTGCTGTCGCTCGGTTACGTGGTCGAGTCCGTCGACGAGTTCGTCGCGGACGTTCGCCTCGTAGTCGGTTATCTCCTGCAGGAAACTTCGCCGGAAGTCGCTGACGATCTCGTACGACCATCGGTCGTCGAGCGCCCCCGACGGGAGGTGTCGGTCCCGGAGTTCGTTAGCTAACTCCTCGTGGCCCGCCGCCCGGAGCTGTTCTTCGGCGTTGGCCATCCGGTCCATCGCGTGCCCGAGGTGGTGGTGGAAGTCGAGCAGCGCGCCGTAGCCGCGGTACACGTACTCGATGCCGACTTGGAACTCGTGGAGCGCCTGCCGCTCCGCTTCCGAGATGTCCTCGTCGATGTCGCCTGCGTGTGGCATACGGGATGTACAGCGAAACGAGGCAAAGTCCTTGGGCTGTAGTGATTCGCTGACGACGTCCGAAAACGCGGACAGCGTCGGCACGAAGCTATTTCCGGAGGTCGTACGCAGAGAGAACATGGCCGACTCCACCGTCTATGACGAATCGGACGCCGACCTCGACGCGCTGGCCGGGCGCACCGTCGCCATCATCGGCTACGGCAACCAAGGGCAGGCGCAGGCGAAGAATCTCCGCGACGCGGGCGTCGAGGACATCGTCGTCGGCAACCGCAAGGACGCCTCGTGGGACGAGGCCCAAGAGGACGGCTTCCCCGTCTACGAGACGAGTAAGGCCGTCTCCGTCGCGAGCGTCGTCTTCCTCCTCGTCCCTGACGAAGTCGCCCCCGCCGTCTACGAAGAACACGTCGAACCGAACCTGGAGGCGGGCGACGTGCTCAACTTCGCTTCCGGTTACAACGTCACCTACGAGTACATCTCGCCGCCCGACGACGTGGACGTCGTGATGGTCGCCCCGCGGATGGTCGGCGCGATGGTCCGCGAACTGTACGTCGACGGCCGCGGCGCGCCTGCGTTTCTCGCCGTCGAACACGATTCGTCAGGAGAGGCGCTCGACGTGGCGCTCGCCATCGCCCACGGCATCGGCGCGACGCGCTCAGGCGTCATCGAGGGAGACTTTGAGACGGAGACGAAACTCGACCTGCTGACCGAGCAGGGGCTGATTCCGGTCATCGCCAACGCGCTCATCGCCAAATGGGAGGTCGAGCGCGAGGCGGGCGCGCCGCCCGAGGCCATCCTGATGGAGCAGTACCTTTCGCAGGAACTGAGCCACATCTTCCGGAAGGCGGCGACGATGGGACTCGTCGAACAGATGCCGTTGCACTCGATGACGAGCCAGTACGGACAGCTATCGGGCATCGACGAGTTCGACCGCGAACCGCTGCGCGAGTTCATGCGCGAGAAGATGGACGGCATCGACGACGGCTCGTTCGCGACGGAGTGGACGCTCCAGCAGCAGGCGGGCTACCCGAAGCTGAAGCGGCTCTACAAGAAGTACCGCGGCCACGAGATGATAGAATCGGAGCAGACAACCATCGACGAGTTCGGACTCGACGAACTCGACGAGGCGGGCGACGCGGCCGGAGCAGACAGCGTGGACTACGCAGACGAGGCGGACGAATCGGAGGACTGAGACGGTCCAGCGAACTGTAATCACGCTACAACGTTCTTTGCGGTCGAGACGCTACGTACAGACATGACGAGAGACGGCTGGACGGCTGCGGACATGCCTCGACTCGACGGACAGACGGTGGTCGTCACCGGCGCGAACAGCGGTCTCGGCTATCACGCGACGCGGGCGTTCGCCCACAGCGGCGCGCACGTCGTCATGGCGTGTCGGGACCTGGAGCGGGGCGAGAAGGCGCGAGCCGAACTCGGCTCTAACCGCCCGAGCGGCGCGCTCGAGCTCCAAAAACTCGACTTAGCCGACCTGGGGTCGGTTCGGACGTTCGCCGAGACGTTCGAGGACGTCCACGACAGACTCGATATCCTCTGTAACAACGCGGGCGTGATGGCGATTCCGAGAAGCGAGACCGAGGACGGCTTCGAGACGCAGTTCGGCGTCAACCACCTCGGCCACTTCGCGCTCACGGGCCTGCTGCTCGACCAGTTCACCGGCGACGACGCGCGAATCGTCACGCAGAGCAGCGGCGTGCACGAGGCGGGCGAGATCGAGTTCGACGACCTGCAGGGCGAGGAGTCCTACGACGAGTGGGGGGCGTACGCCCAGAGCAAACTGGCGAACCTGCTTTTCGCCTACGAACTCCAGCGACGACTGGACGACGCGGGCATCGAGACCGTCCGAAGCGTCGGCTGTCACCCCGGCTACGCGGCGACGAACCTCCAGCACCGCGGACCGGAAGCGAAGGGGTCGACGGCGCGGAAGGTGATGATGCGCGTCGCCAATGCCGTCGTCGCGCAGTCCGCCGAGTGGGGGGCACTCCCGATGCTGTACGCGGCGACCGAAGACGTCGACGGCGGAAGCTACGTCGGTCCCGACGGCCTGATGAACATGCGCGGCCATCCCGCGGTGCAGGAGTCGAGCGACCGGTCGTACGACGAGGTGAGCGCCGGGCGACTCTGGAGCGTCTCCGAGGAACTGACCGGCGTCGAGTACGACTTCGAGGCGCTCGCCGAGATCGAGTCGAGCGAGTAGACTGCCGCCCCGTCGATGCGGTCGAAATCGCTCGCCGGCGACGCTGTCAGAATCGCCTGTCGGCGACACCGTGGGTCCGGCTTTACGAAGATACAACGCACGTCGAATCGCCACTCTCTACCGTGGCGTATCGTGGCGTATCGTCTCGAAGTCGTGATTATCTCACAGACATTCGGGAAAGATTGATATACTCGGGCGTGGACTAATCGGTATGGCTCGACGGCACTCTCGACTGCGAGGGTTCTGTCCGTGCTGTGGGTTCCGGACGCTGAGCCGGGGCGAACGCGGAACGTACGACGCCTGCGAAATCTGCGCGTGGACCGACGACCCCGAGCAGTTCGACTTGGTGAACGCAACTCACGGCGAAAACCCCGACGCGCTCGTCGACGCGTGGGAGAACGTCCAACGCTTCGGCTGGGCGCGTCGCGGACAGCGGCCCGAAACGCTCCGAAACCCGACGACGCGCGACCAGCGGGATCCGGAGTGGCCGTATCGAGAACCGCAGTGAGAGACTGAGACGCACTCGAACGCGAAACTCCGCACTGTTCGACGACGAGACGCGGGACCGCCGGCGGCCGGTACTGACACGCACGTAACCGGGTGACGCTCGCGTCAGCGAGTGTATTTCCGTTATCGGCGACTAGGTAGGGGCATGAGCGACAACCAGTCCGCAAGCGACGTCGAAGTCACCGCCGAACTCCCCGACGCGCCGTTTCACACCGCCGGCGTCGACCACATCACCTTCGTCGGCAGCAACGTCGAGGACACCATCGCGTTCTACCGCGACGTTCTCGGCATGCCGCTGGTGTTGAAACAGCCGAACCTCGATGCGCCGCACGTCACGCACCTCTTCTTCGATACCGGCGACGGCCGGATGCTGACGTTCTTCGTCGAGGAAGGGCGGCAGTCGAACCGTGGTCCGCAGCGGACGCCCCTTGGCGGCGTCCACCACGTCGCCTTCCAGTTCGAACCGGAGCGCATCGAGGAGATAAAGGACGCGCTGGAGGAGCGAGGCCACCACTACAACGAGTTCGACCGCGGCATCTTTCACTCGGTGTACACCACCGACCACAACGGGTTCGTCATCGAACTCTCCACCGACAAGTTCGAAATCCCCGACGAGCGCCGCGGCGAGGTGCTCGCGCTGGCGCAGGCGAAGCGCGTCAAAGAGGGCGCGGAGTACGCCGAGGGCAAGCACCTGAAGCAAGCGCTAGAGGAACTCGGTCTGCCCGCCGAAGAAGTGAACCTCCCCGACGCCGACTCCGGGGCGGGCGGACTGTAAGTTTCGGCGGACTGCGCCGGTCGGCGTAACTCAGACGTGGACCGTCTCGCCGAGTTCCGGCGCGGCGGACTCGAAGCCGTCGTCGCGGAGTTCGGCCGCGAACGCCTCGCAGCGGTCGCCGTGGTTGACCAACACCGGTACGTCCCGGTAGTCGTCGAGGAACGCCCGCAGTCCGTCTCGGTCCGCGTGCGCCGAGAAGTCGTACGCCTCGGTCCGCGCGCTGACTGACATGATGCGGCCGTCGATTTCGGCACTCCCGGTTTCGAGCAGACTCCGGCCGGGCGTCCCCTCGACCTGATAGCCGGTCATGGTTATCTTGTTCACCGGGTTCCGACGAATCTCGGGGATATACGTCATCGCTGGGCCGCCCGAGAGCATCCCCGAGGTGGTGATGATGACCGTGTTCTTGCGGGCGATGCGCTTTCTTTGGCCGTCGCGACCGGTGACGAACCGTGCGTTCGACGTCGCCCGGCGGAGCGCGTCGGCGTCACGGACGAACTCCGGGTAGGTGCGGAGCATCCGGGTGACGCGCTGACCCATCCCGTCGACGTAGCAGTCGATGTCGTGGGCGTCGCAGACGAGCATCAGCTCCTGGGTGCGGCCGATGGCGAACGCCGGGACGACCACCGTGCCGCCCTCCCAGAGCGTCATCTTGACACTCTGTGCGAACTGCTCTTCGACCGTGGCTCGTGTCTCGTGTTCGACGTCGCTGTACGTGCTCTCGCAGACGACGACGTCCGCGTCGGGCCGGGCGGTCGTTCCGGACACCAAGCGCTGGTTGTCGGTGTGGAAGTCGCCCGTGTAGAGCAGGCGCGTTTCGCCGTCGTCGCCGGACTGCGTCCGGCTGCCAGAGAAACTTCGTTTCTCTCTGACGAGGATGTGGGCGCTACCGGGGATGTGGCCCGCGTTGTAGAACGTCACCTCGTGGCCTGCGGCCTCGAACGTCTCGCGGTAGCCATGGGTCTCGGCGACTTCGGTGACGCGCTTGAGGTCGTTTTCGGTGAACGGGCAGTTGTAGGTGCCGCCGTGAAGTTTGAGCGTGTCGCGGGCGAGCGTCATCGCGAGTTCGTACGTCGGCGGGGTCCAGTGGATGGGCGGGCGGGCGTCGCCGGAGAGGAGGGAGGGAATCGCGCCGACGTGGTCGAGGTGGCCGTGGGAGACGACGACCGCCTCGGGGTCGACCGATCCGACGGGGAACTGCGGGGGGTTACCCGTCAGCATCCCGTAGTCGAGGAGGAGGCGGTCGTTGACGAGGATGGCGCTGCGGCCCACCTCGCGCGTGCCGCCGAGAAACTGGAGTCTCATTGGCGTCGCTAACGGGTAGGACGCTTTGGGTCCGTCGGTTCCGTTCGAATCGGCCAGAGGAGAATCCGGGTGCATCATCCCCGAGACCCTCAGGCGGCGACGAGGGGCACATGACGACGAGGGAGTTTTGCCGGATTCGCGCGTAGAACGGGCGTGAACACCCTCGACGCCGTATTGTTCGACCTCGACGGGACGCTCTGTCGGCAAGACCAAGACGGTGAGACCATCTACTACGGCGCGTTCGAGCGGGCGGGCGTCGACCCGTTCGGCGAACCGAGCGACCTCTGGACGGCGCTGGAGGGGCCGCCCGACCCCGACGACCAACTGGGCTATCTGGCGCGCGGGTTCACAATAGTCGCCGCGCAGTACGCCCACAATTCGGAAGACGAGCGTGGAGCGTCCGACCCCGTCGACGCGGACGCGCTGGCCCAGGGCTTTCTCGACGTGGTCGACTACTCGAAAGTGTCGCTGCACCCCGGCGCGAGGGGGGCGCTGGAGCGAGCGCGCGACGTCGGTCCCGTCGGACTCGTGACGAACGGTCCTGAGGAGCGCCAGTCGGTCAAACTGGCGTCGCTCGGCCTCGCGGACGCGTTCGACGTCGTCGTCTACGCGGGCGACATGACGCGTCGAAAGCCGCACCGCGACCCGTTCGACGCTGCGGTCGAGGCGTTCGACATCGACGCCGCGTCGACGCTGTACGTCGGCAACTCGCTGAGATACGACGTCGCGGGCGCGCAGGGCGCGGGGTTGCAGGCGGCGTGGTACGTCGGCGAACTCGGTTCGAACATGGACCCCGACCCCGAACCGTACCGACCTGAGTTCGTTGTCCGCTCGTTTTCGGACCTCGTCGAACTGCTCGACGAGTTAGATGCATGAGCGACGAGACGACCGACCGGACAGAAACCGACGACGTGTTGGCGGCGCTGTCGCGGGCGTGAGAGGCCGCTGCCGCGGCGACGGTGCCGTATCGGCTACGCGTTACATGAGCAAGATCCGAAAGGTTCGTCCCGGCTTAACAGAAAGTTTACAACCCTTAAATCGCAGGTTCAGCCGTGTACCTCGACTCACCCATCACTATTCTGAACGAAATTACGACGAGTCGTTCCGAACCGGGGTGGTCTGTGTGAGCGACGATAGTACGGCCGACCGCGACCACGACCGGTTCACCGGTGCTTGCCCCTTAGAGGAGTGTTCGGAGACCTTCGTCGGTGTCTCGGTCTCGACACTACGAAGACACGTCATCGACGCGCACGGGTTTCTGGCGGTGCTCGACCTTCCCGGGCTGAGTCTCATCCCCGACGAACCTCCGTCGTCGGGACGACAGAGCGACTGACGCGGCTAAAGCAATCGAACCTGCCGAATCGACCGAATCGAACCAGACTCCGCTCGCGGACGCTACTCTTTCGGTATCCAGCGCACCTGATACGGTTCGTAGCCGCCGTAAGCGGCTTCGAGCGCGCCGAGCCACCAATTCCACCGACTCGCGACGCGACCGTCGGGCGCGTCCGAGAGATCGTCGACGATGGCGTCGACGGTGAGCGGGACGCCCCTGTCGGTCTCGACCCGTCCGACGTCGGCGAGGTCGCCGGCCTGTCGGACGACGACGCGGAACTCGGCGTCGGTGCCGTCGAATTCGCGGCGAAGCGCGCTCTCCAGTTCCTCGTGGTTCACACTCGGCGGTTCGCGCGCGACCGACAAGAACGCTCCGCGGCGACGGGGCTCTGGTTCTACGACTTCCACGCGAGAAAGAGAAAGAACGCGCCGAGCAGTCCGAAGATGGTGGTCGCGTAGAACGAGAGCAGCGGATTCGCCACGACCACCACGATAGCCGCCGCAAGACCGACGAACAACAGCCCGAAAATGGCGGAGTAGACCCCGACACCGGGTGCGGACGAATCTTCGTCGCGTTCCGCTGTTCGAATCTCGTCGAAGGTAGCTCGAATCGCCGGGAACTTCGCGGCCGGGAAGACGACGAGTCGCGGCGTACCGAGCGCGAGGCCGTTGAACTGGAGCCAACAGAGGACGTAGTCGCCGACTCGGAACGAGCGGAGTCCCGCGAACGACGACACGTCGTGTCGGAGTTCAGTCTCACCGACGTGCCGAGTGAACGTCGCCGTCCCGGCGTCGACGACGCCCGCCGTTCGTTGTGCCCTATCGACGACGTACAGTCCGACGAGAGTCGCAGCGTACGTGACCGGCAACAGCGGGTGTACAAACACCGACAGGATCGCGACGCCGCCGCCGAGCATCGCCACCGTCACACCGGGTAGCGAGAGCGTCTCGGCGCCTGGAATCAGTTTCACGAGTGACTCGGTGCCGCCGGCGCCGATCGCGGTGACGAAGTAGAGTAACGAGAAGGGTCCGCCGACGATCAGCAGCATCAGAAACACGCCGGCGTAGCCGTCGACCGAGGTACCGAACGCGAAGAACAGCATCCCGACCGCGACGAGCGAGAAAAGCGCGAGGGAGAGTCCGGCGAGTCCGTGTTTGGCGAGTTCCGCGAGTTCGCGTCCGGGCGCGGCGCGCCACTCGACGCGATCGGTGTCGTCGCAGGACGTCGGCGGCGACGACCGGGAGGAGGAGGCCGGAGACGGCGGGAGGGAGGCCATACACCGTCTTCGAAGAGGGGGGAAATGACTGTGTCGGCGACAGTCACTCCCACCAGTCGCTTCGCTTGTCGCTGGGACTGGCGTCCTGGAACGGTTCGGGTTTCTCGGAGGCCTCCTCCGCGCCCAGACCGTAGGCGAACCACGTGCCGACGTGCCAGCCGACGGCGTCGGTGTCGAGGTCGACGAGCGTGATGTCGAGACGGTCGTAGTGCTCCATTTTATCGTCGCCATCGGGGTCCGGCCCGGAGGTGACGGCACATGACCCGGAATCGATGCTAGGGCGGCATGCCGACCCGTCGGCGAAGCGAATCGTCACGTCGGCGTCGTCGGGCGAGTCGACGTACTCGAACGTCAGGTTACCGGGGACGCTCCCGTCAGCACCGTCTTCGTAGTACTCGAACGCCTGGCGAATCTGTTCGCGGGCGCCGTCGGGGTCGGAGGCGTTCTCGGCGTCGACGTGGACGGTGAACTCGGGGTCGGTCCACGGGAACGCCCGTTCGGTCGCGTTCGGTTGCGGTTCGGTGTACAGCACCGACGAGGCGGCCATCACGTCCGCCGGTTTGTCGTCGTGGCCGAGACCGAGCGTGTGGCCGAACTCGTGTTGGAGCACGAGCGTCGTCGACTCGTTTGAGAGACCGGTCCGAACCGAGACGTTCTCGGGGCGCTGAATCTGCCGCGAGTCGGTGATTCGCGGCGCGCACCCGGCGGCGTGGGTGACGTTGTCGCAGCTCGGCACCTCGTCGACGAACTGGACGACAATGTCGGGGTTCTCGGCGTCGGGCGCGACGCGGTAGGAGACGTTGAACCCGGCGTACCGTTCGGCGTTCGTCTCCCAGTAGTTGGTCGCGTCGCGGACGAGGGGCGCGAACTCGCGTCCGGGTTCGCCGCGGTTATCGATGGCGACGACTATCGGGTCGTCGCCCCACGGATTCGCGCCGGTGTCGGCCGTCGCACCGCCGCGTTCGGTCGACGTCGAGGAACTGCCGGGGAGCGGCACGTCGGACGAACTTCCCCCGTCGGTGAGGGGACCGAGACACCCCGCGACGAGGAGGAGAGCCACGACAGCGAGCGTTTGCAGTCGAGACGGCATACGTGGTGAGTTGCTGCAGGCGAACGTATGAGCGTTGCGACCCTCCGTTTGTGCTTACACTTGGAACGGAGAACAAGTTCGAGACAGACGACGAAAACGGCAGGGTCGAAACCAGGAACGAAGCTGGGAAAAGTCGCGAGTGTGGGAATTCCCGATTTACGAGACTAGCGCGAAACGTCTCAGTCGGCGCTTCGGGCGGCGACGGCCTCCGGCGCGCTGTCCTCCGGTTGGACGTTGGCAAGTCGGAGCGCGTTGCCCGTGACGCCGAGGCTCATCCCCATGTCGCCGATGACGACGGCGTGGATGACCTGCACGATTCCGAGCGGCGCGCCGACGGCGAGAATCGCCTTGACGGCCAGCGAACTCCAGATGTTCTGGCGGATGACGCGACCGGCGCGCGTCGAGAGGTCGTAGAGGTACGGCATGCGCGAGAGGTCGTCGCCCATCAGCGCCACGTCCGCCGTTTCGAGCGCCGTGTCCGTGCCGGCCGCGCCCATCGCTATGCCGACGGTAGCGGTGGCGAGCGCGGGCGCGTCGTTGACGCCGTCGCCGACCATGGCGACGTGTTCGTACTCCTCGCGCAGTGCGTCGACGGCGTCGACCTTCTGTTCGGGGAGGAGGTCCGCGCGAACGTCGTCGACGCCGACCTGCTCGCCGATGACGCGAGCGGTGTGCTCGTTGTCGCCGGTGAGCATCACGACGCGTTCGACGCCGAGTTCGTGGAGTCGGGCGACGGCGCGCTTGGCCTCCGGACGAACGGTGTCGGCGATGGCGACGACGCCCTCCAGTTCGTCTTCGGTGCCGACGACGATGACCGTCTTGCCCTCGGCCTGGAGGCGTGGAATCGTCTCGTTGACGAGGTCGAGGTACGCGCCGTGCGTGCAGTCTTTCGTCTCGGTCGCGACTTCCTCCGCGACGACGCCCCCGTCGGCAATCCCCCCGTCGGTCTCGACGTGGGCGTGTTCGAGGTCGAACCCGAGGTCGCCGAAGAGACCGGGTTTCCCCGCGTAGTGGGTCCGGCCGTCGAGGTTCGCCTTCACGCCCTTGCCGGTGATGGACTCGAAGTTATCGACGTCGCGGTCGGCGACGCCCTCGCGTTCAGCGTGGTCGACGATGGCCGTCGCGATGGGGTGCTCGCTGCGCTGTTCGACGGCACGGGCGCAGCGGAGGACCTCGGTCTCGTCGTTGCCGTTAAGCGCGATGACATCGGTGACGCCGAGTTCGCCCGTCGTGAGCGTCCCCGTCTTGTCGAAGGCGACGGCACGGACGCGACCCATCGATTCGAGGTGCTGGCCCCCCTTGATGAGCACGCCGTTGCGCGCAGCGCTCGTGATACCGGAGACGACAGAGACGGGCGTCGAGATGACGAACGCGCAGGGGCAGGCGATGACCAGGAGCGTCAGACCGCGGGTGAACGCTTCGCTCCACCCGACGCCGAGGACGAACGGCGAGGCGACCGTCGTCACGACGGCGGCGGCGACGACGACCGGCGTGTAGTAGTTCGCGAAGCGGTCGACGAACTGCTCGCTCTCGGTCTGGCCGCGCTGGGCGTCCTCGACCATCTCGATGACCCGCGAGAGCGTCGACTCGTCGGCGGTCGCGGTCGTCTCCACCTCCAGATAGCCCTCGGCGGCGATGCTCCCGGCGAACACCTCGTCTCCGGGTGCCTTGTCCACCGGAACCGACTCGCCCGTGATGGGCGACTCGTCGACGGCGCTCTGGCCGTCGGTGACGGTGCCGTCGAGTGGCACCTTCTCGCCTGGACGGACGACCACCGTCTCGCCGACGGCCACGTCCTCGACGGGGGCTGTGGTCTCTTCACCGTCTCTCAGCACCGTCGCCGTATCGGGCGACAGTTCCATCAGCGTCTCCAGCGAGTTGCGCGCACGGTCCATCGAGTACCGTTCGAGCAGTTCGGCGACGCTGAACAGCACCGCGAGCGTCGCCGCCTCGAACGGCAGACCGACGAGTATCGCGCCGACGACGCCGGTTCCCATCAGGAAGTCGATATCGAGGCTGCGATTCTTCGCGGAGTAGTAGCCGTTGCGGACGATCTCCTGTCCGGCAACCGCAGCCGCACCGAGGAAAAACAGCCACGCCACCGTCACGTCGTAGCCGAGGGTGAACAGCGTCGAGTCCAGTCCCGGCAGCACCCACTCGAAGAGGACGCCGCCGAGAAGGAGGACGGCCCCGGCCCACGTCTTGAGCGCGCGGCTGGTTCGCCAGATCGAGTCCGTCGAGTCCGTGGTCTCCTCGACCGAGTAGCCCGCCGACTCGACGGCGGCGACGAGGCCGCCGCGGGAGACGCGGTCCGGATCGTACGTCACCTCGACGCGGCCGGTGGTCGGCTGCGTCTCGACGGCGACGATTCCCGGCGTCGACTTCAGAGCGTTCTCGACCTTTCCGGCGCACGAGGGACAGTCCATCTCCGGCACCGAGAGCGTCTCTCGGGCCGTCGTCTCGACGGTGTAACCCGCGGCCTCAACCCGCTCGCTGACCGCCTCGGGCGTCGTTCGTTCGGGGTCGTAGTCGACGAGCAGCGTACCGGTCGTCGGTTGCGGGTCGATTCGGTCGACGCCGTCGAGCGTCTCGACGCTGCGCTCGACCTTCCCGGCGCAGGAGGGGCAGTCCATCTCCGGCACAGAGAGACGGAGCGTCGCCTCGTCGCCGTCGCCGCTCTCGCGAGTCGTAGAAGAAGACGCGTCGTGACGGCGTGGCGAGTCGGAGGCATGGTCGTCGTGCGCCGAGCAACACCCACAGTCGTCGGTGTTGTCCGGGCGTGAATCAGTCATTGTCTCGACGTAGTCGACGCAAGCTTATTAATCGAACTACCATAATCGGGGGTGGAGTTACGTCTCTGCTATTACTGGTACGGGTTTCGGTTAATAATCCGGGGGGCGGACGGGCGCGTCGCTCGGCGCGAAAAGCGGCTGAGAGGAGTAAGCCCCCTTCTGTTCGCCCCGACATTCGGCTGAGCGTCCGCGTCCGTCGTCCGAACTACCGTGCGACCTGTGGGCGACGCACGAATCGCGTCGCCCGCAGACCGCGTGGCGCGGACTTGCACCGGTGAGGTTTCGCCGTTCCATCCGTTCTCGGCCGTCCATCCTCGGTGGGTTAACTCTCCTTCCTTACGGTCAGATTCGCGCACCGCTCCGGCGGTGAGGCCGGAGCGAGCTTTACACGTCATCGGTCGGACCGAGTGGTCTCGTTTCTGTTCCAGAGCCAGCCGTCTCCGACTCCGGGCTTGCGCCCGGTCACCCGTTCGGACGGTGGGGGGACTTTCCTCATGTCCCAACGGCGCGCGAGGCGCGTCGCGGGTCACGGTGGTCGGGCTCTCTCTGCCGAGTTGGCATAGCCTCAGGAGTCGAATAAGTCGTTCGGTCGGATTTTGCGCCGTTATGCGGGCATTAAAATCCGTCAAAACGGTGTCTTGTGTGAAGGGAAGCGTTCAAGTCAACAGCACTCCTGAATGGTTGTATGTCCGAGGCGCAGACCATACGCCTCTCCTACGAGGATGGGGCTCGGGCCGTCGAACTCGCTCGAGAGTCGGTCGAATCGTTCGTCTTGCACGGCCAACGAGAGCAACCGGGGAGCATGCGTGACGCGTTCTATGCTCGAACGGGCGCGTTCGTACGGCTACAGTCCACACGTGGACGACGACAACTCCGCGGGTGTGCAGGAGCGTATCGAGGGAAAGACCAACTCGGCCACGCGATAGTCGACGCCGCCATCCAAGCGGCGTCGGGCGACTCGTGTGGCTCGGAAGTCGAACCGCCCGAACTCCCGAATCTGAACATTTCGGTCTGCATCGTCAACGACCACATCCTCACCAACGACCCACTCACTGACCTCGAACTCGGTACCCACGGGGTCGCCGTCGACAGCGGCGGGCAGCACGGCTGGCTCTACCCGACGATTCCCGTCGAGAACGGCTGGAGCAAGGAGGAGTACCTCACGCGCGTCTGCCGGAAGGCGCGTCTCTCCCCGTTCGCGTGGCAGGACGAAGAGACGATGGTGACGCTGTTCGAGGGCCAAGTGTTCCGCGAGCGGTCCGACGGCGGTAGCGTCCAGGAACTCTGAGTCGGTTCCGCTTTTTCCTCACCGACGCGACCCAGCGACCCACTCGACCGCGCCTCTAGCAGCCTCCGATAAACTCTTTTCGCCGTTGTCAGGCGCGGAATATATGATGGACAAGTCAGTAAGGGGACCCTACTCGGAGTTCCGTTACTCGCTTCGCTTCCTCCCGCACGCACTCGTCCTCGCAATCGGCTCAGCGTTCGTCGGCGTCGCCGTTGCGGGCGTCCTCGCGAGACTGCAGAGCGTCTGGTTCCCGGTGTACTCGGGCGTCGTGCTGCTCTGTCTCTTTCTCGGCGGCGTGGTCGCGAGCGCGCTCTCCGTCGTCGCTGTCGCGCGTCGACTGCTCGGCGACGCGGAGACGTAACGGCCGCCTCAGCGGCACTGCTCCGAGTCGCAACCGTCGCGCGACGCTCCGCCTCGTTCGGTCCGTTCCTCACGCCTGAACAACGCCGTCGCACCCGACACCAGCGGCGAGAGGATCTTCTCGCCGTTCTCACTCCGCGCCGAAGCCGGTTCGCGCCGCGTCGGCCAGCGCACGTTCGGCGGCCGCGTCGATGTCGAACGACCGGACGACTTCGCCGCCGCGAACCAGCGGTTCTAAGAGCGATTCGCCGTCGACTGGAGCGTCCGCGCCGCGGAGACCAACGTGGTGGCGGCCGTCGGGCGTCCGATACACTTCTTTGACGCCCGAGAGCTTTCCGCGTTTAGCGATAGCCTCGCCCTCGATTTCGACGATGTCGAGCGCGAAGTCGACGGGGTCGGCGTTCGAGACGTAGCCGCCGACGCCGAAGCCGTCGACCACGTCGCGGAGCTGTCGGAGGTCCGCCGGGCCGAGACCGCCGCTGACGAAGATGTCGATGCCGTCGACGTCGCGGGCCTCTAGTTCCCAGCGAACCTCGCGGACGATGTGGCGGAAGTCGCCGCGGCGCGAACTCGTCGTGTCGAGGCGGACGCCCGAGAGCCGGTCGCCGAGCACCTCCGCCGCCCGAACGACCTCGTCTTTCTCGTCGGAGAAGGTGTCGCAGAGCGCGACGCGCGGGACGTCCTCGGGAACCGCCTCGTCGAACGCCCGCCACGCTTCCTCCTGATTGCCGCGGCCGAAGCAGAGCAGGAGCGCGTGGGGCATCGTCCCGCTAGCCTCCCGGCCGAGCACGTCGCCGGCGGCGACGTGCGAGAAGCCGTCGAGTCCCCCGAGGAGGGCACTCCGCTCGACCATCGCCGCGATGGAGGGGTGGACGTGGCGCGCGCCGAACGAGAGCACGTTCGACTCCGGCGCGGCGACGCGCGTCTCCAGCGCGGCGGTGGCGACGCCGGAGGCGTGAGAGAGAAAGCCCAGAAGCGACGTCTCGAAGCGGGCGAAGTCGAGGTAGTTACCTTCGATGCGCATCACCGGGCCGCCGTCGAACAGCGCTCCCTCGGGGAGCGCGTCGACGCGCACGCCGAGCGAGGCCAACAGCGCGGCGGCGTCTTTCACGCCAGCGAGTAACTCGAACTCTCCGGAGGGAAACTGGTCGGCGGTGACTTCGGCGACGACGGCGGGGTTTTTGCCCGCGTGCCGGAGCGTCGTCTCGGTTCGGTCGAAGTAGGCGTCGGTCGCGCGGCCCTCGCGGATGGCCTCCGGACCGACGATGTCGAACTCGCTGTCGCTCATGGCGTCGGGTTCGGCGGGCGACGCAAAAAGTCACCCTGTTGTGCGTCGGGCGGTGTGAAGAGGGGATACGCGTACGAGCGAAGTGAGGAACGGCTCTGTTGAAACCCTCACTCGGTGAGAGTGTGACGAGGCCATGTTGAATACAGCGCGCTTCTCAATCAAGATCTGTGTCAGTCGGCAATCGCATGATTGAGAGCCAAAACCGCTCTAACTCCTGTATCATGTCGATGAATTCGATGGGATCGACCGGCTTCGTCAGGTACCCGCTTGCACATAGTTCGTAGGACTTGACGACGTCCATTTCGGCTTCCGAACTCGTGAGGACGATGACTGGAATGCGCCGGCGGTCAGGGTTCTCGTGAAGTTCTTCGAGCACCTCGTCCCCGTTCTTTCGGGGGAGGTTGAGATCTAACAGCACGAGGTCGGGCCGAGGTGCGTCGGCGTAGTCGTTTCGTTGAAAGAGGAAATCGAGGGCTTCGACACCGTCTTCGACGACGTGGAGCGTGTTCACGATCTGCCCATCTTTGAATGCCTCTTTCGTGAGGCGGATGTCGCCAGGATTATCCTCAACGAGGAGTATGTCGACCGGCTCGGCGCTTCTGGGCTCACTCGACATGTTCATCCCTCACCGGAAGGGTAAATGAAAACGTCGCTCCCTCGCCAGGCTCGGACTCTACCCAGATTTCGCCGCCGTGACGTTCGACGATCCGCTCGCACAGTGCCAGGCCAATACCCGAGCCCCCGTGGTCGTTCTGGGAGTGGAGCCGCTGAAATACCTCAAAGATGCGATCTTGCTCGTCTGGCTCGATCCCTATCCCCTCGTCCCGAACCGACACTTCCCACATCGAACTGTTCCGGTCGGCGGAAATATGCACCTGTGGCGGCTCGTCTCCGCTATATTCGAGCGCGTTGCTCAATAAGTTTTGAAACACCTGACGCAACTGACGTTCATCTCCCGCCACACAAGGCAGCTCCTCTATGTCTACGTCGGCATCACTTTCGGTTATACGCACGTCGAGGTCGTCGCACACGTCTCTAACCACTTCGTTGAGGTCGACCGGTTCGAGCGGCTCCCCTTGGTGCTCCACACGTGAGTACGCCAGTAACCCCTGAATCATGTCACGCATGCGGTCGGCCCCGTCGATGGCGAACTCGAGGAACTCTTCGGTCTCTTCTGTCAGTTCTTCGTCGGCTCGGTCCTCGATCAACCGCAGATAACTCGAAACCATCCGAAGCGGTTCTTGGAGGTCATGGGAGGCACCGTAGGCGAACTGTTCGAGCCGCTCGTTGGACTCTTCGAGCCGTTGTTCGCGCTCGACACGGTCCGAAACGTCACGCCCGATGCCTGCCAGAACAGAGTTCCCGGACGTATTCTCGAGCGTGGATCCGACGAACTCAAAGGGGACGGTATCGCCGTCCTTGGTGCGTAGCTCGAGCTCTACATCCACCGAGCCACTCTCGAAGCCTTTGTGGATTGCAGCCACGGCTGCATCACGGTCGTCGTCCTCGAAGAAGTCGGCTGCAGTCATTGATGATATTTTCTCGTCCGTGTAGCCAGAAACCTCCGAGAGGCTTTGGTTCCACCGTTCGAGAGATCCATTTTCGTCTAAAACATAGAACACATCATCAATTGTGTCGAGAACGTCGTCGGTGTACTGCTGGTGTCGTTCTAGGCGCTCGTTCGAGGTTTCCAGTTGATCGACCGTCTCTTGGAGTTCGAGTTGCCGTGTTTTAGCCCGCGCGTCGTACCTCCCTGCGCCGAAGCCCGCGAGACTGCCCAGTGCTGTGAGCAAGAGTGTATTTCCGACGATATTTGGATCGTCACTCGCAAGAACGATAGGAATCATGATGGCGAGACCTCCCACAATGCCGCGGAGACACCACTTGCCGACAGTAGGATAGAGTTCGGGACGGATGTCAGTTTGGGGCAACCGGTAGCCACCGTACGACAGGACGAGACCGGGGATGCCGACTAGAATTCCAAGGACGACCCAGGTTTCGGACGAGCCATCGTCGACGATAGGGAGGAACGGATAGATGGCTACGAGTGCGACGAAAATTCCACCGAGGGCTACGATGAATTTCCGCCCTGTAACGCCAGCATAGGTCCGTTTCCTAAAACCCATTACCTGTAGTCCAGAGAGAGGGACTCTTATAGTGTTACTATGTAGAATTCGCTGAGATAATCCATCTTTCCTTGCGTCAGTCCGACGCGTGAACCTCGTCCAACTGTCCGGTCGTCGGGGCGTTGACGATAGTGACCGTCGTTCCGTTCTGCCGCACCCGGAATGCGTCGCCAAACGGACTGTCGTCGTCGACGCGGTAAACGCCGTCGCCGACTTGCTCCGCGTCGAGTCGGGTCGTCAGCGTCGCGCGGTAGGCGTCGGCGAACTCGCGGGCGTCTTTCTGACTGTCCCACTCGCTCTGGAACACGTAGCCGTACTCGCCGTCGTCGCTCTCGTAGGGGACGATGGCGTCGCCGGCCCAACCTTCGGTCGCCGGGTGCGAGTAGTTGTACGGCGAGAACTCGTCGGGGCTGTTCTGGAGGCTCTCCCGGTCGATGTAGCCGTTCTGCCAGAACATCGCGTACAGCGACGCCTCGCCGACGGTGTCGGCGACGGGTTTGGTGTCGAACCGCGACCACTCTGTGGAGGAGCGGTCGTCGACGCTGACGTTCGCGGGCGTCTCGTTCGGATACTTCGGCGGGTGGATTATCTGCTCGGTGCTCCGGGGTTTGTCCTCGTAGACGGCGTTGACGGCGTCCCAGCCGCCCCGTTCGTAGAGCGTGTGGACGAACTGCGGGCCGTCGGCGTACGGCGCGTAGATGGTGAGGAAGACGCCCGGCGCACCGGTGTCGCCGCCGCCACCGCCGCCGCCGTTATCGGGGCGGGGGACGCAGTCCCACTCGGTGCCGCAGCGCCGCTCGTACAGCGTCTCGGTGTAGCGGGCGTCGCCCTCGACGATGCCGTTCCGCGCGAGTTGGCCGTCCTGAGTCACCGGACTGCCTTCGAGTCCGAACTGCTGGTCCTGGAGCGCGTGGACGAGTTCGTGCGCCAGCGTCGTCCGGTCGATGGTCGGCGTCTCCGAGTCGCTGACGATGACGATGCGGTCCTCGCTCGGCGAGTAGTAGCCCAGCACCGAACCGCCGTAAACCGAATCCATCACGTCCGAGACGTTGCGGTCCTCGCCGACGAGCAGCAGCGACTCCCACACCTGGTTGTTCCACGCCTCGTACTTGGGGTCGCTCGCGCCGCCGCTTTGCTGTCTGTACTCCTCGCGGGTGATCACTTCGACCGGAACCGGCTCCTCGAACTCCAGTCCGCGAATCTTCTCGACGCGGGCCATCGTCCGGGCGACGAACGCCTCGCGTTCGCTCTCGTTGAGGCCGTCGGACTGGTCGATGTTCAGCGGGTCGTCGTAGGCGTAGCCGTTCTCCCACCCGAGGCGGTCCTCGTCGTTGGCGTGGCCGAAACCGTCGCCGAGCGCCGAGCCGTCCGTCAACGGTGCCGCGCACCCGGCGAAAACGAGACAGACGACGAGTGCGAGCGTGATACGCGTATGCACACGTCCACGTAGCGGCGAGTAGCGAAAAGCGTTCCCACAGGGCCACGTGTCGGGAGGTGTCGACACCGGAGACAGCGTGCGCCGAATCGAGGCGACGCATCCGGGTCGAAAACGACGCTCGGGGTTACGACTGCGACGACCGGACGTTCGACAGTTCGTCTACCGTCGGCGCGTTGACGATGTAGACGGTGTCGCCCTGTTGGACGACACGGAACGCGTCGGCGAACCCGTTGTCACCCTCGTCGATGCGGTAGACCGTCCCCGGTCCGGACGCATCCTGGACTTTCTCGGCGCTGCGGAACTGTAAGACTCGTTCGTAGCCGTCGAGGAACTCGGTGGCCTGCGAGGAGTTGTCCCAGACGAGTTTCCAGACGTAGCCCGTCTCGCCCGCGTCGTTCTGGTAGGCGACGAAGCGGTCACCTCGGAACCCGTCCGTGTAGGGGTGGTCGTAGTTGAACGGGTCGAACTGCTCGACTTCGCCGCTCTCGTTGAGGTTGTACCAGTGACGGGCGGGGATTATCTGCGTCTGTCCCCGCGTCTCGTAGATGGGGTAGACGAGCATCGCGTTCACGCCCGCCTCGCCGAGTTCGCCGTAGTTCGGCCGTCCCTCCGGTTCGAGTCGCTGCCACGTCCCGCTCGTCCGGTCGGTCACCTTGGGTTCGACCGGTTTGTCGTCGGGGTAGCGGTTCGGGTGGATTACCTGCTCGGTGCTCGCCGGCGGGTTCTCGTAGGCGGCGTTGACCGCCTCCCACCCGCCGCGTTCGCGGAGCTGTCGGACGAACGCCGGACCGTCGCTGTACGGCTGGTACTGGATGAGGTACGGTCCATAGTTGGCGAGACCACCGCCGCCGCCTCGGGCGCTGTCTTCGAGGCAGTCCCACTCGGCGTCGCAGCGCTGTTCGTACAGCCAGTCGACGTAGTTACCGTCCCCCTCGACGATGCCGTCGACGGCGTTGTGTTTCTCGCGCGTCGACTGGTTGTAGCTCGTGAGGTCGAACTTCTGGTCCTGGAGCGCGTGGAACAGTTCCTGCGAGAGCGTCACCTCGTTCAGTTTCGGCGAGGTGGTGTTCTCGCTGACGATGACGATTTTCTCGTCTGCAGGGCTGTAGTAGCCGCCGACGGAGCTCCCCGTATTGGTGTTCTGGACAGCGATGGAGTCGGTCGACTCGTTTATCATGAACAGCGCCTCGAACTTCGCGTTGTCGAACGCGCGGCGCTGCGGCGGATAGTCCGCGCTATTGCCGGACGACTGGTTACGGAACTCCGCCCGCGAGATGACTTCGACGGGGACCGATCCCTCGAACTCCAGACCACGGATGTACTCGACGCGCGCCATCGAGCGGTTGACGACCGCGTTGAGTTCGGACTCGTTGAGACCGTCCGACTGGTCGACCGAGAGCGTCTCATTGTACCAGTAGCCGCCCTCCCAGCCGAGTTTGTCGGAGTCGGGATCCGGCGGGTTCTCGGCCATCGCGTCTCCGCTGTCGGAGCCGGGCGCGTCACCGGCCGGCGGGGCGTCGTCGGTTGAATCGACGCCGTCGGCCGAGTCGGAGGTTCCGGAGGTGTCGTCCACTGCGTCGGTACCGTCGGGCGTCGCCGTCGGGTTCTCAGAACCGACGAATCCGGCGCACCCCGACAGCACCATCAACACGGCGACCACGACCGCGAGTGTACGTCGCATACGTCCTCAACGAATTCGAGTGTGAAAAGCGGTCGGCCGGGCGTCAGCGTTTGCGAAATCGCCGAAAGTCTCGTCCGGTGTCGTTGGGCGGTCGTCCGCCAAACGATTTATTCGCTGCACCCGGAGGGAACCGTATGTACGACCCGAATCGAACCGCCCTCGTCGTCGTCGACATGCAGAACGGCTTCTGTCACCCCGACGGTAGCCTCTACGCCCCCGGGAGCGAGGACGCCATCGACCCGGTGTCGACGCTCGTCGACCGCGCGCACGACGCCGGTGCGCACGTCGTCTACACCCGCGACGTCCACCCCCCGGAACAGTTCGACGGCAACCACTACTACGACGAGTTCGACCGCTGGGGCGAACACGTCGTCGAGGGGACGTGGGAGACCAAACTCGTCGCCGAACTCGACGTCCGCGACGACGACCACGTCGTCACGAAACATACCTACGACGCGTTCTACCAGACGGAGCTGGAAGGGTGGTTGAACGCCCACGGCGTCGAAGATCTGCTCATTTGCGGGACGCTGGCGAACGTCTGCGTGCTCCACACCGCCGGTAGCGCCGGCCTCCGCGACTTCCGGCCGGTGCTCGTCACCGACGCAATCGGCCACATCGAGGAAAATCACAAGGAGTACGCCGTCGAACACGCCGACTGGCTGTTCGGCGAGACGACGGCACTCGACGAAGTGGCGTTCGACTGATCGGCGACCGACCATTTCATCGGGTTTAGCAACCGAGCCGTACTCCTAAGCGGCGAGCCGAGTTATCTGAACAGTCGGTAGGCGGCCTGACCGGTGGCGACGGCTTCGGTACCTCCGTCGGGGGTCGGACTTTCGACAGTGATTTCGCTGACGCCGATGCTTCCGCCCGCCCGGACGACTTCGGCCGTCGCCGTCAGGTCGCCGGAGGCGCGGCGCAGGTAGTTCACGTTGAGATTCACCGTCGCGACGCCGCCCTGGGTCGGGTCGTCGAACGTCGACCGCTGGGCGACGCCCCCGACGGTGTCGATGAGCGTCGCGGCGACGCCCCCGTGGATAGTCGGCGGCGAGGTGGTGTTGGTGAGTTTCTCGTCGTACGGAATCGACATCACGACGCGCCCGCGTTCGATGCTATCGACGCGCGTGTTCAGCCACGAGAGGTAGCCGTGTTCCCGCTCGATGAACTGCTGGAGCAGCGCCGCCGCCTCCGGCGGAACCGCCTCCGAGTCGGTCCCGGTCCCCGAGTCGTCGCCGACCGTCGGGTCGATCTCGTCCGAGTCGTCCATACTCGTGTTCTCCCGCGGAGCGGTTTGTAGACCGCGATTCTCCCCGCGAAGCCGTGAGGTTCGTCGGTGGTGTGAGCAAGAAGTACAACGAGGGCAAGGAGTGCGAGGCGCAGTACTGGCCGACGACAAGCGCGAGGCGGCGCTGATCTACGAAGCGTGTGGGAGAAAGTCGAGGCGGACGAGACGTACGCGGAACGGCAGCGGACCCACCGCCGGCAACACGGATAACGCTCGACGCCGCACCCGCTCGCCGCTCCAACGGCCGACTCACCCGAGTCGAATCGGGTCGTCGCTCGGCGAGAGTTCGACGCGAACCACGTCGCCGACGGCGAACTGGTGACCAGTGTGAAAGACGAGTTTCGCGCCGAAGTTCGGGTCTTGCGCGAGAAACAGCGAGAGACCGGTCGCGCGCTCGCTGTTGGCCACCACGTCGAACGAGTTCCAGCGCACGTCGCGTCCACTGGCGACGCCGACTGGAAACCCGAGAAACGAGAGCGACGTGTCCGGCTCGTCCGACTCGTCGATCGCGTCCGAGGTATCTGCTGCGCGCGCCTCGTCGTCAGGAGTCGGCGAGAGCACGCCGCCGCCGTCGTAGTGCGCCAACCCGCCGTCGAGAATGCGCCCGTCGTCGTCGGCAATTCCCGCGAAGTACGCGCCGGGGTCGGGATGTGAGGGCGCGTCCAACAGTGCGTACGTCTCGCCGACCTCGACGACGGTTCCCGAACCGTCCCACGCGAGCGGTTCGACCGGGACGTCCAGCGACACTGGGAGCGACCCGCCCGCGCGGTAGGGGTTCTGGCCGGTGTGGCGGAAGCCGAGGTGGACGTGGTTGTCGACCCACTGACCGAAAAAGCCCGACCGGACCATCTCGCCGAGCGACTCGCCCGCCTCGACGTAGTCGCCGGGTTCGACCGCCGGGTCGACGTGGAGGATACGGGCAACGTAGTCGCTCTCGTCGTCTCCGTCGTCGCCGCCGGTCGTCTCCGCGCCGTCGACTCGAACCCCCGGCGAGTTCGCCTCGTCGACGGCGACGAGGATGAGGTTGTCTTGTTCGACGGCGTACGGTTTCGGCGGGGCGCGAACCGACTTCGTGTCGATCACCTCGCCCGAAACCGGCGAGATGCCGTCGTTCGTCTCGGGGTAGAAGTCGACGGCGCAGCCGGCGTCGTGCGCCGGATACGGCGAGTTGTACAGCGAGAAGCGCCGGTAGCGTTCGACGACGGGCGAAGAGAGCGTGACCGCCATTGCCGGAGGGTGGGAGTCCGAGAGCATAGCCCCGTCGAAGCTAGCGAGGAGAGCAGGGACACGGGAAGCGAGAAGCCGAGACGGTTACGTGCGCCGGGGTCGCAGTGGAGAACATGCGAGTCGTACGCGGTAGAGCGAGCGACCCGGAGGCGGATCGCGAGGTGACGGCGGCGTTGCTCGAAGACGCCGCCGAGACGGGCGTTCCGGCGCTCCGGGTCTGGTCGCCGCACCGCCAACTCGCGTTCGGACGGCGCGACGCCCGCGCGGAGGGCTACGACGCCGCCCGCGAGGCGGCCGAGGTGCGCGGGTACCCGCCCGTCGAGCGAAGCGTCGGCGGGCGAGCCGTCGCCTACACCGGGACGACGATCGCGTTCGCGCACGCCCGCCCGGTCGAGGACATGCGGCGTGGGTTGAACCAGCGGTACGACGACGCCGTAGCGACGGTGATTCGCGCACTTGAAACGGTAGGCGTCAACGCCGAACGCGGCGAACCGCCGGAGTCGTTCTGTCCGGGCGCGCACTCCGTACAGTGCAACGGGAAGATCGCGGGCATCGCCCAGCGCGTCCGCAAGGGCGCGGCGCTCGTCTCCGGGTGTATACTCGTCGCCGACCACGAGGAAATCTCGCAGGTCTTAGAGCCGGTGTACGCGGCGCTGTCGGTGCCGTTCGACACCGAGTCGGTCGGCAGCGTCGCTCGCGCGGGAGGGGTTGACGACGCCGAAAAAGTCGCTTGGGCGTTGGAGGACGCGTTTGTCGAAGACCGAGAGACGACGGTCGAGCGCGTCGAAGCGGCTACCGGGTAAGCGTCGGTACGAGTGAGACGCTCACCGGAATCGTCGGTAAAGGCGGAGCAGCAGCGAGACAGCCGTTCCGATTCCCCGCACGCGCGACGAGAGCGCGGCCGCGGCGAGGAGCAGGACGCCGCTGATACGCCGACCCTTGGCGAACGCGACAAGAGCGTCAACGAGCGTCGAGACGATGCTCAGTTTGTTCATCGAATTAGTGTTGGTCGTCATCCACGTGAGAGACGGCGCGAGAGGTAATAAGGGATTCTCGGCGTCGAGTCAGCGTCTCCGGACCGAGCGCGCTCGCGCGGACCGTCACCGTTTACCACCCCGGCCGACGACAGCCAGGCAGTCCAAACAATGCTCATCACGCACGCACGCCTCGCCGACGGCCGCGAGGTCGACGTCCGAACCGAGGGGAAGACCATCGCGGCGGTCGAAACCACGGGGACGCTCTCGGCCGACGCGGACGAACTCGAACTCGACGCCGACGGACGGTTGCTTCTACCCGGCGCAATCGACGCGCACGTCCACTTCCGACAGCCCGGTTACTCGCACAAGGAGACGTGGGTGACGGGGTCGAAGAGCGCCGCCGCCGGGGGCGTCACCACCGTCGTCGACCAGCCGAACACCAACCCCCCGACCATTGACGGCGACGCGTTCGACGAGAAGAGCGAGTTCGCCCTAAAGTCGCTCGTCGACTACGGTATCAGCGGCGGCGTCACGGAGTCGTGGGATCCCGACTCGCTGTTCGACCGCCCGCTGTTCGCGCTCGGCGAGGTGTTTCTCGCCGATTCGACCGGTGACATGGGTATCGACGCCGACCTCTTCGCCGACGCCGTCGCCCGCGCCGCCGACGCCGGCGCCACCGTGAGCGTCCACGCCGAGGACGCCGAACTGTTCGACACGTCGGTGAAAGGAACAGACGCCGGCGGCGAGGGCCGCGAGGCCGATGCTGACCTGTGGAGCGCGTTCCGGACAGCAGAAGCCGAGGCCGCCGCCGTTGAGCGAGCGCTGGACGTGGGCGCGGAGTCGGCGGCGTCGATTCACATCGCCCACACCAGCACACCCGAAGGCGTCGACGCCGCGAGCGAGGCGGGGGCGACCTGCGAGGTGACGCCACACCACCTCCTGCTGTCGCGCGAGGATCTCTCGGAGCTGGGCACCTACGGGCGGATGAACCCGCCGCTGCGGAGCGAGGCGCGCCGCGAAGCCGTCTACGAACGCGTCGCCGACGGCACCGTCGACATCGTCGCCACCGACCACGCGCCGCACACCCGCGAGGAGAAGGAGACCGACCTCTGGAGCGCCCCCAGCGGCGTGCCGGGCGTCGAGACGATGCTTCCGCTGCTTTTGAACGAGGCCCGCGAGGGACGACTGACGTACGAGCGCGTCCGCGACCTCACCGCGGCGAACCCGGCGCGCATCTTCGACCTGCCGCGGAAAGGCGCGGTCGAAGTCGGCAGGGACGCTGATCTCGTGCTCGTCGACCCCGACGAACCGAGGACGATTCGCGGCGACGGCCTCCACAGCAACTGCGAGTGGACGCCGTTCGAGGGGTTCTCGGGCGTGTTCCCGCAGGTGACGACGCTCCGCGGGCGCGTCGTCTACGACCCGGCGGGCGAGACGGGCGCGCTATCGGCGACGTTCGGCGACGCTACGGGAACGAACGTCAGAGAGTAGTCCGTCCGACAGTCGCTCGTCCGGCGATAAGTCGTCCGACCGTACGTCGCTCGGAAAAATAAAGCCGCAACCGTCGAATCCCGAGGAACGTCTCGGGGGATGCGTTTCGGCTGTCGGTCAGTCGTGGCGCAGTTTTATTCGAGGACGCGGCTCAGCAGACCCTGGCTCTCGGGGTTGACGACGACCGAGTTCTCGAGTCGGTCGGCCATCCCCTTCTGCCGCATGTAGCTCGCGAACGCGAGGAATGTCGGCGGCCAGAGACCGATGAAGATGCCCTGGGTCTTGTTGCCGCGGATGTAGAACTGATACCACGACAGCGCCACCGAGAGCCCCGACGCGATGAGCGCCACGTCGGCACCGGATTCCTCGGTTTCAGCCATCTGTTCCTTCGAGCTTCCTGCCATCTGGTTCTGCGATTGCCCTAAAATCGACATTGCATAGGATAGAGCCACGACGACACGTATGATTGTTGTGCCTTATTTTAGCGCGAAAACAAGTAGCGAACGGCGAGAGTCGCCCGTCGGAGTCTGTCGTCACGGACGGATTCACGGCGTCGCCGAAACGAAGCTTTTTGCTCTCGCTCCGGCAGGCGCTGGTATGAACGACCATCCGCTGGCTGGTAAGGAGACAGCGTGGGAAGCCGTCGTCGCCGACATGGAGGCGACGGCCGAGGCGTACCGAGACGAGGGGTGGGAGACGACGGAACTGCATCCGGGCGACGTGATACCGCTAAACGGAGTGAACATCGGATTGGGCGCGAGCGACGACGATAGGGACGATGACAGCAGCGGCGGCGACGGCGACGATGGTGACGACGGCTGGAGCGGACTGGACGTGCTGCTGCCCGGCAACGAGTTCACCGCCGTCGAAGCCGTCGTCGAGGCGGCGACGTTCGACGAGTCAGAGGTGCTCCGGACGCGCGAAGACGGCGTCGTCCTCGCGGTGTTGGTGATGAAGGCGTCCGCCGACCGGCAGGTCGTGCTCGTTCCGCTATACTACGATATCGCCGACATTGCGGGCGTGGCGAACGCCGCCCGGAGCGCTGGGCGTCTCGAAGTGGCGCTCCGACCGCTGTCGAACGACCAACGGGTGCTGTTCGCGCTGGACGACCCGGAGTTGGTACTGCCGGAGTGAGGGTGTGAGTCGGGTGGGCGAGTCGATGGAACCGGTCGCACCCGCCGAAACACCCGACAACGCCCGGGAGGAGGCGCGAGCAACCGGCGACGCCTTTCGACGTTCTTTTTATCCGCGACCGTTTCCTACCCCGTATGGCAGATTTCAAAGTCGTCGTCGCCGACCCCGAAGACGGGACGACGCACCAGTTCGACGTGGACGGACAGGACGCGAACCGATTCCTCGGCCGAGAGCTCGGCGACGAGGTCGACGGCGGCGCGGTCGGCCTCAGTGGCTTCACCCTCGAACTCACCGGCGGCTCCGACAAGGCGGGCCGTCCAATGCGCGGGGACGTCGCGGGGCCGAACCTCAAATCGCTGCTGCTGGAAGGCGGCGTCGGCTACAAACCCTCCCGTGACGGCGAGCGCAAGCGCATCAGCGTCCGCGGTCGCGAGATCAGCGAGGAAGTCGTCCAGATAAACGCCAAGGTCGTCGACGGCGGCAGCGTCGCCGACGCCCTCGGCGGCGACGAGGAAGGCGACGAAGGCGACGAGTAACTCTCTGGAATCCGATTTCCGACCGTTTTTCTCCGGCGAGTTCGGAGTGACGACCATGCCGGACCGAGTGTCTCACGACAACCCCTCGGTGACGACGTACCGCGCCCGACTCGAACGAAGCGGCGGCACGCGGCGTCCCTGTCTCCGCCTCCCCGCCGAACTCGGCGACGGCGTCGGCGCGGGCGACGTCGTCCGACTCGTCCTCGACGGCGACGAGCGCCACGCGAAAATCGACGGCGACGCCGACTGCCTGCTGATTCGCGGCGCGTACGACAACCGCCGTCTCGCGCGCACGCCCGGCGAAGGCGAGAACCGACTGGTCGAGTGGGCCGAGTCGAACGACCGAAACCCGGGGACGAGCGTCGAACTCGACGAAGTCGAGGCCGGTTACCTCTACGGTCTGCGCGTGCCGGGTAAGCGCGCTGTCTACGAGGTGACCCGACAGCCGAAGTCGTCGCTGGCGGACATCGCGCGGCAGTTGGACGAGTAGCGGAGAGGAACGCCACGACGCGGCGACCCGTGGCGACTCGCCGCGACTGCGACCATCGTGTGGAGTTATGATGTCAGTGAGACAACTAGTATCCATGGGAGTACTCTCTCCGGCCCTCCGCCGAACGGTGCGCGACCACTCGACGGACGTCGTGTTCGTCTTCCTTCTCGCCGTCTGGATTCCCGTCTCCGAGGGCTGGCTGGTCGAACCGTTGTAAGCCACGCTGTACCCGTTCTGGCTGCCGGGCTACCTTGCGGTTCTAGGCGCGTCGGGCGTCCGAAATATCTACCTCCCGTGGCTCGGCAGCGGACAACTGTTCTACGACCTCGCGTTCGCGCTCCTGTTCCTCGACGCGGCGCTGGTGGCCCGCATCCTTCGGTTCGTCGCGTGGGTGTATCGGGCGCGGCGTAGTAGGGACGGCGGCAACGGCGGCGACCGCGGAAATGGCGGTGACCACAGACGCGACGGGCGGAACGAAGGTCGAGTCGCGTAACGTACTGACGACTCACAGTCACGCGCTTTTTACCGCTGGCACGCCGACGGGATGCCATGAGCGACCGAGAGGAGTTTCTCGCAGGCGAGCGACTCGACGACGTGGCGCTGTTTCTGACCGACGACTACCTCGACGAGCAGGGGAAGATAGCCAACTACGGCGAGACGGTCGACGGCGGCGTCGTCCTCGTCGAACCCGGCGACGATGGGCGGCGGTTGTTCGCCGCCGGAACCGGGATGGACGCGATGGAGTTCGCGCAGGGTGCGATGGGCAACGAGGGAGCCATCGCCGACGACCTGAGCGGCGGGGAGTGCCCGGCCGCGGGCGCGGACGAGGAGGAAGAAGGCGAAGCCGGCGACCACCGTGCGAAGTTCGTCTTCGCGTTCGCGGAGGCGCAGAACGAGGAGGTCGGCGGCATCTACGCCGACGGCGACGTGATTCACGCCTACGCGCAGTGCGAGTGCGGGCTGTCTTACTCGGATCGCTGGGTCGTCGACGCGTAGTTTGTGGGCGCGTCGCGCGCTCTGCGGCCGATTTACAGCTCGGTTTCGACGCCTTCGTCGTCTTCGTCTTCCTCTTCTTCGACCGCTTCGGCGACGCGCTCGAAGGCGGCCAGGATGACGCGTTTCGCCGCGCTACCCTGCGTGCTCCAGTGGTGCGCGTAGTCGAGCATGTCGTCGTAGATGTCGGGTTTACAGCCTGCGGCCCGCGGGTGACCGCCGCCGTCGACGTAGGCGGCAACCTCGTGCGCGCGCTCGAAGCCCTCCGAACCGCGGATGCTCGCGCTGCCGGCGGGTTTGACGACGAAAGCGGCGTCGGCGCCCTGCTCGCGGAGCGCCTCGGCGACTTCGTTCTGCGAACAGCGGCCGTAGGTGACGCCGATGGTCCACTCGCCGACCTGTTTGAACTCCGCGCGCGAGACGGCGAGGTCGATGAGTTTCTCCTTCTCGATGCGCCGGTGTTGGACGTACGCGAGCGCCTGTTCGGGGAGGTCGGCGCCGTACGCGCCGACGACGGCGACGTACTCCTCGTTGTCGACCCAGTAGGCGTAGTCGGCGAGATCGTCGCTGCGGGCGTCCTCGCGGATCCAGAGGTCGTGGTCGCGCGTCACGTCGGCGAGTTCACGGAACCGTTCGGAGAAGTCGTAGTCGAGCGAGCGGAGCGCCACGTCGGTCGTACACTCCTCGTCGGAGTCGCCGACGACGAGGTCGACGCCCGCCTCGCGGACCGCCGCCGCGACCTCGTTGTCCCACTGGTGGTGGTCGAACCAGCGGACGCTGTCGGCGCGGGCGACGAGCGCCTCTAGTTCCTCCTCGACGTACTCGTACTGGTCGGGGCAGAGGTCGCAGACGTACGCGTCGATTCCGTCGTCGGCGTACTCGGCGACCCGTTCGAGCGCGTCTTCCACGTTGTGCGGACTCGCGCCGACGAGCGCCACTGGCGAGTCGACCGTCTCGTCTTCCTCTTCGTCCGCTTCGTCGACGGCGAGTCCGTCGTCCGCGATGCGGCTCTCGATATCCGCGAGGAACGGTTCGGGGTCGAGCGCCGAATCGTACAGTTCGCGGATCAGCGCCGCGCAGCCGAGTCCGTCGGCGTCGAGGTCGGCGACGACGACGGCTTCAGCGCCCTCGACCGCCTCCTTGACGCGTTCGTCGGCGCGCTCTTCGTCGAGCGAGTCGGGGTAGAAGAAGCCGGTTCCGGGCAGGAGCGATTTTCGCGAGAGCGGGAGTCGTCCGGAGTCGATGAGGTCGTCGTCCATACCGCCACGAGGTGTGGCGGGGTGAAAACGGCCGTGGTTCGCTGAGCGGGAGCGAGGCGAAACGCATCGAACCCCGGACGAACACCGTTGGACAGCATGTTTGGTAACGGCAGACGGAGAACTAGCATCGATTCCCCGGCACAGTCGTCCGGTTTTCCTCCACGAGACAAACCGCGTCGAAGCGCGAGGTGGCGTGTAAACTATCCATTTACACAGACAGTATTGTGTGAGTAACTAACGTCATACGCTCCTACAGGCGAATCGATGTCAGGAAGTGCACAGGGGATGCAGCCCGGCGCGGAGGCGTCGGATGCGACGATGGGACTGCCGGTGTACGCCGTCTCGCAGCGAACGCCGTTAGCGACGCTCGCCGAGCGACTCGACCCGAGCGGCTGCGTCGTCGTTCTCGAGGGCGAGCAACCGCTCGACGTGCGGAGTCCGCGGGAGTTGCGCCGCGATGAGACGGACCCGCTAGCACCCGAGACGGTCGGCGACCTCACGCCTCGGAAACCGCTCGTTGTCGACGGAGCGACGACCGTCGGGGCGTGTCTCGAACGGGCGCTCGAAAGCAACGAGCGGTTCGCACTCGTTGTCGACGACGCGGACCGCTTGGCGGGCGTCGTCGGCCGGTGGCAACTGTTTGCGGCGGCAGAGCGCGACGAAACCGACGCGGCCGTCGTCGAGTTGCTCGTTGAGGCGGAGTGAGGAAAGACGGGAGAAATCGACAGCGTCGATTCCGAACGCGACTCAGACGCTCTCGGAGGTGTCGAGTTGCCGAACCGTGAGCACCGGAACCGGACAGGTTCGGACGACGCGCTCGGCGACGCTACCGATGAGGAACCGGTTCTCGCCGTGTCGGCCGCGCGTACCCGTCGCGACCACGTCGGCGTCGTTTTCGCGCGCGTAGTCGCCGATGACGGCCGCCGGTCGGCCCTCCCGGACGGCGGTGGTCACCGCTCGGTCCGTCTCCGCACGGACGGTTTCGAGCGCCTCCTCGCCGCGTTCGTGGAGCGCGTCGCTCATCTCCTCGCGCAGTCGCTCCGGCGACGAGTCCACTTCCCCGCTGTCGACGACGTAGAGCGCGTGCACCGACGCGTCGAACGTCTCCGCGAGGTCGAGTGCGACTGCCACCGCACGGCGAACGCTCTCGGATCCGTCCGTCGCGATGACGATGGTGTCGAACATATCGCCGCGTTCGCCCGGCCGCGGCATAAAACCACGCGCGACCGGCGGGACGGGCGAGAGAGATGCGACGGGACGCTTCGGAACGGTTCGTAGCGTTCGCGGCGGACCGCGGCGACTCGGGGGGAGCGTTTTTGATGCAGGCCCGCACAGAGAGGGGTATGACGACGCCCTTGGAACTCGACATCGTGCTGGTCCCGGTCGACGGGAGCGACGAGTCGACGGTCGCCATCGAGTACGCCATCGGCATCGCCGACCGGTACGACGCCGCCGTCCACGCCGTCTACATCCTCGGCGAAGAGGTGGTTCGCGCCATCGAGAGCGACGCCGTCGACGAGGACGAGGTGGCCGCCGAGACGGAAGCGTTCACCGACAACGTCGCGCGAATGGCCGAGGAGAACGACGTCGAGATGACTACGTCGACCGCCTACGGCTTCTCGACGAACGTGAAGACCCGACACCCCGGCAGCGTCGTCCTCGACACCGCCGAGGAGCTCGACGCCGACTTCATCGTCGTTCCGCGCGAACCCGTCTCGGGCGACCCCGGCGAGGTACTGGAGAAAGCCGCCGAGTACGTGCTCCTGTACGCGAGTCAACCGGTGCTGTCGGTCTGAAGAGAATTCCGCAGTCTCAGACCGCGTCTCGCTCCGCCTCGATTCGCTCGACGTACGCGCTCGTTAGCTTCGAGAGAATCGCCTCGCCCGCCTCGGGCGTCGCCTCCCGCGGGTCGCCGAGGACGCCGTTCTCCGTTATCGCCTTGAATCCCTCGCTGAGCAGCCGCGAGACTGAGATGTCGCCCTCGCGGCCGAGTTCGAGTCGGTCGGTTCGCACGAGGTCCTCGGCGACGGCCATGACGATGGCCGTCTCGGCCGCGCCCGCGTGAATCACCGGTTCCTCGTAGTCGACGCCCGCCTCGCGGAGTCCCTCGTTCATCAGCGTCATGAGCGTGCCGAGCTCCGCGAGCGCGACGACGTTGGCGTCGAGTTCGCGAGCGATTTCGGGGGCGACGGTGTTGACCGGTGCGAAGTTCCCGCCGTGGGTCGGGACGAGGACGAGATGCTCGAAGCCGTGGGCGTCCAGCGACCGGCAGTACGACCGAATCAGATCCATCAGCGTTTCCGGCGGAATCGTGATCGTGCCGGCGAACTCCATGTGATGGCCCGAGCAGCCGGGTCGAATCGTCGGCGCGGCGAACGCGTCGCCGAGTTCCTCGGCGATGCGCCGCGAGAGTTCGTCGCCCGCGAGAGTGTCCATGATGAGCGGGAGGTGCGGGCCGTGTTGTTCGACGGAGCCGACGGCGATAATCGCGGTCCGCGTCCCATCTTCGAGCGCCGCCTCGACGTCCGTCCACGTCTTGTTCTCCAGCAAAACGTCTCGGTTGGTACTCATATGCAGTGTGCTGTGCGTTAACAGGCTTAACCGTACGGCTGTCGGCCGTGTGTGCCGGAAGCGGTTACGGAGCGTCGATTGAGCGTCGACGGAGCGTCGAGAAGAGATGTCGGGACGGAATCGCGCGGGTTAGTTGAGGCGTAGCGCCATCTCCAACTCGAAGCTCTCGGTGCTACTCGTCTCGAAGCCGATTTTCTTGTAGAGCGCGACGGCCGCGCGGTTCCACCGCTCGACGGTGAGCCACACTTTCTCGACGCCGCTCGTCTGGCCGTGGCCGAGCAGCGCCTCGATGAGGCGGGTGCCGATTCCGGCACGCTGGTACTGCTGGAGGACGAAGATGGCGAGTTCGTAGGCGTCTTCGTCGGGGACGAGCGTCGCGTGTCCCGCCGCTTCGTCGCCGTGCCAAGCGACGACGTTCAGACAGTCCGAATCGAGAATCGTGTCGAGCCACGACCGGATGCGCTCCTCGCGACCCGGCGGGATTCCCTGCGCGCGGTCGGCGGGGTCGAACTCGGTGTACATCTCGACGAGACGCTCGTAGTCGTCGCCGTCGGGGTCGTAGACGCGGATCTCGATGGGTCGGTCCTCGCGGTCTTCGAATCTAACGGGCGGGGCGTCGAACGGCCCCGCCGGTTCGTCGGGGTAGAGACGTTCTCGCTTCATCGCACTAGTTTCACCGTCTTGTGGGAGTTCAGAAGCACGAACTCGGCGATGCTGCCGATGTTTATCTTGCCCATCGGACTGCGCTGGCCGCCGCCGAGGACGAGTTGGTCGAACCCGCCGCTCTCGGCGAGGTCGACGAGATTACTGCCGGGGTCGCCCTCGACGTGTCGGATTTCGGCGTCGATGGCGGCCGCATCCAGTTGCTCGCGGACGCGCGTCTCTATCTCGTCCGGCGTCGCGTCGGAGTCCGGGTTGTCGACGATGGCGACGGTGAGGTCGTCGTCGGCTGCGACCGCTCGTTCGACCGTCCGTTCGAGCGCATAGTACGAGTCCTCGCTTCCGCCGATTCCCAGTAACACCTTCATGTGCGAGGCAGTCGCAGGCGGAGGTCAAAACAGTTACCGCCGAAGCGGGCGGCCACCCCCGCCAGCGGTCGCTTCGACGACACTCGACCGACGACGCTCGGCCGACGCCGACAACCCTTTTGTACCCGGTTCACAAGGGCGGGTATGGCAGACGACCCCGCGACGCCCTCGGAGTCGCCGGAGCGAGAGACGACCAACGGTGAGCGCGACGAAGCAGTCGATGCCGACGAACGCGCGACGGAATCGACGGACTCTGCGGCGACGGAGCGGACGACGCCCGAAGGGGCGACGAACGACGACGGCGCAGAACCGGCCGACGCCGACGAACTGGCCGAGGACTCGTCACTCGAGAGCCCCGAAGGGGACGTGCCCGAGGACGTCCAGAAGTACGCCCGATTCAAGAAGATGGACGGCGCGCAGTACGACCGGGTCAACGGCTTCCTCCGCGACCGGACGTACATCACCGCCCGCGAGTGGGCCATCGCCCGCCTCTGCGCGGACTTCCGGACCGAGACGGGCGTCGAGATGACCAAAATCGGCGAAAACCTCCCTCGTCTCGTTCCCTTCATGACCGACACGTACACCCCGCAAGCCGTCAATCAGGCCCGCTCGTCGTTCGAGGGGAAGGTGAAGAAGTCGGGCGCGACGTTCCTCTACGGCGCGATGAGCGGCTTCTTTACCGCCGAGGAGTTGGACGAGACGATGTACGAGGTGACCGAAATCGCGAAGTTCCTGCTGGAGGTCGAAGGCGTCGATTTGGCCGTCGCAGAGGAACTCGACGCCGAGGAGCGGATTTCGAGCGTCATGCGCGAAGTTCGACAGTCGAGCGCCGAACTGCGCGCCGAGGAGGTCGAGTGTCCCGAGTGCGGCCACGTCCACGAACCGAAGCAGGGATAGTCAGTATCCGAGTCTCGTCGCGCCGGCGGTGCCGACCGGCCGCTGTCGACACCCACACTACTTCCTATTTGGACGACGTTACCCCGTGTATGGTCGACGAAGAACTCGGAGAGGCGACTATCGTCTACGAAGACCCCGACGACGGAACCGTCGAGAAGAACGTCCAGAACGAACACATCGCGTACTTCCAGGACCACTGGCTGGTGAAAGTCGGCGAGGACGACGAGGGCCGCGACGTCGTCCGGCGGATTCCGGCGACGCGGGTGTACCACGTCGAGCGGACCGTCGAGCGGTTCGAGGAGGAGGTCAAGACGATCCGTGACCAGGTGCAGTCGTTCACCGACGACCTGCGATCGAGGCTCCTCGGCGGCGGGGACGGCTCTGACGAACAGACCGGACCGCTCAGCATCGACGTGGAGAACGAGAACCACGACGACAACCGCTGAACGCTGATTTCACTCCGTTAAGCGCCCGATTACGCCGCCGACCGTGGCGTCTGCGGCCTCTCCTCGGTGTCGAACGGATAGCCCTCAACGTCGACGAGCGTCGTTCGCGTCTCGCTCGGATCCGTTCGTCTACTCCTCGAAGAGCGATAGCTAACGCTCGGGCGATTAGGCCTCAAAGCCGTCCTCCCACCGGAACGTTCCGTTCCGTTGGACGACCTCACCGTCGACGAGCATTCTCGAGTCCTCGCTCATGTCGGTAATCATGTCGACGTGGACCGCCGATTGGTTGCCCGCCTTGCCCTCGGGGAGACAAGAGTCGTACGCCCGACCGACCGCGAGGTGGACCGTGTCGCCCATCTTCTCGTCGAAGAGGATGCTGTCGGTGAAGCGGTCGATGCCGCGGTTCATCCCGATGCCGAGTTCGCCGAGGCGGCGCGCGCCCTCGTCGGTGTCGAGAATGTCGGCGAGAACGTCCTCGTTCGTCCCGGCACTGAACTCGACGACTTCGCCGCCCTCGAACGTGAGGTGCACGTCGGTGAGGCGCTTGCTCTGAATGGTCATCGGCACGTCGAAGTACACCTCGCCCTCGGTGGCGTACGGAGCCGTGAACACCTCGCCGGAGGGGAGGTTGTGCGAGTCGTAGGCGACCGACGCGGCGGAATTCACCGCAGTGCGACCCTCGATCGACATCGTGAGGTCGGTGTCCTCTTTCACGATGCGGACCTCGCTTCCGGCGTCGAGCACGTTTTTCATCTGCGCCATCTCGTCGGCGAGCGACTCCCAGTCGCGGAGCACGGCGTCGTAGACGAACTGCTGGTACTCCTCGTAGGCCATCCCGGCCTGCTGGGCGAGCGAGCGCGTCGGGTGGACCGTCGCGACCCAGTCGGTCTTCATGCGAGCCTCTCGCGTCCCCTCGCGGGCGTGAGCGAACGCGCGCTGCGTCTCACCGGGCACGTCCGCGCTCGCCGTCGTGTTCCGCCCGCCGCCGAGGCGGAGGTACACGTCGGCGTGTTCGAGCAGCGCGAGTTCGTGCGCCGGGTCGTCGTCGAACTCGCCGTCGTGCGCCTTCAGGTACGCCCGCGACACCTCCGCGGAGTCGTACAACGTGACGACGTTCGCGCCGCGCTCGCCGAGTTTTTCGGCGACGGCGACGGCGAGGTCGTGGGCGTCCTCGGCGACGCTGACGACGACGTCGTCGCCGGCTTCGATGCGCGCGCTCCAGTCGACGAGCACCTCGGCGTGCTCGCGTACTCTCTCGTCCATGCGCGTCCGGATGGCGGGCGGGCGGGAAAAACGGATGGATTCGCGAATGGGTTCGGACGGGGAAGCGACGGACGCGTCTACTCGCCCGTCTGGGCGGCGCTGGCGGCGAGTTCGACGAGATTCCCGTCGGGGTCACGAACGTACACCGAGGTGATTGGTCCCGTCGTGCCGGTTCGCGCGACCGGACCTTCGACGACGGCCACGCCGGCGTCGCGGAGGCGCTCCTCGACGGCGTCGATGGACAGCGCCGTGAGGACACAGAAGTCCCCCGCGCCGGGCGTCGGGCTGACAGCTTTCGGCTCGAACTCGTCGCCGGCGGGATGGAGGTTGATCTTCTGCTCGCCGAACTGCAGCGCCGTCCGCCCCTCGCCGTAGGTAACGATTTCAGCACCCAGCGCCGAATAGAACGCGCACGTCTCCTCGATATCTTCGACCGTGAGCACGAAGTGGTCGATACCGGTGAATTCCATGCGCTTCCGGAGGGCGGCGGGTGGTAAGAGACTCCGGTTCCGCGCCGCGGCCGTGACTGAACCGCCCTCAGTCCGACGCGACGCTCCGACAGACTGCTCCGAGTTCCTCGACCGATTCGACGAGTCGCGGCGTCCACCGGTTCAACACGGTCCCGTCGAAGACGTGGACGTTCCCGCGCTCGACCGCCGGGAGCGACTCCCAGCCTGGTCGCGAGGAGAGTTCGCCGAGGCGCGCCCGCGTCTCCTCGGGGTCGGAGCTACACGGCGCGACGACGAGCACCTTCGGCGCGTGGTCGATGATGTCGGCCCACTCGACGGCGACGCTCGACTGTCCCGGATCGGCGAGACCGTACTCGCCGCCCGCGGCGGCGACGACCTCGGGGACCCAGTTGCCGGCGATCCGAAGCGGGTCCATCCACTCGACGACGGCGACCCACGGTATCTCACCGAGCGCGCCGTCGAACTGCTGGCGGACGCCGATGTCGTCGTCGGCTTCGAGACAGTGCTGGACCTCGTCCGCGACCGGACCGACGCCGCGTTCGTTCGCTGTTCGTACGGCGACCAGACGACTCGGTTGGACGAGTTCGGTGAGCGAGTGGTCGAAGGAGAACACGGCGTCGCGGTGCTGTGGGGCGACCCGAACGTCTCGGGCTACCAGTTTCTCGGCCGCGTCGAACGCGCCGTCGACCGGCCGGTACGGGTGGTTCCGGGCGTCTCGGCGGTGCAACTCGCCGCCAGCCGGGCGCGGACGCCGCTGGAGCAGTCGACGGTCGTCTCGCTGCACAAGCGCGGGGCACTCGCCGACGAACTCGAACGGCTCGCGGTGGACGTCGGGAGACGGCACCTGCTCGTCATCCCGCGACCGTCCGACTCGATGCCCGAGCGCGTCGCGGCACACCTGCTCGACTCCGGCGCGAACGCCGAACGCGAGGCGCTCGTCTCCGAGCGGCTGAGCTTTCCGACCGAGTCCCAAACACGGACGACGCTCGGAGCGTTGGCCGCCCCCGTCGACAACGACGACAACTCGGGGGAGAGTTCGTTTGACGACCTGAGCGTGTTGGTCGTGCGTCGGTGACGGCCCGCTCGGGGGAACCGTTCTCCCGCGGCTGCCGCCTCCGTCACCCGTCGAACATCGAGAGAATGCGCGTCAGGTCCTCGCCGTACTGGACGAGCGCGTCCTCCAACCGGACGACGCCGACGAAGTCGCCCGCGTCGTCGACGACGGCGGCGCGACGGGCGTTCGCGTCCGCGAGGTGGGCGACCAACGCCGAGAGGTCCTCGGACTCGCGGACGGTGACCAGGTCGCCCGACAGCACCTCGCTCGCGGTTCTGCCGTCAAGGTCCTCGCCGGCGACGTACGCGCGGCCGATGTCGGCGGGCGTCAGGAGACCGAGCGGTCGCTGCTCGTCGAGGACGGCGACGAGTTCGAGCGACTCCTCGCGCATCGCGGCAGTCACGTCGCCGACGGGGGTCGTCGGCGCGGCGGTCGCGACGGCCGTGTCGAGGATGTTTGTGAGCGTCATGCCGAGAGGAGTACGGCCGCAGGGAGGGTAAGTCCAGCGGCGCTCGCAGCGCGAGCAGTCTCGCGAACGAGCGACTGACGAACCACAATCCCTTACCCCCCTCCCGAGAACCACCGAGCATGCGAATAGGCGTCATCGGACTCGGACGGATGGGGCAGATAGTCGTCGAACGAGTCGTCGACGCGGGCCACGACGTGGTCGCGTTCGACCTCAACGAGCGAGCGGTCGAGACCGCCGCCGACGCGGGCGCGGAACCCGCGACGAGCGTCGAGGACCTCGTCGAGAAACTCGGCGACGAGAAGCGCATCTGGCTGATGGTCCCGGCCGGCGACGCCGTCGACGCGACGCTCGCGGACCTCGACCCGTACCTCGACGACGACGACGTGGTCGTCGACGGCGGCAACTCCCACTTCGAGCGCTCCGTTGAGCGCGCGAAAGCCTGCCGGGCGGCGTACCTCGACTGCGGTACCAGCGGCGGCCCCGCGGGCGCCAAACTCGGCTTTTCGCTCATGGTCGGCGGCCCGCAGTGGGCGTACGACGAACTGACGCCCGTCTTCGACGCCGTCGCCACCGGACCCGACGGTCACGACCGGATGGGACCGTCGGGGTCGGGTCACTACGTGAAAATGGTCCACAACGGCGTCGAGTACGCACTGATGCAGGCGTACGGCGAGGGCTTCGAACTGCTGGCGGACGGTCGTTACGACCTCGACCTCGAAGCCGTCTCGCGAACGTGGAACAACGGTGCTGTCATCCGATCGTGGCTGCTCGAACTCTGTGAAGAGGCGTTCACGGAGGAAGGGTCGAACCTCGGCGACGTTGCCGACCACGTCGCCGGCGGATCGACCGGCACGTGGACGGTGCAGGAGTCGCTCGAACAGGAGGTGCCGGTGCCGCTCATCTATCAAGCGCTCGCCGAGCGCTTCGACAGCCGAAACGAGGGACGGTTCTCGCGGCGACTGGCGAACCGACTCCGATACGGGTTCGGGCGGCACGAAGTCGCTCGCGAGTAGTATCGTCTTCTCGGAAGGAACGACCGGCCTCTCGGAACGCACGGACGGTGCGAGGCTATCTCCTCGGCGTGTAGGAGTACAGAGGAGCGAACGATGACCTCGGTTTTCCGCGGTTTCGAAGTACAGTTCCGTAGAGGACTCCCGCTGGTCGGGTACGGTGCGGTACCCGCTATCGTGACGCTTCTGGCAGCCGTCGTCGGGCTCTACGTGATGGCGGCGACACTGCGCGGAGTGCTCAGCTGTTTCGGACTGGCGGTCAGTGCGAGTCTCGTCGGCACTGCGCCGGTCGTCACCGACGAACTCCTCGGACGACTTTCCGACGTCCGTCGAACCGCGGGCAGTTGCCGGCGACAGCGGCCGTCCGTCTCGACGACGACGGTTCCGTAACTCAGAGGGAGCCTCGACGAACCGAGAACAGTGTTATTTGACTCGGTGACGTAGGGGGAGTATGGACAGCGCATCTATCCACCTTCGACGGATGCTGAGCCGCGCTCGGTACGCGGCCATCGGCGCAGCCATCGGTGCGGGTCTCGGCGGACTGTTCAGCAAGGAAGCCGCGAGCACCGGCGGGGCCATCGGCGCGCTCGTCGGGGCGACGTTCGGCGAGACGCGCGTGACCGCCCGAGATCGAATCGATCGAATACGAGCACGGGGCGAAGAGGAGTTCAAACGAATTCCGCTGGAGTAGTCGGGCGGCGCGACGGCCGGTAAGCCGTCGGAGGAATCACAACTGTTGTAAACCAGCGCTCCGTAGCCGCCGATATGGCTCTTATCGACCCAGTGGCGGTTGGACTGGGCGCGGCGCTGACGGCGCTGGCCGTCGCGATGCACTTCTCGAAGGGGACGGGGTGGACGTCCACCGCCGACATCTCTCAGGAAGTGCTCGATCAGCGCGCGTCGACGGTCCCCGAGACCGACTTCCCCGAACCGATGAACCGTTCTATCGGCGGCGGCGGCGCCGTCGCCGTCGGCGGCGCGGCCGCGGGCGAGGAAGGCGAACTCGAAGAGGGCGAGGCCGAAGAGGAGAGCTCCAGCCCCGCCGACATCCCCGAGGACGAAGTCGAGTACTTCGAGGTGGAGTTCGTCAAGGAGGGCGAGACCGTCGAGATTCCGAACAACCAGACCGTCCTCGAATCCGGCGAAGAGGAAGGCTGGGACCTCCCGTACGCCTGCCGACAGGGGCAGTGCGTCTCCTGCGCGGGGCAGATCACCTCCGGCGGCAACTCTGAGGACTACGTCGTCCACGACAACCAGCAGATGCTCGACGACGGCGAACTTGACGAGGGCTACACGCTCACCTGCGTCGCCTACCCGCGCGCGGACTTCACCATCGAGACCGGCAGCGCGCCGTAACTCGGCGACTCGGCAGTTCACGTCTCTTTCGTACTTTCTTCGTCTCTCTCGTCTTCGTCAGTTCTCTATATTTTCGCCGTCTCCATCCCTCGTTCGTCACCAGGTTTGAGGAGACGGGCTGGGCGTTGGACAGGTTCTGGGCGCGATAGCCGCCGTGTGGTTCATGCGAGGGACGTGGAAGCGGTCTATTCTGTCGTCAATACGTTGAGCGCGGATGCGGCGTCGCCGACCGAAGTGTACGGTCATACGGATACAAGGAGGAAGCCCACGGTTTTAGCCGTTGGAGGAATCCGACTATTATCTACAAATCCCACGGGCGATAGCGAGCCGAGTTCCCCTACGTCAATATCAATCTTTATAAATAATTCGTGTAATATGTGAACTAACGATGGAGGTAATTCGCACTGTCAAGGTCAAACTTGACGTTCCTGACGAGCGGTGCGACGATCTCCATCAGACCAAAGACCAGTTTCTCCACTGTGCGAACACAACCGCAGAGTGGGCATGGAGACACCCGAACGACTACTGCGTCACCTCGAAACAGAAAGCCGAGAAAGCCCTCTACGAGCGATTACGTTCAGAGACGGAGTTGACCGCAAACCTCGTGCAGAAAGGGATTCGACGCGCTATTGAGGCCACAAAAAGCGGTGTCGCTCGTCTCAAGAAAACCGATAACACGAGTCAACCACACTTCTCGGCATGGAGCGTCGTTTACGACAAACGCTCTGCGACGTTCCATCGCGACCACGTTTCGCTCTCAACCGTGAACGGTCGCGTCGAGTGCGACTACGTGATTCCCGACAATCCAGAGGGAACACCGATTGGCGAGTACCTGCTGAACGAAGGCTACGAATTCCGTATGTCCACGTTACAGTACGACCGCGCCACTGAGTCGTTCTACCTCCACGCACGAATGCGCCGAATCGAAAGTGACGAGCAAGAATCACCCACGACTTCTTTTTCCGATGCCAAGCACAGAACAGTCCTTGGCGTTGACCTGAACGTGGACGGATCGCTTGCCGTGACTTCGACTGGTGCATTCATCGGGAACGCGGACGAGATGAACCATCGGCGTCGTGAGTTCGAGAAGACTCGTGGGTCAATGCAACAGACAGGTACACGGTCGGCACACCTGTCGATTCAGTCGATGCAAGACCGTGAACACCGTTGGATACAGGATGAGTTGCACCGCGCCTCCAATCAGATTCTCGAAGAAGCGCGTGCCCACGACTGTACCCACGTCGTGTTCGAGAACTTGACCGATATTCGCAATCGGATGGCTAGTGCAAAGCGATTCCATGCGTGGGCGTTCCGACGCCTGTCCCGGTACGTCGAATACAAAGCCGCGATGTTTGGCATCGAGGTCAAGCAGGTAAGTCCAGAATATACGAGTCAGCGGTGTTCTGCGTGCGGGTTTACCCATGAGAACAACAGGCGGTCGAAGCATCAGTTCGTGTGCCAGAAGTGCGAGTACGAACTGAACGCGGACTATAACGCGAGCAAGAACATCGCTCGCAAACTTCTCAAGAGACTCCACTCGGGGCAGAAGTCTTCGAGTGGAGGCGCACCCTGTCAGTGTGCGCTAGCGTCAGGGACGCTGAACCTAAACGGCGATTTCTACGCCTACTCCGTTACGGAGGTAGAAGGTGAGTCCACTGACAAGCCCACGACTGAAGTCGTGGGTCATTGACAACGGTTATAGCCAGTTATCGTGTAGCTTGGATAGAGGGCCCGTAGCTCAGTGGACAGAGTGCTTGGTTCCGGACCAAGATGTCGCGGGTTCAAATCCCGTCGGGTCCGTTCTTTCACTTCTTGAAGCAGAATCACAAGAGGGTGTAGCACCGCTACTGGAACCTTTTGTGAGAGTTAGCCAGATTGGTTCCAGTTAAAGTCGATGTTGTACCACGGCGGCATTCTCACCGAACAAGGAACTGAGCCACATCGACTCGACCCCGAGACCGATGTCTGGCGGTTGCGCGAACCGTTAGAGATCACTCCCTGAGTTCAAATCTCACCGAAACGAACGACCAGTGCGACGTCTGTGGGGGACAGACCTGCATCGTCGAGTCGTTTCGTCATCCGTCTCGCTCATCGGTGAAACGTCGAACGAACCCGCGGAGATCGTTACCAGCTGGTCAGACGGAGCGACGCCGAGGAGAGAGTGGACAGACGGTTGCCGGAGTTGGCCGATCATCGCTCGTTCGGTCCGACCCAATTCGCTCGCTCAGAATCCGATGTGAGACGTCGAATCGGGGCCGTCGTCGTCCTCGACGCCGCCGCCGCGCAGGTAGGTGTAGTTGTCGTCGGTGAGAAACACCCCGCCGTCCTCGACGGCGATGTCGACTCCGGGCAGCGACGTTCCCGCGGCCTCGCCGTTGTCGCACGCTCCCGAACAGGCGTCAAACATCGAACCGTGCTTCGGACAGATTAGCTCGCCGTCGCGCATGGCGGCGCCGGACCCCCGATCGAGCCGCTGGTTCTCGTGCGTGCAGTTGTTTATCCACGCCTCGACGCCGGGGTCTGTCTTGCACGGGACGAGTATCACCTCCCGTTCGTTGGTGAACGCGTCTTCGACGGTGAACAGGTACGATCCCCTCTCGGGAACGTCTTCGAGGTCTGCGATTCGCGCACCTTCGACCATCGACGACGTTACTCGGGGGTCGGTAATGTACCCATCGCCAGTCACGTACCAGAGAGTCAGAACACAGCGGTACGGGTCGACCGAACGACTGCGAGAACGGCCGTGAGGTTGCTTCGAACGGGAAATCGGGACTCGACAGGCCTGCGAGACGCAGCGGTGGGAAAAACGGAATGTGGCTTGTCGAGCCGCCGAGCCGTCTATTCGAACAGTTCGAGGGCCTGCTCGTAGCGTGCGCTGGGTTCGTCCCAGTCGACGACCTCGAAGAACGCGTCGATGAAGTCGCCGCGCGCCGGTCCGTAGTCGTAGTAGTACGAGTGCTCCCACACGTCGAGCGCGACGATGGGGTGCGACCCCCAGAGTGCGCCCTGGTCGTGCTTGTCGACGACGACGTTGCGCAGCTGGTTCGAGAACGAGTCGTACACCAAAAGTGCCCAGCCCGAGGCGTTCTTCGCGGCGGCCTCGAACTCGCCCTTCCACGCG
Organism: Haloprofundus salilacus; assembly: GCF_020150815.1. Lineage (NCBI taxonomy): Archaea > Methanobacteriati > Methanobacteriota > Halobacteria > Halobacteriales > Haloferacaceae > Haloprofundus > Haloprofundus salilacus. The sequence goes on along the minus strand of NZ_CP083723.1, from coordinate 3,063,003 downwards.
TCGTAGGAGCCGAAGTCGGTCTCGATGCGTTCAGCGAGCTCGCCCGACGGCTCAGAGCCGCCCTCCGGCGACATGTTCTGCCAAAACAGGTCGTGGAGGATGTGCCCGCAGCCGTTGTGGGTCACGTTGCGCAGCGCGCTGCCCGACGACCCGAAGTCGCCGGACTCGCGGTTCTCTGCGAGTGTCTCTTCCGCCGAGTTCCAACCGTTGACGTAACCCTGGTGGTGGGTGTCGTGGTGCCACGTGAGCACCTGCTCGGAGATGTGCGGTTCGAGCGCGTCGTAATCGTACGGGAGTGGGTCGAGTTCGTAGTCGCTCATATGTATCGACAGTTCGAACTGGGGACTGAACAGCTATGAAGATTCTCTGGACGAAATTTAAGTAGAAAATCTGTGATTTCGGGAATGGGCTTCGTGGCCGCCTCCACCGGATAGAGCGAAGGGGAGGAGATGACCGGTATCGGTCGCTGACAGGAGTTCGTTTCCGCTTGCGAGACGGTTATCAGGAGCACCGACTTTCGTGCGAGTATGAGCCAGAACGGAGACGACGACGGTAACTGACCACGATTCACCGCGACCGACTGCGCTAGGAGGGAGGCCCTGCGACGCTCGCGACCATCTCGTCGACGGCGTGCATCTGGTCGTCGTTGATGTAATGTCCTAAGCCCTCGTACAGCCGTGTCGTCACGTCGCCGCCGAGTCGGCAAAAGACATCTGCTGACGCGTCAATTCGCCCGGGCGTGACGTGCGGGTCGTCGTCGCCGCAACCGAGAAATATCGGCGTCCCGTCGAGCGACCCCTTCTCAGCGTCGAATCTGTCGAGCGTCTCGAACGCGTCGGTCGGCCCGAGGAGTCCGCCGGCGAGCACCGCGAGGCCGCCGTACCGTTTCGGCTGCCGGGCGGCGTACTCGGCGGCGAGACAGCCGCCCTGTGAGAAACCGAACAGGACGCAACGCTTCGGAGAGACGCCCGTCTCGGCCGCGATATCGAGCGCGGTGTCGACGCGGGCGAACGCCGAGTCGAGATACGCGCGTCGGCTCTCGACCGGGGCGTCGACGCCGCCGGGGTACCAGACGCTTCCGCTCGACTTCGGCGCGACGTAGAGCACGCCCCGGTGGTGGAACTCGTCGGCGAGCCGAAGGACGGCGTCGGGCGAACTACCCCGCCCGTGCAGCAACACGACCGCCGCCGTCGTTGCGGCGGGGGGCGCACCGGCCGTCGAAATCGGTTCGTCGGCGTGGGGGTCGATTCGGGTGGAAGCGTCGTCAGTCATTCCGGAACGCTCTCGGGGAGTTCGAGCGGCGGCAGTTGCGACGCGATCGTCTCGCGGTCCGCTTCGAACTGCGGCGGCAGCGCGAGGTGTCGTCCGGGTTCGTGGTCGCTGTCGACCAGATCGATCGGTTCCGTCGCCAACTCGAAGAGGACGCCGCCGGCGTCGCGGACGTACAGCGAGTGAAAGAAGTGGCGGTCGGTCACCCGCGAGACGCGGCAGTCACGGTCGGCGAGCAGGTCGCGCCACTCGTGGAGCGCTGCCTCGTCGGGGACGCCGAAGGCGACGTGGTGGATCGTTCCGGCGCCCTCGCGGCCGAACGCGGCCTCCCGATCGAGGACGTCGACGACAGACCCGCGGCCGTCGGCGCGGTAGCGGACCACGTCCTCCTCCTGAGCGACGAGTTCGAGGCCGAACGTGTCGAGCAGACTCGCCGTGACGAACGGACTCGCCGAGAGGAGCGAGACGCCGCGGACGCCGCGAATCCCGTGTTCGGCCGGGACGGGACCGCCGGTCCACGGCTCGCTCGGGCCCAGCGCGGTGACGAGTTCGAGATGCGTCCCGTCCGGGTCTGTGAAGGAGACGACCGTCTCGCCGAACCGTTCGTCGATACCGTACTCGACGCCGTGGTCGTCGAAGCGGGTCGTCCAGTAGTCGACGGCGTCGTCGGGGATGGCGAGCGACGCGGCGGTGATCTGGGGGCGACCGACGCGGCCGTCGACCTCCTCGGGGAACGGGAAGAACGTGAGCACCGACCCTTCCGTCCCACGTTCGTCGCCGTAGTAGAGGTGATAGGCGAATCGGTCCTCGAAGTCGACGGTTCGCGTGACGAAGCGCAGACCGAGGACGCCGACGTAGAAGTCGACGTTGCGCTGGGCGTCGCGAACGATAGTCGAGACGTGGTGGATGCCGGGGGTGTCCGAGAGCACGACTGTAGTCGGTACTGAGGGACTCGGGGGAGATAAACCGCCACGGACATCGGTGTTACCGCCCGGGGACTCGCCGACCGGCGAATCGGGACCGCGGTCGCCGCCGTGGGCTCCTCTCGTCCGCGACGCGCGAACGGATCACTCCGGCTCGACGACCGACCGCTCGTCGCTGTACTCGAGCGAGACGGGATGGGCAGTGTGTCTCGCGTGCGTCTCCGCCCACCGGCGGGCGGGCCGTTCGGAGAGGAACTGCTCGCCGTCGGGACACTGTCGACACGTCGCGATCCACGGCGTCACGTCGTCGGGGAAGTGACCCGTGTGGCGCCTGTGGTCGAGGGCGAACTGCTCGAACGACTGGTTGCCGACGTTCAGCTCGTCTAACTCGTAGGCGAGGTCCCACGTGCGGTCGCAGCGCGTACAGTGAATCGTCGGCGTGTCATCGACGTCGGCTGCGGATGGCCGAGCGTCGCGGTCGTCGTTGTAGTCGGACACGACCGCTCGTAGGGCGGCGAGCCACTTCTATCCGGCCGTCCTGTCGCGTCGACGACGCCGACCGTGCAGACTGCGTCACTCAAGGTAACCGCCGACCGCGCCGACTGCGACAACCGCCAACTACGTCTGCCTCGGCGACTGCACCGCCCACGTGCCGTCGCCGACAATTCATGTCGATTGGTGTCATACCTCTACCCGGTGTCCGACCGTGTACGACACGATACTGGTTCCGACCGACGGGAGCGAAGCGGCGATGAGGGCGCTCGACCATGCGCTGCTTCTGGCTCGTGCAACCGACGCGTCGGTTCACGCGTTGTACGTCGCCAACAGCGAACCGGATGAGACGTCGATACCGCCCGACGAGAACGAGACTCGACAGTACCGGGACGTGCTCCGCAGACACGGCGAAGGAGTACTCGACTCGGTCGGTGAGCGAGTCGAGTCAATCCCGGTGGAGACAGAATCGTCGGTAGAGATCGAGTCGCCGGCGACGAATCTCGAAACCGCGTTGCGGACGGGCGTGCCACACGAGGCGATTCTCTCGTACGCCGACGAGCAACGCGTTGACCTGGTGGTGATGGGAACGCACGGGCGCAGCGGACTCCGGCGCTATCTGCTCGGGAGCGTCGCCGAGCGCGTCGTCCGCCTTGCCGACTGCCCGGTGATGACCGTCCACGAGGACGACGACGCCCCGAGTTCCTACCAGCGAGTTCTCGTCCCGACCGACGGCAGCGACTGCGCCGAGGCGGCGGCCGAGCACGCGGTGGCCGTCGCTCGGGCGTTCGACGCGGAGATTCACGCGCTCTCCGTGGTGAACCTCGCCGAAGAGGGCGGCCTGTTCAGCGCAGGCGGCATCGACAGTGCGTTCGTCGAGCGACTCGACGAGAGCGCGCGGGCCGACGCCGACGCGGTCGTCGAGCGCGCCCGCGAGGCGAGCGTCCGCGGCGAATCGACGGTCGTACACGGCGTTCCGCACGAGGAGATCGGCGAGTACGCGACGGCCAACGACGTCGACTTGGTGGTGATGGGGACGCACGGACGAAGCGGCTTCCGGCGCTATCTGCTCGGGAGCGTGACCGAGCGCGTCCTCCGGACGGGGTCGACACCCGTGCTCGCGGTTCGACAGCAGAGCGACCGCTGAGCCATCGCTGGCGAGGTGCTTGAGCGGAGAGAGAAAGGGAAGAGAGAGGAAAGGCGGAGAGACGAAGGCCTTCGTTCGGTTCAGTACCGCGAGGGGAGGTACGCTAGTCCGATGAGGAGGACGACGAGCGAACCACAGAGGATGGTGACGCCCTGGAGCCCCTTCATGTGGCGGTCGAAGGCGGCCATGTCTTCGCGCTGGGCGTTGTAGCTATCCATGTTCTGCGTCAGGTAGACGGTCTCGTTGCTCGGGAAGTACGCCAGATACTGCTCGTTGCCGACGGTGACGGTCGACTCGTCTTCGAGTTCGACGGTGTTGTTACGAGGAGCGGTCCACGTCAGCGTCGCCTCGCTGGCGGTGACGTTCTGGATGGTCGTCTGGTTCCCCTCGTAGTCGAACTGCTGACCCTCGTTGTACTGCGTGCTGCTCGGGTCGGGGAAGAACTGCTCTGCGGGGATGAGCGTCGGGTTCCCGCTGCCGTCGTTGTAGACGACGTACTGCTGACCGTCGCGCGTGACCATCTCGTTGTCGACCGACTGGTTCGCCTGCAGCAGCGCCGTCCGGTTCAGTTCCTCTTGAAGCGCGAACGTATTGGGGTTCGACTCGTTGGGGATGATGACTCGATAGCTCTCGTTGGAGACCGTCACCGAGGAGTTGTTCTCCCACGTCTGCGAGTACTGCGCGGACTGGTTGGTCCACGCGAGTTCGCCGCTTCGCGAGAGCGTCGCCGCGGACCCGTGGTCGCCACCCTCCACCTGCGCGTCGAGCGACGTGACCGTGTACTGCTGGCCTCCTTGGGTGAACTGGTCACCCTGTTGGAGTTCGTATTCGGCGTTCTCGAACTGTATCGTCGGTTCTTCGGCCGTCGCGATGAGCGAGTACGAGGCCGCTCCGACCAACAGGAAGAACGCGACGGAGATAGCTGCGGCGCGTCGTTGCATAGTTTTGGCAAAGGAGAGATGGGGTATAACGGTTACTTTTCGCAGACCCGTCGAGCGGAATCCGACGGGGCGTCGAACGTCAAATCCGAGCGCCCTCATGTCGACTGACAGTCGCCGCCGGACAGTTGTCGCCGAGAACTCAGTCGAGGGAGACGCCGGCGGTCCCGTCGCGGACGCCGGACACCTCGAATCGGGCACCGCCGGCCTCGATCTCGACGACGGGCGTCGCGCCCCCCGTCTCGACAGCTGAGAGCGGAACCCGATACAGGCACTTTACTGCGAGACAGGCCGCGGAAGCCTACGGCTCTGCGATTTCGGTGACGGTGAGTGAACTGCGCGGTTCGGGATACGAAGCTTCGCCCACTGAGAGTACTGGATCGACGAATCGGCCGACAGCAGACAGCTACGAGGTGCGTGGTGCAATCCAAACTACGGAGCCGCTGACAGACTGTCGTCCTCGACTGTGGAATACGGAAAAGCCAAGGGCCGGATTTGAACCGGCGATGGGCGGCTCTGCAGGCCGCTGCGTTCGGCCGGACTCTGCCACCTTGGCGCGTCTGTTTGTACTGTCGTGGTCCGCTTAAGGATAGCGATGTATTTCGAAATAGTGATCGCCCACGGAGCTGTCGCTCGGTGGGCGATGAATGAAGTATGAGTGAGAGGCGGCGAAAACGTGTTCCCAGAGGCTCGCGCACTCCAGTAGTTGCGTTCACGCTGGTGAGCTTAACTTCCGTGTTCGGGATGGGTACGGGTGTTGCCTCACCGCTGTGGCCGCCTTAACGCCGACGAACGGAATCGAACCGTTCTCAAACCACTGTCGGTCATGCAAGACGTTTGCATTGGGCTTTCTGTGACTGTGAAACCGTTGTATACGTGCAATCCAGTAAACGCCTGGACCCGTTCGATCGATCGAACGAATGCAGCGTCTGAAAACCTCATTTCACCATACTCATGCGGTATGAATGTTGGCTGGTCTGTTAGTGCTCGCGGGCTAAACAACTCGTTGCCTCGTTGCGTACACCCCGAGTCTATCGAACTCGTCTTCTACGAGTGACCTTGGTGGTATCTCTTTTCCATGTGGGTTTCGAGCTTAGATGCGTTCAGCTCTTACCCCGTGTTGCGTGGCTGCCCAGCAACTGCCCTGTCGGACAACTGGTACACCAGTGGCAACCAATCGTAGTTCCTCTCGTACTATACGATCGTTCACGTCAGATACCTCGCACCCCCAATAGATAGCAGCCGACCTGTCTCACGACGGTCTAAACCCAGCTCACGACCTCCTTTAATAGGCGAACAACCTCACCCTTGCCTGCTTCTGCACAGGCAGGATGGAGGGAACCGACATCGAGGTAGCAAGCCACCGGGTCGATATGTGCTCTTGCCGGTGACGACTCTGTTATCCCTAAGGTAGCTTTTCTGTCATCGACGGGCCCCATCTATGGGCCTCGTCGGTTCGCTAGACCACACTTTCGTGTCAGCGACACTCGTTAGGAATGTCACTGTCAGGCTCTCGTTTGCTCTTGCGCTCTTCTTCGGGTTTCCGACCCGAATGAGAGAACCTTCGGGCGCGCTCGATATCTTTTCGAGCGCGTACCGCCCCAGTCAAACTGCCCGGCTACCGGTGTTCTCCTCCCGGAGTGAGGGTCGCAGTCACTGACGGGTAGTATTTCAATGATGTCTCGGCGGCCCGCTAGCGCGGGTGCCTGCGTAACGACTCCTACCTATGCTGCACATCAGCGACCACGTCCCAGCGACAGCCTGCAGTAAAGCTCTATAGGGTCTTCGCTTCCCCTTGGGGGTCTCCAGACTCCGCACTGGAATGTACAGTTCACCGGGTCCAACGTTGGGACAGTGACGCTCTCATTGATCCATTCATGCAAGCCGCTACTGAAGCGGCAAGGTACTACGCTACCTTAAGAGGGTCATAGTTACCCCCGCCGTTGACAGGTCCTTCGTCCTCTTGTACGAGGTGTTCAGATACCTGCACTGGGCAGGATTCAGTGACCGTACGAGTCCTTGCGGATTTGCGGTCACCTGTGTTGTTACTAGACAGTTGGAGCGTCCGAGTCACTGCGACCTGCCCTGTGAGGGGCAGGCATCCCTTCTTCCGAAGGTACGGGACTAACTTGCCGAATTCCCTAACGTCGGTTTTCCCGACAGGCCTTGGCTTTCTCTGCCTGAGCACCTGTGTCGGATCTCGGTACGAATATCACGCTCGTCTTTTCACGGGCCCGAGGTTGGATCGACTTTCGCTGTCTCACCGTTCATCCGCTTCGTGCCATGACGGCTTCCACGGATTTTGATGATTCGACCGGACGACTGTCCGGCTCGATCTACCCCCAGGCGTCGACTTTGAGTGGTGATAGCACTGGAATATTAACCAGTTACCCTTTTGTCCTATTCGAATTACGGTAGGACTTAGGATCGGCTAACCCTCGGCTGATTGGCAGTGCCGAGGAACCCTTGCTCATTAGGCCGTCGGGGTTTTCACCCGACTCTCGCTGCTACTGTGACCAGAATTTTCGTCACTGAGCGGTCCACACGAATTCTCACCCGTGCTTCCGCCCGCTCAGAGTGCCGACCTACTGGATTACTCTATAAGAGTACCGCCGGGTCTCGGAAGTGGACTTGAGCCCCGATCATTTTCGACGCCTCAAACCTCGGCCGGTAAGCTGTTACGCTTTTCTTAGAGGGTAGCTGCTTCTAAGCTCACCTCCCGGCTGTTTAGGGCTCGAGACTATCTTCGATTGCACTTAGTCCACATTTTGGGTCCTTAACCCAGCTCTGGGTTGTCTCCCTTACGGTCCACAGGCTTACCCCGCAGACCGGACTCCCAACGTCTACGACGTCTGTAAGTTCGGAGTTTGACAGGGAGGCCGACTCCTCTCGGAGGCGGGTCTCCCAATCGGTCGCTCTACCTCACAGACTATCTCAGTTGAGGTCATGCTTCGACATGTTTCGGTCGGAACCAGCTGTTGCCGAGTTCGATGGGCCTTTCACCCCTACACATGGGTCACGAGAGGGTATTGTAGGACACCAACTCTAACAGGCCTCCACGTGGCTTTCGCCACGCTTCACCTTGCCCCCGTGTAGATCACTCGGTTTCGGGTCGTACCCACGCGGCTCCCCGCCCTTGAAGACGGTGACCCTGGCCATAAGGCTGCGGTCGTATCGGTTTCCCTGTGCCTTCCCCGATAACCGGGTTAGACTCGCCGAATAGGTACACTCTCTGGTTCGTTTTTCAAAACGCACGACGCGACATCGGCTCCTCACGAGTTCTACTGCGGGATCGCTCCCGTGTCGTTTGTCGTGAGGCCTTTCATGCCCCGTCGTTCCATCGCCACCTGATTTCAAGCTCTATTGCACGGTCCTTCTTGGAGTGCTTTTCAGCGTTCGCTCACGCTACTTGTTCGCTATCGGTCTCGAGGAATGTTTAGTCTTGGCTGAGGATGCCAGCCATGTTGACGAGGGATATCCGACCCCCGCTACTCTGGAGTTGGTCCGCGGTCGTTTGTCGACGATACGGGGTTGTCACCCTGTATCACGCTTCGTTCCAGAAGACTTCTCGTCGACAGCAGACCGGTTATGACCAGTCCGAACACCACATTGCCCGTGAGGGCTTCGGTTTGGACTGTGTCGTCTTCACTCGCCGTTACTAACGACATCGCGGTTTGCTTTCTTTTCCTGTCGGTACTAAGATGTTTCAGTTCCCGACGTTCCCCATTGCGCAAAGGCAATTGTGAAGGGATTCCCATTAGGAGATCCTCAGTTCTTTGCTTCCATGCAGCTCCCTGAGGCTTATCGCAGCTTGGCGCGTCCTTCTTCGGTTCTCGAGCCGAGCTATCCACCAGATGGCAGAGTAGCCATACGATGGTATAGTGATGGACACTGTAATCCGTTCAAGTCAATGAACGGGTCCAGTGGACGTCTGGATTGCACGTACACACGGTTTCATAACACGTGCCGGAGTGAATGGTCACGTGTTCAACCCTTCCCACCCACGCTTACACGGGGTGGTGCATCGGTTCTTGCTTCGGATCTGAATCGAGTGTCGTCTCCCACTTAAGGGACACGGTCTTCGATTCAGTCCGAGTCATGGACCCACAGGGATTCGAACCCTGGGCATCCTCCTTGCAAAGGAGGCACTCTACCACTGAGCTATGGGCCCACTCCTGCTTTCGTCTTGATCTCGACGGAGAGCAGGAGCGTCTTTGCGAGCCAACGTAGTTCTAAGGTGCCCGACCGACAGAGCGGTCGTCAGCGAACTCGGGGATGCAATGAAAGGTGTGCCACCCACGTCGGGGTGGTCACGGGTCAGTAGGAGGTGATCCAGCCGCAGATTCCCCTACGGCTACCTTGTTACGACTTAAGCCCCCTTGCGAAGCCCAGATTCGACTTGGGTATCCAAGCCTCATCCGGACCTCACTCGGGTGCTTTGACGGGCGGTGTGTGCAAGGAGCAGGGACGTATTCACCGCGCACTGCTGATACGCGATTACTACCGAATCCAGCTTCATGTGGGCGAGTTTCAGCCCACAATCCGAACTACGACCGGGTTTCTGAGATTACCGCCCTCTTTCGAGGTTGGAACCCTTTGTCCCGGCCATTGTAGCCCGCGTGTTGCCCAGCACATTCGGGGCATACTGACCTACCGTTGCCCGTTCCTTCCTCCGTGTTAGCCACGGCAGTCTCCTTAATGTACCCAACCACCCGGGGGTGTTGCTGGCAATTAAGGATGCGGGTCTCGCTCGTTGCCTGACTTAACAGGACGCCTCACGGTACGAGCTGACGGCGGCCATGCACCTCCTCTCAGTAGCTCAACATAGAGGTCATCAACCTGATGATCATCGCTACTGTCGATGCTGGTGAGATGTCCGGCGTTGAGTCCAATTAAACCGCAGGCTCCTCCGGTTGTAGTGCTCCCCCGCCAATTCCTTTAAGTTTCATCCTTGCGGACGTACTTCCCAGGCGGCCTGTTTAGCGGCTTCCCTACGGCACAGCACCCACTCGTAGTGGGTGCCACACCTAACAGGCATCGTTTACGGCTAGGACTACCCGGGTATCTAATCCGGTTCGAGACCCTAGCTTTCGTCCCTCACTGTCGAGTCCGTCTTCCCAAGGTGCTTTCGCCATCGGCGGTCCGTCCAGGATTACAGGATTTCACTCCTACCCCGGACGTACCCCTTGGGTCTTCCGGCTCCAAGCCGCGCAGTTTCCACCGGACGCCCATCCGTTAAGCGGATGGATTTCCCGATGGACTTACGCGGCCAGCTACGGACGCTTTAGGCCCAATAAAATCGGTCATCACTCGAGCTGCCGGTATTACCGCGGCGGCTGGCACCGGTCTTGCCCAGCTCTTATTCGTGAACCTCCTTACGGTTCACAAAAGCGAGGACTGTATGCCCTCGCACTCGGGGTCCCCTTGTCGCACTGTCGTGCAGTGTAAAGGTTTCGCGCCTGCTGCGCCCCGTAGGGCCCGGAATCTTGTCTCAGATTCCGTCTCCGGGTTCTTGCTCTCACAACCCGTACCGATTATCGGCACGGTGGGCCGTTACCCCACCGTCTACCTAATCGGCCGCAGCCACATCCTACAGCGCCGGAGCGTTTCGAGCACTCTGCATTCCAGCGTGAGTGCGGTATGAACTATTAGCCTCAGTTTCCCGAGGTTATCGTTCTCTGTAGGGTAGTTTGGCCACGTGTTACGGAGCTATCCGCTACGAGTCTGAACTCGTACAACTAGCATGGCTAAATCGGACCCCGATAGCAATGACCTCCGGCAGGATCAACCGGAATGCTCCCGGACACAAGGTCCGGGGGGCGTGGCGGGATTTGCTCTCTTCGAAGAAGAGAGCGAATCACCGTTGTTTAGGTATTGCATGGTCCGAGTTCGGTGACGAGACCGTCGGTCGGTCGGGTGTCACCGAACTACGTTGGCTCACATCAGATTCCGTCTGTACGGCGGACCGCAGGGGCGGAATCCTCATTTCCTTCGGACTTGAGTGGAGGCGATTTGTGGGTATAAACCCGTCGGATTCGCTTCAACCCAGTCCGCGATTGATGGCCGAATTGAACGGCCTCGCAATCGCATCGTGTCTTCTTCCGCATTACCTCCGAATGCCCTGATACACTTAAGGGCATCGGATGCCGATCGTCCCCGGAATCGATATCCGGCGGCGACCTTGGCGTACTTCGACGTGAACGCCCTTAGCATATAAGGGCGTTGTTTCGGGATTGCCACAGGGTTCGTGCGGTGCACGACTTCGGGGCAACCCCGGCCGCCCCGTCACGGGGCGACCGTCGCATTACCAGCGATGGGAGGGTCACATAAAAGACCGTCGAACCGAGAGCGCCTCGTCATGCGATTTCACACCGCGAGAGAGTCAGAGACACGCGACAGTGTCGGACCGAGAAACAACTGAATGGCGCCACGGCTCGACGAAGGAGTGTCGCACGGCAGGAGGTCGACCGATCATCCCACGCGTCGCGCGTGCGGTCTGGCCGAGTGGTAGCCGCGCGTCTGACTCTCCGACCACGCGCTAGAAAATCCTGTCGGAGAACAGCGGCCGCAAAAGATGTCCGGACCGTGAATACTCTACTCTTCGATGTGCTCGATGCCTTTCTTCGAGACGTTCGCCTCGGTGATGTCGTCGGGCATCCAGTCGGGTTTGTTGTCGGGTGCGGTCTCGTTCCACGCCCACCCGTCGTAGATGTGAACTTTGTCCGTCCCTTTCTCCCGAAGGCGAAGCTCCGTCCGGTCGGCGTCCTCCTCGGAACTGCCCGGTTCGAGCCGTCTCGCGGCCTTCAAAGCTGCTTGTCGGGGAGTGTTCCCCGAGAACACGCTCGATTCAGTACCACTCGAATCTCGAAGTGCGAAATTGCGCTTACCGTCTTCACGTACCATGGTTTTCTGGTCTCCATGGCAATCGAACACACGATTTGATATAAATATATCGGCTAAATGAGCACTATTCGACGAAAGATTTAAATATCGCCGTGGCGCGTGCTGGCGATTAGATGCGAAGAAACCGGCGTCGTCGTCTGAGAGTCCGTTCGGATGCCTCGTTTGCGTTCGCGCGCACGCGAGGAGCCAGTGAGACAACACTTATGTATATCCTACGGCGAAGTTCGAGTAGACAACCGCGATGGTCCGGAAAAAGAAGCTCAGCCCGAGTGGTGCCAAAGACGACAACGGCGAATACCACAACGTGCACGTCAACCTCCACGAAGACGAACTCGCCGTTGCCGGTCTTGAGATCGGCGACGAGGTATTCGTCCGTGTTCGCGACAACAAGATAATCATCCAGAAAGCCGACCCGGACGAAGTGGAACACGACTTCTGAGAGCGCACGTATCTCGGTAGCCCTACACGCCGAGCGACGCCTTCGGCGGATTAATGCGGACGCGTCGGCAGCGTACACACGATGCGACTGTACGACGCGACGAAGCCTGCGCTGTTCGCGCTTCCCCCCGAGACGATTCACCGGACGACCCACCGACTGCTCCGCGCCGTACAGCACACCCGACTGGAGAACGTCCTCGCGCGTCGCTACGCCGTCGACGACCCCCGCCTCTGCGTCGACCTGTTCGACGAGTCGTTTCCGAACCCGGTCGGCGTCGCCGCCGGCTTCGACAAGAACGCCGAAATTCCCTCAGTTCTCGCCGCGCTCGGCTTCGGCCACGTCGAAGTCGGTGGCGTTACCGCCGAGCGACAGCCCGGCAACCCTCGCCCTCGGATGTTCCGCCTCCCCGAGGACGAAGCTATCATCAACCGGATGGGCTTCAACAACCACGGGGCTGACGCGGTGGGCGAACGACTCGACGCGGGCGAACTCCCCGACGTGCCGGTCGGCATCAACATCGGGAAGTCGAAGTCGACCCCGTTAGCCGAGGCCGCCGAGGACTACCTCTATACCTACGAACGGGTCGCCGACGCGGGCGACTACTTCGTCGTCAACGTCTCCAGTCCGAACACGCCCGGCCTCCGCGAACTCCAGAACCGCGAGTCGTTAGAGCGCATCCTCGGCGCACTGAAAGACGCCGGGGCGTCGCCCCTGCTCGTGAAGTTCTCCCCGGACCTCCCCGAACCAGCTATCGAGGAAGCGCTCGCCGTCGTCGAAGACCTCGAACTTGACGGCGTCGTCGCCACCAACACGACGACGGAGCGACCCACCTCCCTCCGAAATCCGAACCAAGCGGAGCGCGGCGGACTCTCCGGCAAGCCCATCGAGAACCGCGCGACGAGGACGATACGGTTCGTCGCCCGCCGGACCGATGTCCCGATAATCGGCGTCGGCGGGGTCTCCGACGCGGAGGGCGCCTACGAGAAGATACGCGCCGGAGCGAGTCTCGTCCAGTTGTACACAGGGCTCGTCTACGAGGGACCGAGCGTCGCCCGCGACATCAACGAAGGATTGCTCGACCTGTTGGAACGCGATGGCTTCGACAGCGTCGCGGATGTGGTCGGCGTCGACCTGTAGGAAGTCGAGGACGGGAAGCGGAGGACGGAGGGACAGAGAAGGAGTGAGACAGAGAAAGAATAGACGTTCGCGCGCAACGCCCGCGTGCGGACGGACAGACAACTGCACAGTCACCGCCTCAGTTCTTCAGTTCTGTACGATGACGATTGCGTCGCCCGCTTCGAGCATCTCGCCCTCGCCGGTGTAGCGCCGTTCGCGGTTAACCTTGAACATCTCCGAGCCGAGTTCGATGTCGGCGACGCGCAGCGACTCTCCATCGACTTCGTACTCCCCTACCTCCAAACCGGCCTCTATCTCCGGTACCTGACTGCCGTACTCGGGACCCACGACGGAGTAGTCGAGGTCGATACCGGTGACAACGGACTCGATTTCAGGCTCCTCGTCCAGCGTCGAAAGCGACTCGACGTGCATCACGCGCTGGATGTCCGTCTCGAACCCCGAGACGTTGCCGTACACGTCGACGCGGTCGATAGAAGCGTTCAGCGACAGTTGGGCGTCGCTCTTGTACTTGCGGAGCGCGCCGACGACGGCCATCGCCGTCTCGCCCGCCTCGTGGTCGGCGTCCAGACCGAGCGTCTCGGGCCACTCGGTGTTGTGGATGCTCCGCTCGTCGTACAGTTCGCGCCAGAGTTCCTCGGTGATGTGCGCAAGGAACGGCGCGAACAGTTTGAGGAAGCGACGGTGCGCCGTCTGGAGCGTGTACGCCGCCGACTCGTCGTCGCGCTCTTTGGCGATTTCGAGGTAGTCGTCGCAGAACGTGTGCCAGAAGAAGCTCCGGAGGTGGTCGCGGGCCTTCGAGAACTCCCGGGCTTCGAGTTTCTCGGTGACGAAGCGGACGGTGTCGTCCATCTCCGCGAGCAGCCACCGGTCGATGGCCTTCAGCTCCGGCTGGTCGAGTCGCTCCTCGGGGGTGAGGCTGTCGACGAGTTTCGAGGCGTTCCAGAGCTTTCGGAGCAACTTCTCGCCCGCGACGATGCCTTTCTCATTGTACGGCAGGTCGTCGCCGACGGCGCTCCCGGCGGCCCAGTAGCGCGCGGCGTCGACGGGGTACTCCTCCAACACCTCGTCGGGCGAGACGATGTTGCCGAGCGATTTGGACATCTTCACGCGGTTCTCGTCGAGCACCATCCCGTTGATCATCACCGAGTCGAACGGCACCTCGCCGGTGTGCTCGTAGCACTTGACGACGGTGTGGAACAGCCAGAAGGAGATGATGTCGTGGCCCTGCGGGCGCACGTTGAACGGGTAGATCTCCGGGTGCTCCATCGCGTACTCCTCGCTCTCGGCGTCCCAGTCCCAGCCGGCGTTGATGAGCGGCGTCAAAGAGGACGTCGCCCACGTGTCGAACACGTCGTCCTCGGCGACGAACTCGTCGTGACCGCACTCCGGACAGCTATCGACCGGCGGATCGTCCGACAGCGGGTCGACCGGGAGGTCCTCTTTCCGGGCGATGACCTCGTGGTCGCACTCCGCGCAGTACCAGACGGGGAACGGAATCCCGGAGGAGCGTTGCCGGGAGATGGACCAGTCCCACTGCAGTCCCTCGATCCAGTTTTTGTACCGCGTGAACATCTTCTCAGGGAACCACTCCATCTGCCGGCCCGCCTCGAGATACTCGTCAGTCTTGTCGAGCAGTTTGATGTACCACTGCTCGGTGACGAGGAACTCGACGCTCGTCCCGCAGCGCTCGTGGACGTTCACGACGTGGGTGATGCTGCGGCGGTCCAGCAGTGCGCCGGCGTCGTCGAGGTCCGAGACGATGGCCTCGCGAGCCTCGTCGCGGTCCAACCCGGCGTACTCGTCGGCCACTTCTGTGAGCGTGCCGGACTCGTCGATGGCTATGCGGAGGTCTAGGTCGTGCGCTTGGTACCACTCGATGTCGTTCTGGTCGCCGAACGTGCAACACATCACAATACCGGACCCCGTCTCCATGTCGACGCGGTCGTCGGCGATGATAGGCACCGACTGGCCGAATAGCGGAATCGTCGCCTCCTCGCCGACCAGATGCTGGTTCTCGTCGTCGTCGGGATGGACGAAGACGGCCACGCACGCGGGCAGAAGTTCGGGTCGCGTCGTCGAGATGACGAACGACTCCTCCGAATCCGTGACCTGAAACTCGATGTCGTGGAAGTGGCTCGGCTGTTCGTCGTCCTCGGTCTCCACCTGCGAGATAGCCGTCTCGCACTCCGGACACCAGATGGCGGGCGCGCGCTGGCGATACTCGCGACCCTGCTCGTACAGTTCGATGAACGAGAGCTGCGAGGCGCGCTGGACGCGCGGTTCGATGGTCCGGTAGGTGTGGTCCCAGTCGATGGAGATACCGAGCGCCTGCATCTTCTCGGTGAACTCCGACTCGTACTCGGCGCAGACCTCGCGGCAGAGCTGCTGGAATTCGCGGCGCTCGTAGTCCTGATGCTGGATGTCGAGTTCGTCCTCGGTCAGTCGCTCGGAGGCGATGCCGTTGTCGTCGTAGCCGAACGGGAAGAAGACGCTCTCGCCGCGCATCCGCTCGAAGCGGGCGACGAAGTCCTGCAGCGTGAAGCCGTACACGTGGCCCCAGTGGAGACTCCCCGACACCGTCGGCGGCGGCGAGTCGATGGAGAAAACCGTATCCCCGTCTACTGCGGCGTCGCCGTAGTCGTACGTGTTCTCGTCGAGCCACCGCTCCTGCCACTTTCGTTCCGTGGCCTCCGGGTCGTATGCTCCACTGGGCATTCTCGGACGTGTCTACTCCCCGGACCGCTGTTAAACGCCTCGGTTGGGATACGGAAATCGCGGCCGCGCGGAGCCGAGACGGACGCGACCGGATGATTTTGTGTTGCCATGACGTACCACATAGTATGCAGGGAATCCGCTGGGTGCAACTGAGCACGAAGGAACTGAACGAGTTCCTCGGGACGGGCGGTACAGGCGTCATCTCCTTCGGCGAGGGAGTCGACGAATCACCGTTTACGGTGCCGGTGTCGTACGGCTACGACGCGGAGACGGGGAACTTCTACTTTCGACTCTCGTTCCAACCGGAGAGCACGAAGGAGGGAGTCGTCGACAGGCCCCTCACGTTCGTCGCACACGCCCAGACCGACGATGGTTGGCGAAGCGTCGTGGCGACCGGCACGCTCGAAGACGTGACCGAGGCGTCCTACGAGTCGAGCGCCGTCCAAGGACTGTGGGCGGTCGAGATTCCGGAAGTGGACATCTTCGACCGGCCGCCCGAGGAGATCACGTTCAGAGAGTACCGCCTCGACCCAGAGACGCTCACAGGTCGAAAGGAGGTGAAAACTGGCGAGTGACCGACGAGGAAGCGAAACGGCGAGACGACCGGAAATACCGTGACGATCCGACTCAGTCGTCGTCGGACATCGCCGCCGCGTCGCCGCCGGCCACCGAGTGCGACGCGAGTGCCGCGAAGCCGGCCTCCAAATCCGAGACGAGGTCGTCGACGTGTTCGACGCCGACCGAGAGACGAATCAGGGAGTTCGAGATGCCGAGTTCGTCGCGTTCAGCCTGCGACAACGGCGAGTGCGTCATCGTCGCCGGGTGTTCGACGAGCGACTCGACGCCGCCGAGACTCACCGCCAACGAGAACTCCGAGAGGTGGCCGAGGAACTCGGCGGTGCCGTCGAGGTCGGCGTCCAATTCCACGGAGAGCACGCCGCCGTAACCGGACATCTGCTTCTTCGCGAGTTCGTGCTGCGGGTGGCTCTCCAGACCCGGGTAGTGGACCGCCCGCACGCGTTCGTGGTCCTCCAAGAACTCGGCGACTTCCATCGCGTTCTCGTTGTGCTGGCGCATCCGCAGCGGGAGCGTCTTCGTCCCGCGAAGCACGAGATACGAGTCGAACGGCGAGAGCATGTTCCCCATGCCGACGCGCTGGAGGAACGCGATTTCTTCGGAGAGGTTCGGACAGTCGGTGATGGCCGCCCCGCCGAGCGAGTCGCTGTGGCCGTTAAGGTACTTGGTCGTGCTGTGGACCACCACGTCGGCACCGAGTTCCAGCGGGTTCTGACACGCCGGACTGAGGAACGTGTTGTCGACGCCGAGCAGCGCACCGTGTTCGCAGGCGACTTCGGCGATGGCTTCGATGTCGCAGAGCCGAAGCAACGGGTTCGTCGGCGTCTCCATCCAGACGAGCGCCGTCTCCTCGCGCATTGCGTCGGCGACGACGTCCACCTCGCGAGCGTCGACGAACGAGACGTCGACGTGGAGGCGCCCCTCGAACAACCGAGTCAGCATGGTCCGCGTCCCGCCGTAGAGGTCGTCGAAGGCGACGACGTGGTCACCGGGTTCGACGGCGGCCATCACGGTGGCGACGATAGCCGCGGTACCGGAGGCGAACGCGAATCCGTACTCGCCGCCTTCGAGCGCCGCTAGTCGGTGTTCGAGCGCGTTCCGCGTCGGGTTCGAGAGCCGAGAGTAGAGGAACTGTCCCTCGTCAGGGTCCAAATCTTCGAGTCCCACGTCCGGATTGATATCGGGAATCTCGTACGTCGAACTCAGGTGGAGGGGAACGACAACGTCCTCGACGCCTTCGGCGAGACGCTGGTCGCGTTCGCCGTGGGTCACCGACAACGTCTCAAATTGTTTTTCGTGAGGATTCATGACGCCCCAATGTGGGACAATCAGCCACATATATCCACCGGAGCCTGAAATTCCCAAGAAGAATATAGAAGAAGTAGATATTCGTTCGAGTTATTTGGATTCAGCCGGAGAGAAACGGTACGGGGTTCAGCTACAGTTGCTGCGAAAGTTGAAAGGGTGAGTCGTCGGAAAGGAGAGAGAAGAGCGACCTACTGCAGCGCCGCCAACTCGAACTCGAACGCGACGACGGGCAGTTCGAGGTCGTGTTCGACCAGCACTTCCGGATGAATTTCGCCGATTATGCCAACACTCTCGCCGTCGACGGTGACGGCGGCGGTTCGACCGTCGATGAACGACGGATGCTCGGCGGCGGGCGTCTCCAGTTCGACGCCGAAGTCGCGGCAGAGCGCCTGCAGTTTGGCTTTCGCGTCCTCGTAGGTCGCGTCGTAGCGCGCGAGGACGCCCGCGACATGGTGGCTCTCGGCGACGCCGGTGTTCTCGCTGTCGTCCTCGTGGGCGACGAAGCCTATCTCGGCAAGTTCCTGCGGGTAGGCGCGGTGAGTGTTATTCTCCAACACCGTCATCAGCGACGGCAGCGCCCACGTCCGAAGCATCGTGTAGTCCTCGCTGTAGGGTTCGACGATGCGAACCGGCGGCGTCGCGCCGAGAGCGACGTCGCCATCGTCGTCGACGCCGTCGTCAGCGTCGTACTCGACGCTCATCCGGTCGTAGTTCGTCACCTCGTCGGTCATGTGGAAGTTCAGCATGTCCTCGAAGCCGAGACCGACGAGTCGCTCGCGTACCGCACGTTCGAGGTCCGAGCGGTCGTGGCGGCCGCCGACGGTCCCCACGTCGGGGTAGCGCGGCACGAGCGTGTTGAAGCCGTAGGCGCGACCCACGTCGTCGACAAGGTCGACCGGATGCAGCACGTCGACGCGGTACGGCGGAATCTCGACCTCGTAGCTCATCTCGTCGCCCAGATTCGTGGTGGCGCCGAGGCCGGAACGCTCGAACAGGTCGACGACTTCCTCGAAGTCGAGGTCGGTCCCCAGAAGCGTCTCGATGCGGTCGTGTTCGACCGTCTTGGTGTCGACGTCGAAGTTGGGTCTGACGAGCGTCCCGTCCGCCGTCTCGACTTCGACTTCCTCGATAGTCCCACCGCGCGCCGACAGCGCGTAGCAGATGATGTTGCACATCTTGTCGATGGTCCACTGGTCGGTGCCGGTGAGTTCGACGAGCAGGTCGGTGGAGTCCTCGTCGACCTCGGTCCGGCGGCCGTTGATGACCGGCGGGAACGAGAACAGGCCGAGTTCGTCGTAGATGGCCGGGTAGCGGTCGTAGTCGGCGACGACGTCGGCGTACTTCTCACCGGTTGGGTGCCGTTCGAGCACCTCGGCGGGCGTCAGCTCGGCGTCCGAATCGAGCGGGACGAACCGCTCGCCGTCGGGGTCGACCCCGCGGTAGCTGATGGAGTTACCACTCGTTCGCGGGGTCGACTCGCGTCGCTCGTTCACCTCCTCGGGACTGCTCTCGGCCCCGACCTCGCGCTCGCCGAGGTTCGCCCCCTTCAGCATCACGAGGTCGTGGATGCCGATGGCGCCCTTGACGCGCTTTCGGCCCATCGTCGCGTGCAGTTTCTCCTGCAACTGGATGAGCGAGTCGAGCGCGTCCTCGTCCAACTTGACGCCGCGGACGATAGCGCCCGTCACGTACGGCCGCTGTTCGGGCACCGATTCGTCGACTTCGATGGTCCAGTCCGGCGAGTTCGTCTGCGGGACGTACACCCCGCGGTCGTCGCCGTACTGGTAGCGGAGCGACCGGGCGACGCCCTCGACCGAGAGGCGGTCGAGGCGGTCCGGCCCGAACTCGAACTGCAGGAGACCGTCTTCGGTCTCGCCCTCGTACTCGAGGCCGAGCGCGAACAGGTCGTCTTTGAGTTCGTCGTCCGATTTCTCCTCGTGGCCGGTCAACCGGCGAAGTTCGTCCGTGTCTACATCTACGACTGGCATTAGCGAATCACCTCCGCGTTCCGCAGGAAGTTGAGGTCGGCGAGCGTTCCGTGCAGGTCGCGGATGTCCTCCGCGCCCGTGACGAGCATCGCGAGGCGTTCGAGCGCGAGGCCCCACGCCATCACGTCGCAGTCAACGCCCAGGGGTTCGAGAACCTCGGGGCGGAACATCCCCGAGTTCCCGATTTCGATGAGTTCGCCTGTCGTCGGGTGGCGACCGAACAGCTCGAAACTCGGCTCCGTGTACGGGTTGTAGTGCGGCTTGAACTGGATGTCCGTGATGCCGAACTGGCGGTAGAACTCCTCGAACGTCCCCATCAGGTCGCGGACGGAGAGATCCTCGGCCATCACCCAGCCCTCTATCTGGAAGAACTCGAGCAGGTGGGTCGCGTCGAGGGTGTCGTTTCGGTACACCTTCTCGACGGAGAAGTAGCGCTGCGGCGGCTCTAACTCGCCCTCGGCGTACCCCGAGAGGTAGCGCATCGACAGCGACGTGGTGTGCCCGCGGAGGTCGATTTCGCGGGCGACGTCCTCGGTCCACGGCGAGTGGTAGCCGTCGCCGTCGTCGCCGACGCCCTCGCGGTGGGCGGCTTCGACGCGGTCAAGCAGGTCCTCGGGAATTTCCTCCATCGGCGGCACGTCCAGCGCGAACTGGTCCCAGTGAGTGCGCGCCGGGTGGTCCTGCGGCATGAACAGGCAGTCGTTGATCCAGAACTCCGAGTCGGCGTGGGGGCCTTCCATCTCCTTGAACCCCATGCCGACGAGCGTGTCCTTGACGCGCTCCGCGGTCTGTCGGAGCACGTGTTCTTTACCGCCGCGCTCCTCGGGTGCGTCGGCTTCGACGTTGTACTCGGCGAACTCCACGTCGCGCCACTCGCCGGACGTGAGCATCTCGGGGGTGAGGCGGTCTACGGTCTCGGCGACCTCGACGCCCTCCATCATCGCGGTCACGCCGTCGTCGGTGAGGACGACTGAGCGAACCGTCGACTCGTTTCGGTCGACGAGGCCGCGACGGTCGAGTTCGTCGAGCGTCTCCTCGTCGTCGACGGTCTCGCCCTCGGCGAGCGCGGCCAGCGCGGCGGCCTCTGCGTCGGCGTCGGGGTCAGCGTCGTCGTCGACGACTAACTCGCCGCTGTCGATGCGGCCGTACCCCTTCCGTGCGAAGTTCGACAGCGCGATGTCGACTTCAGGTCCCTGAAGCTCCGACGCGCCGATGACCTGTCCCATTGGGACCGCGTCGTCGGCACCGCCCGCATCGACGGCGGCGCGGTAGAGGCGGACCTCGGGCAGGCCCGCCTCGACGTACGTCTCGCCCTCCTCGGTGAGCGTCGTCGTCGTCTCGGTCCGCTCTTCGATGGCGACGAGACCCTCGTCGCGCAGGTCGAAGGCGGCACGCGTCACCGTCTCGGGTTTCAGCCCTGTCTCGTCGGCGAGTTCACCGACGGGCGTTTCGTCTGTACTCGCGGCTTCCAACACCGCGACCTGTGATTCCGGGAGTCGCATGCTGTGTACTGAGTTGTCGTGGACACCGTTTGCCCGCTTGTTAGCAGTTCCGAACGCTCGTCGTCCGCAACGACCTGCGGACGGTCGACGGCCTACGGACGACCGGCCGACCCGAGCGGTTTCGTCGCCGCCGACGCCCTCGCGCCGTCGGAGAGTCCGCCGCTCTCAGGCGGCCGTAAAGAAGAAGCCGAACCCGCGAAGCGACTGCTGTGAGAGAGTCGTGCGTCCGAGTCGGGGTTCGGATACCATGTGCGCCAGAATGTGACAGTCGAGTAAAAGCGTTGCGAGGTCCGCGAGCGGCGGTCCGGACTAGCCGCCGAGGAACTGGTGGCGGACCTCCTCGTCGTTCAGAAGCGCGTTGCCGGTGTCCTCGTAGCGGTTCTCACCGCTCGCGAGCACGTAACCGCGGTCACAGCGCCGCAGAGCCTCCTTCGCGTTCTGCTCGACCATCAGCACGGCCGTACCGGCTTCGTTGACCGCGTCGATGCGGTCGAACATCTCGTCGACGAGGTCCGGTGCGAGACCGGCCGAGGGCTCGTCCAACAGGAGGAGGTCGGGGTCGAGCATCAGCGCACAGCCCATCGCGAGCATCTGCTGTTGTCCGCCGGATAGGGTTCCCGCGGTCTCGTCGAGACGGTCGGCGAGAACCGGAAACCGGTCGAACACGGCTTCGCGGCGTTCATCCGGCGTACCGTCGAGGATGTACGCTCCGAGTCGGAGGTTCTCTGCGACGGTCAGCGAGGGGAAGACGTTCTCGGTCTGCGGGACGTAGCTCAATCCTTGATGGATGACGGTCTCGGGCGGGAGCTCCGTAATGTCGACGCCGTCGAACGTGATCGAACCCCCCATTCGGTCGGCGATGCCGAAGATCGCCTTCATCGCCGTGGACTTGCCGGCGCCGTTCGGACCGACGACGGCGACGTACTCGCCGGAGTCGACGCGGAGGTCGACCCCCGACAACACCTGCAGGTCGCCGTACCCGGCGTCGAGATCCGAAACGTCGAGCAGGCTCACGTCACGACCTCCGCCGGCCGCCAGTCGTTGCTCTGACAGTCTTTCCAGCACCTGGTGCTGTGCCGGTACAGTCGGGTTTCTGCACTGTCGTCTGTGTCTTGTAGCTGCATAGTCACTCTCCGAGATAGGCATCGATGACGCGCTCGTCGGACAGCACTGCCTCGGGCTCTCCCTCCACGAGGAGGCTCCCCTGTTGCAGGACGACGAGGCGGTCGACGAGTTCGACCAGCGTCTCGAGTTCGTGTTCGATGACGACGACGGTCATACCCTCGTCGTTGAGATCGCGGATACGGCCCGCAATCTCGCGGGTCAGCGTGGGGTTGACCCCCGCAAACGGTTCGTCCAACAGGAGCAGCTCCGGGTCAAGCATCAGCACCCGAGCCAGTTCCAGCAGTTTTCGCTGGCCACCGGAGAGGTTGCTGCTATACTCGTCGGCCAAGTGGCCGAGTTCGAACGCCTCGATGAGTTCGTCGGCGCGCTCGCGAACCTGACGCTCGCGCTCCTGCATCGAGTCGGTGTGCAGAAGCGCGGGAACCGTGCGTTCACCCGGCTGGTCGGGCGCAGCCAGGCGCACGTTGTCCCGGACGGTCATCGTTTCCAGTTCCCGAGTGAGCTGGAAGGTTCGAACCATGCCAGCTCGGGCCAAAACTTCCGGCGGATCGCCGGTCACGTCTTCACCGTTGAAGGTGACGCGACCGCTGTCGGGCACTACGACGCCGCTCACGCAGTTGAAGAACGTCGACTTGCCGGCGCCGTTCGGCCCCATCACGCCGACGAGTTCCCCTCGGTCGACCGAGACCGACAGCTCGTCGATCGCGCGAAGGCCGCCGAACTCCTTGACGAGACCGTCGGCCCGAAGCACGCTCACGAGTCGACCCCCAGTTCCCTGGCGTCGCCCCAGATGCCGGCCGGCCGGTAGCGGATGATCGCCACCAGAATCATCCCGACGACGATGAGCCGAATGGAGGCAAACGCATCAGCGGACACGGGTGCTACGTCGAGAGCGAATCGCGACAACAGACGGAGCCCCATGATGATCGCGAGGCCCGCCAACACCGCGCGGTGGTTCGACGCGCCGCCGAGCAACATTCCGATCCACACCGTCACCGTCACGTGGATAGTGAAAAAGCCCGGCGAGATTGCGCCGGTGTAGAGTGCGAACAGACCGCCGGCGAGCCCCGCGAGTGCGGCACCGTAGACGAACGCCTGCATCTTGTAGGTGAACACGGATTTGCCGACTGAGCGGGTGACGAGTTCGTCGGCGCGGATCGCTCGCAGTACCCGGCCGTACGGCGCCTCGGTCAACCGGGTCACCGCAGCGAACGCGAACGCGGTGATGCCGCCGAACAGCAACAGCGTGGCCACGAGCGTGGTGTCGCCGTCACCGGCGAGGTCCGCCACCGGCTGCGGAACGCCGAGAATACCGGTGTTGCCTCCGAAGATTCCCCGGAAGTTGACGAACAGCGTGTAGAAGATCTCTGCGGTCGCCAGCGTGGCGATGGCGAGAAAGTCATCGCGCAACCGGAGGGAGGTGGCACCGACAGCCGCGCCGAGGAGCGCCGCGACGAGTACGCCTGCCACTAGCGCCAGCGGCCACGGGTAGCCCAAGCTGATGCCGGCGAAGGAGTCCTGAGCCGACACCATCGCGACGGTGTACGCGCCGACGGCGAAGAAGACCACGTGGCCGAAGTTGACCAGTCCGGTGTGGCCGTACTGGAGATCGAGTCCCAGCACCAGCATCCCGTAGACGACGAAGAGGATGCCGACCTCGATGAAGACGTACAACGCGCCGGGTACTGACGCCACCAGTGGCGTCAGCGCGAATAACGCGGCTAGCAGAACGCAGCCGGCTCCGAACAGGAACGCCCACCCGGAGTCGTCCTCGGGGAGGCGGTCGGTGAGGCTCACGCGAGCCACCTCCAGTGGCGAGTGCGACTGTGGATAGGAGTGCGACCATGAAAGGAACCGACCGTGCTCGCGCACAGACACCGCCACCCCGTGAGTTCCGACCGTGCCGCTTGTGTGATCCGCGAGAGGTGACTCACGCCTCCCGCACCTCCTGGCCTGCGATTCCGCTCGGCTTGATGAGCAGGACGACTACGAGGATAAGGAACGCCACCGCCGAGGAGATTCCCGTCATCCCCGACGGGAGGAACGCGGCCGAGAGCGCCAGAACCAGTCCGATGATGTAGGAGCCGGCGATTGCGCCGTAAACGCTCCCGGCACCTCCGAGGATGGCTGCCGCCAGAATCTGCAGGATGTAGCCGAAACCCGTGTCGGCGTTGACGTTGGTCTGAACACCGACGAGAACGCCCGCCAGCGCCGCGAGTACCCCGGCCAATATCCAGACGCTGTCCCGTATCCGCTGGGTGTCGATGCCGCGGACCCGTGCGAGACTCTCATTGTCGCCCATCGCACGCATGGCGATGCCGACATCGGTTCGAGTCAACAGCGCGTGTAACACGAGGAAAACGACGACCGCGCTCGCGAGGACGACGAGTTGCTGGGAGGTGACGAACAGGTCACCCAGGAGGTTCACCGGGCCGACCGGGAGCTCCGGCAGGCCGTCGAACCGGTAGGTCGTGGTCTCGGTGTCGAAGTAGCGAGCACTCCGTCCGGCCGTCAGGCGGATGGCGTTGCGAAGCGCCAGTCCGAGACCGATAGAGGTCAGCAGCATCGGCACCGGGCCGGTGTCGTTGATGGGCGTGAAGAACGCCCGAGCGAGGACGAGACTGACGAGACCGCCGCCCGCCATCGCCACGACCGCCGCGACCGGTAGCGGCAACGGGAGCACTCCGACGGTGAGGATGGCGATGAACGCGCCGATGGTGAGGTACTCGCCGTAGGCGAAGTTGATCATGTTCACGATGCCATAGATCAGGGTGAACCCAATGGCGGCGATGGCGATGTACGAGCCCGTAACCAGGCCGAAGACGAGGTTCTGTGCGAGCCCCATAGATCAGTACTCGTCCTCGGGGACGAGTTCGCGAACTTCCTCGGCCGAGATGGTCGCCTGCTCGGAGAACTCGCCACCTTGGGCGACGCTAATCACCACTGGACCGAACACGTTTCCGAAGTTAGTGAAGTTCACCGGCGTCGCGGCACCTTGGTAGCTGATCTCTTCGTCGTTGGCCAGCGCCTCCTTCCCCTCTGCGAACGTGGCGACCTCGGTCCCGCCGTCACGGCTGACCGGGCCCAGATTCTGTTCGATTGCTTCGGGGGTCGCCTCGCCGGCCCGCTCGATGGCCAATGCGGTCACCTGCATGGCGTCCCACGCCGGAGGTGTCCACCCGTTGATCTCGGCGTCGCCGCCCTGTTCGTACGCGTCGAGGAACGTGTCGTAGGACGGCCCCCCCATACCGGGGCTGGCCGCCCACGCGCCGTCGAGGTCGCTCCCGACCTGTTCGGCGAGGTCGTCCTGAGCGAGCGGATCCGAGAGAATCGGCTGGCGGCCGTAGCCGCCGTCGGCCCAGTCGCTAAACAGCGTGATCGCGTCCTCGAGCGGGATGCTCACCGCGAACGCGCTGAAGTCGGACTGGAACAGGCGATCGAGCGCGGACTGGTAGTTGGACTGGCCTAAGCTGACCTCAACCTGCTCTGCGACGGTGCCACCGCCCTCCTCGTAGGCGCTAATAAAACCGTCCGCCCAGCTTCGCGCTCCTTCGGTGTTGCCGTTGATGACGCCGATGGTATCGTGGTCCTGGTCGAGCGCGCGCCGGGCACCACCGCCAGTGTGGACCGTGTCGCCGATGACGGTCCGCCAGATCCAGCCGTCGTCGTCGAGATTCTCTGGAGTCCCCTTGTCGCCGCCTCGAGTGTCGAGGAAGCTCGACCCTGGCCACGGCGTTATAATCGGCGTCGCCTGCTCCTGCAGGAAGTCGAACAGTGGGTTGATCTCGCTGGAGAACAGGCCCAGTATCGCCGCGGCGTCGTCGTTTTCGATCAGCTGGGTAACCACCGACCGCGCCTCCTGCGGGTTGACGGCGGTGTCGCGCCGAGCTAACTCGAGTTCTCTGTCCAAGGGCCCCCCGGCGTCGTTGATGTGCTGGAGGGCGACGTCGGTCGCCTGCGAGACGCCCGGCTGGAGGAAGTCCCACTGCCCGGTCAGCGCTGCCGGCTGCCCGAACACGATGGTGTCCGAGCCGCCGCCGCTGCTGTTTCCTCCGAATCCGATACACCCCGCCGTGGCGACGAGCCCGCTCGCTCCAGTAACTTTGAGAAACGTCCGTCTATCTACACTATTCGTGCTATTGGGTGCCATGACGTTGGCTACTCTATACCACATCGGATTATATATCTACCCGTCCGTAGTCGGAGCGTCGCGTCCGCGTTGACTCGCTTTTAGCGACGTTGTCGAGTACGTTCTACTCGAGCGTCCGCCTCATGGCGATACCCCACTCGAGGAGATCGCGGCCGGACGAGGGGGAGGGTTTACGGCGAGAGCGGGTACTGCTTCTGGTAGCCTCGTGCGACGGAATCGGTAGTCGATTGCCACGGAGCTGCTGTCACGCCACGTTTCGTTCTGTGAGACCCTTGCCGCGCTCGAAGCGGTCGCTGCGAAGCAGGGAGATGTCGACGAGCGACGCCTCGCCGTCGAGGCAGAGTTCGGCGACGACGCGGCCCGTCGCCGGCGCGTGCTGGAACCCGTGTCCGGAGAATCCGATGGCGTTGACGAAGCCGGCGAGCGTCTCCTCGACGATGGGGTGGTGGTCCGGCGTCACGGCGTACAGACCCGCCCATCCGCGGACGATGCGCGTCTCGGGACCGAAGTAGTCGGCGCAGTCGGCGGCGCGCTCGACGGCCGTCACCGCCCAGTCGAGATCCATCGACTCGGAGAACCGGTCGGGGTCGACGGCCGGGTCGTCGCTGCCGAAGTGCCCGCCGACGAGCGCCTGCCCCTCGCGCTCGGGGCGGAAGTACGACCCCGTGTCGAGGTCGATAGTGAGCGGTTCGGACTCCGGAATCGGCGTCTCGGGTTCGACGACGGCGACCTGGCGGCGCCGCGGCGAGACGGGCAGGTCGAGACCGATCATCGCCGCGATTTCACCGGCCCACGCGCCCGCAGCGTTGACGACGTAGTCGGCGTCGAGCGTCTCGTCCGGCGTCTCGACGCCGAATCGGGGACTATCGTCGACTGAGCGACGTTCGATACCGATGACGGGCGTCTTCGTCCGGATATCGACGCCCGCCTCCCGGGCTGCGGTGGCGTACCCCTGAAGCGCGAGGTGCGGGTCCGCGAAGCCGTCGAGGGAAGAGTACGTGGCGGCGACGAACGCCTCACTCCTGAGGTGCGGCCACCGCGCTGCGACCTCGTCGGGCGAGAGTAACTCGTTCTCTGCGCCGCAGTCGTTCTGCATCGCCACCTGCTCTCGGAACGCCTCGGCGGTGTCGTCCTCGCGAGCGAGAAAGAGGTAGCCCGGCCGCCGGTAGGCGATGTCGACGCCGAAACGCTCCTCGAACGACTCCCACACCGGGAGACTCGCGAGCGAGAGTTCGACGTTCACGCGCGTCGAGAACTGCGTCCGAATCCCGCCAGCGGCGCGGGCGGTGCTGCCGCCGCCGAGCGATCCCGCCTCGCAGACGGTAACCGCTGCGCCGCGTTCGGCGAGCGCGTGTGCGCAGGACAACCCGACGATTCCGCCTCCGGCAACCACGATGTGCATGGCGTGCGCATCGGTGTCGTCACACAAGCGTGTTTCCCCCGCGTCCGGCGACTGCCCGAACCGAACGCCGCGAAAAACTGAACGCCGCGAAACGTTCACCACGTCGCCGGACGAACCGCCGCCATGGCTCTCGGTACGATTCGCGTGCTCTCGGACGACGACATAGCCCGTCTGCTCTCGCTTCCCGACCTGCTGCCGGTCGTCGAGGCGGCGTTCGTCAAGCAGGGCCGCGGCGAGGTGGAGCGGCCGCCGCGGCCGCACTTCCCCGTCGGAAGCGACGAAGACGGTGACGACCCCGCTGGCACGGCGCTGACGATGCCTGCGTATCTCCACGGCTCAGACTCCTATGCGACGAAACTCGCCGCAGTTCACGGCGGCAACGTCGAACGCGACCTGCCGACGGTCAACGCCCAAATCGCGCTGACGGACGCGAAGACGGGAATGCCGCTGTCGTACATGGCGGGGACGCGCGTCACGAACGCGCGAACCGGATGTATCGGCGGCCTCTCAGCGAAGCATCTCGCAGCAGAGGACGGAGTTCGTCTCGGCGTCGTCGGCGCGGGGACGCAGGCGCGCTGGCAGTCCCGCGCCGTCGCGGCGGCGACGACCCTCGAATCAGTGCGAATCTACTCGCCGAGCGAGTCGCGCGAGGCCTGCGCGGCGGACCTCCGAGAGGAACTCGCTGACGTGGACGTTCGGGCCGTCGATTCCCCGGAAGCGGCCGTCTCCGGCGCGAACGTCGTCGTCACCGCGACGACGAGCACCGAACCCGTCTTCCCGGGGTCGGCGCTCGACTCGGGAACGCTGGTCGTCGCCGTCGGCGCGTACACACCGGAAATGCGCGAACTCGACTCGGAGACAGTAGAGCGCGCGGCGCGCATCTTCGCGGACGTGCCGGAGGAGGCGGCGGAGACGGGCGACGTCGCCGACGTGGGGCTGTCGGAAGCGGACCTCACGCCGCTGTCGGACGTGTTCGAGGGGAAATTGGGGCGCGAGAGCGACGCGGAGATACTTGTCGTCGCGAGCGTCGGCACCGCGGTACTGGACGCGGCGACGGCGGCGCACGTGTACGAAGCGGCCGAGAGTGAGGACGCGGGGCGAGAAGTCGAACTGTAGCCGCGGCTGTGACCGCCCGTCGACCCGCTCAGTGCTCGCCGCCGGGACCCCTTCGCTTCGAGTCGAGGTCGATGTCCAGCGAGTCGAGCAGTTCCTCGGCCTCCTCGCGTTTCTCCTGGTGGTCTTCGAGGAACTCGTACATCAGTTCGGCCGCCTGCTCCTTGCAACCGCCGCAGAGGCGCTCGCCGCCGACGCACTCGTCGTACACTTTTTTCGCAAATTCGTCGTCGTCGCCCGACAGCAGGTAGGCGTACAGTTCGTAGACGGGACACTTGTCCGCCTCGCCACCGAGTTCGCGCTGGAGTTCGGCCGTCTCGCGGCCGCCGGTCGTCGCCGATTTGACCTTGTCGTACCCCTCCTGCGGGTCGTCGAGCAGGCTGATGTGACTCGCCGGAATCGACGAGGACATCTTCCCGCCGGTGAGGCCCGTCATGAAGCGGTGGTAGATGGACGACGGCGGGAGGAAGCCGTAGCCGCCGTTCTCCATCTCGACCCGTTGGGCGAGTTCCTCGGCCTCCTCGGCGGAGAGGTCAAAGGCGTCGATATGTTCCTCGAAGACGCGCTTCTCGCCGTCGACGGCGTCAATGAGCGCGTCGAACGCGTCTTCGGTCGCGTTGCGGTCGAGAAACCGGACGCGCGGGCGGAGCGGTTCCATGCCCGCCTCGTCGAGTTTCGCTCTCGCCGAGTTGACCGTCTCCGAGTCGACAACGACGCCGAGTTCGTCGAGTTCCGCGGGCGTCACGTCGTCGAGGAACTCCGCGACGTGGACGCAGCGCAGGTCATGGTCGTCGAAATCGGCGGGGTCGAGGTGTTCGTAGCAGGCGGCAACGAGTGCTTTCTCCCGGTCGTCGAGTTCGAAGCTCGCGTACGCCTCGGTGACGCCGAAGAAACGCATCCGCGAGGCGAGGTCGCGCGCGAGGCGTACGTGGGGGTCCTGGTCGGGACCGACGGGGATGACCGTCGGCTTCGGTTCGTCCAACTGCGGGTAGAGGATGTCGGCCATCTGCGTGACGACCGACTGCATGTGCGAGACGCTCGTCTCGCCGCCGAAGCCGTAGATAGCCTCGAACTCCGAGAAGTTCGCCTTCGAGCCGAGTTCGAAGGCCAAATCCTGGAGTTCGCGGTTCTCCGACTGGCGGTACAGTTCGCCGTCCTCGGCGTCGAAGCCGAGCGCGATGAGCGAGAGCAGGTAGTCGCGGGCGTGTTCGTCTATCTCGTCCCACGAGAGGCCGCGAGCGGAGTGGGCTTCGAGGTCGGCGATGAGACCGAAGGCGTCGCCGCCCTGCTTTTGGTGCCAGATTATCTCGTCGAAGACGAGTTTGTGGCCGATGTGGGGGTCGCCTGTCGGCATGAATCCGGAGAGGACGGCGAACTCCTCGTCGTTGCGCATCGCGTCGGCCACGGGGCGGTAGTCTCGGTGGCCGAAGATGACGCCGCGACGCATCAGGTAGTGCGGGTTCGGCACCTCGTCCAGCAGTTCGTCGAACTGCTCGATACCGAACTCCTCGAACAGTTTTCGGTAGTCGGAGACGGTCGACGAGCCCCACGGGTCGAGTGCGACGTCGTCGGCTCCCGCCGTGTCGGTCTCTGTCTCTCCGCCGTCCGTTCGTGCTCGGTCGTCGCCGTCGGGTCGTACCCTCGTCTTCGGCGCCTCCGTCGTCTCGGGGTCTGTGTCTCGTGTCATGGGAAATCGAACTCGTGAATGTCGACGAACTCGGTGAAATCGGTCGCCGAGGATTACGGCGTCAGCCGAGCGACCGACAGCCAGTCTATGCCTTCGTTGGCGTCGGTCAGCGCAAAAACCATTCGCTTCCGAACCCCGCCGGCGAGGCGAACGTCCAGCGAGAGGTCCCGTGGCGCGAACGAGTGGTCCGGGCGGACGACGCGGACGAGCGTCTCCGAGTGGCCGAGGTCCTCAACCGATTCGACCGTCGCGTACGTCCGGAAGTCCGCGCCGAACTTGAACCCCGTCTTCGGGACGACGTTTCGCTCGCGCAGCGCGTCGTACACCTGCAGTCGGCGGTCGAACCGTTCACCTTCGACAGCGTGGCCGCGTTCGCCGACGGCGGCGTAGTCGTCGTCGGTGCCGAGCGAGAGCACGCCGTCGGCGACGAGCGACGCCGCTTCGAGCAGCGAGAGTTGAACCGCGTTCTCGATAGCCGCGTCGCGGCCGGTCAGCGGTTGGCCGTAGAAGCCCGACTCGAAGAGGTCCTCGGGCGCGTCCCAGCAGACCGCCCGGTCGTCGAGGAGAGTCCCCTCCAGATCCGTCGGCGGGTCGTACGTCGTCTCGCCGTCGTAGGCGTGCTCGCTCGCCTCCAGGTACGTGAGTTCGCTCTCCTCGTCGACGACGGCGAAGACGTAGCCCGCCATCTCGGCGGCGGCGACGGACGCACGTTCGCCGACGACGCGGATGCGGTACTCGACGACGCCGTCGTCGGCGTCCTTGCCGCGCGGGAAGACGACGAAGTCGCAGTCGGGGTCGTCCGCGGCGTCAGGGCCGCCCGCAATGTCGGGTTCGATCCACGGGTCGCGGGCCGGCGAGAGGTAGAAGCCCCGTTCGCGGAGGTCGGCGTAGACGAGAAACCGGAGCGTAAAGCGCGGTTCGTCGCGCGCCGCCGAGACGAAAAAATCCCGAAAGCCGTCGCCGTCGACGCCGTCGAGGTCGCCCCGAAAGAGGAGGTGCGCGGCTTCTACCGGTGCCAGGTCGATTTCGTTTCCCTCGACCGGACAGCCGTAGCCGCGCGCGTCGTGAAACTGCTGGCGGGCGTTGCCGCCGACGCGGACGGCGTCGCCGCGTGCGTGTCCCTGCATACGCTATCGGCCGCACGGCGGCGACATAGTGACTGCGGTCGTTCACGGTCGTTTTTGCCCGCAGTCGTCGCGTCATTCCTCGGCCCGAAACCGTTCGCAGGTGCCGTCGAGACACCGTCGCCCGCGCGCCGTCTCGAAAACCGGGAGACCGCAGTCGCAGTCGTCGACGACGACGCCCGCCGGTATCGTGAACGCCATGTCGCAGGCGGGGTAGTCGTCGCACCCCGCGAGCACGGCCGCGCCCGCGGGTAGCGAGTACGTCGCCTCGCAGTCGAGACAGCGAACGTCGCCGCCGGTCTGAATCAGCGCACCGCCGCAGTCGGGGCAGCCGCCGACCGGGATTCCAGCCGAAGTAGTGGGATAGCTGGCGCGGCCGGTCGCGGTGTTCGAGACGATGCGGAGCGTCTGGTCGTCGGTTCGAGCGGTCACGGCGAACCCGCTCTCATCGGCTTCAACGGTGACCGCGTCGGCGCGGGTGAGCCACGCGACCGGTTGGTAGCCGTCGGCGTCGTGGACGAGGACGGTTCCGTCGGGTTTGACGAGAACGACGACGTGACCGCGCTGGGTCTGCTCGCGCGCGCCTTCGAACGTCGGGGTACAGTCACCGGCGAAGAGTCGCATCTCCTCGGACATACGGCGGGTTGGTCCCGTCATCGGGTTTGAACGCTCGGGCGTCCGCGCCGATCTCGACCGCCTCAAAAGCGTGAAAACGAATCGTTCATCTATTCGTAGCGTGTAGTGTCGCTGATAACTGTGCCAGCCATCGAACTACGCGGCCTGACGAAGCGGTACGGGAGCGGGAGACGACTCCCGCGTCTCGGCGGCTCCCGGCGCAACGGGGGCGGAGACGACGACAGGGGCAGTGGAGAGAGCGGAGGAGGTAAAACCGAGAGAGACGCCGAGAGCACGCTCGCCGTCGACGACCTCTCGTTGACGGTCGAGTCGGGCGAGGTGTTCGGCTACCTCGGGCCGAACGGGGCCGGAAAGACGACCACGATTCGAACGCTTTTGGGCTTTCTGTCGCCCACCGCCGGGTCGGCGTCGGTGCTGGGCGCGGACGTGACCGACGAAGCGGCGCTGCTGGAGGTGAAACGGCGCGTCGGCTACCTCCCAAGCGAAGTCGAGTACGACCCGGGCGCGACGGGTCGCGAGATACTCGACTACCACGCGGCGCTGAAAGGCGACGCGCGCAGCGAGGAGCTGCTCGAACTGTTCGACGCCCCCGTCGACCGCCGCGTCGAGGAGTACTCGACCGGGAACAAGCGAAAGTTGGGTCTGGTGCTGGCGTTCATGCACGACCCCGAACTCGTCGTGATGGACGAACCCACGTCGGGATTAGATCCGTTGATGCAGGAGCGCTTTTACGAGTTCCTCGGCGACGAGAAGGAGCGCGGCGTCACCGTCTTTTTCTCCTCGCACGTGCTCGCGGAAGTCCGCCGCGTCTGTGACCGGGTCGGCATCCTCCGCGAGGGGCGACTCGTCGCGCTCGAAGATGTCGAGACGCTGCTCGACCGGAGCGGGAAGCGCGTCCGAGTCCGCGCCGCCGACGCGCTCGACCAGAGTGCGTTCAGGCTCGACGGCGTCCACGACCGGGAGCGGTACGGCGAGAACGAACTAGCGTTCACCTTCACCGGCGAGTACGACGCGCTCGTCGCCGAACTGGCGCGCCACGCCGTCGTCGACATCGACATCCGCGAAGCGCCGCTCGAAGACGTGTTCATGCGCTTTTACGGCGACGCCGAGGTGAGCGAAGGCGGCACCAAGCAACCGCATTCGCAGACGGTGACGACCGGAGGTGAAATCGATGGCTGAGACGGACGTCTTCAGTGAATCCGGTTCCGAGAGTGGACGGGGCGAAAGTAGGCGAGCGGCGGGAGGAAACCGACTCCTCGCCGTCGCACGGTACGAGGGAGGTCGGAAAGTCCGCGGGAGTGTCGCGCTCTCGGTTCTTCTCAGTCTCGTGACCGCGATGTACGTCGGTCTGTATCCCTCTATCACGTCCTCGGGCGTCGACCTCGACGCGTACATCCAGTCGCTGCCTCCGGCGTTCCAGGAGGCGTTCGGCGTTGAGACGCTCACCACCATCGAGGGCTTTCTCGCCGTCGAACTCTACCAGTTCGCGTGGGTGCTCCTCCTGGGCGTCTACTTCGCCTACAGTGCGGCGTCGCTCGTCGCCGACGACGTCGAGCACAACCGGATGGACCTCCTCTTGTCGACGCCGACGCCGCGCGGAGCGGTCGTCGTCGGCAAGTTCCTCGCCATGTTGGTTCCGATTCTCGTCGTCAACGCCGTCGTGTTCACGGCGGTGCTCGTCGGCACGACGCTCGTCGACGAACCCATTGCGACGGTGGACCTGTTGGCCGCGCACGCGCTGTCGGTGCCGTATCTCCTCGCCTGTTCGGCTATCGGCCTCCTGCTGTCGGTGACGCTGGACCGCGCGAGCATCGCCCAGCGCGGCGCTATCGGCGTCGTGTTCGGCCTGTTCCTCTTGGAGACCGTCACCGCAAACACCGACTTCGAGTGGGTTGGCGCGCTCGCGCCGACGCGGTACTACGACCCGACGGCGATTCTCGTCAACGGCGAGTATGGACTCGTCGGTGCGGCGGTACTGCTCGGTGCGACGGTGCTCCTCGTCGCCGTCGCGCGGGCGTGGTTCCGACGGAGGGACCTCGCGTGAAGGAGGTCGCAAAGGCACGAGGAGCGACGGAGGTGAACCGATGAGGGGGTTCACCGACGCCGAGCGCGAGCGCATCGAGCGAGAGCTCGTCAACGCCGGGCAGGAACTGTTCGCGCAGTTCGGTCTCGGCAAGACGACCATCGCCGACCTCACCGACCCGGTGGGCATCGCGCCGAGCACGTTCTACCAGTTCTTCGACTCAAAGGAGGCGCTCTACCTCCACATCCTCGAAGGCGAAGGCGAGCGACTCGTCGAAACGCTCCACGAGTCGCTCGCGGGCGTCGAAGACGCCGAGACAGGGATTCGGACGTTACTCGATGAGATCATGCGAGAGCTGGAGACGAACCCGCTGATTCGCGCGCTCGTGAGCGAGGACGAACTCGACCGTCTGCAGTCGCAGTTCAGCGACGAGGCCGCCGCCGACGCCCGCGCGCAGAAGACGGCGCTGCTCCGGACGTTCGTCGAGCGCTGGGAAGCGACGGGGCTACTGGCCGAGGCGGACCCGAACGTCGTCGCCGGCGTGCTCCGCGCCGTGACGTTCGTGACGCTGTACCGCGAGGAGTTCGAGGACTACGACCGCGTCCGCGACGCACTCGTCGACGTCGTCGCCGTCGGATTGACCGCCGACCGAGGCGACTGAGTGGAGATTCGCGACGAATCGGTCGACGCTCAGCGGTCAACGACCGACAGTCGGTGTTCGCCGCTCGGTACTCGCGCTCGGCAAACCTCACTCGCGCCGGAGCGCAATCGCCGCAATCGCCAGTAGCGCCGCGAGCGCGACGCCGACGCCGAATCCGGGAACGCCGGTCGAACTCGTCGTTTCGGGGTCCTCGGTCGCGACCTGCGACTCGGTGACGGTGACGGTGGCCGTCTGGCTACCGACGCGGGCGGTATGCGCTCCCGTCGCGAGGATATTCCGTGAGAACCGGACCGTCGCCGTCCCGCCCGCGGGGACAGTGATCGTCTCCGCGTCCGCGACTTCGCCGAACAGGCGGAGTCGAACGGTGTGGTTCACCGGTTGCGCGGTCGGGTTCCGCACCGTCGCGACGAACGCCACCGGGTCGCCCGAGGGAACCGTCGAGCGGTTCACCGAGAGGTTCACGACCCTGGTAGTGCCCGGCGAACTCCCATTCTGGTCGGTGGTCGTGAGGGTGGATGTCGGCGCATCGGTGGCCGTCGCGGTACTCGTCGGCGTCGACGTCGGCGTAGAGGTTGGGGTACTCGTCGGCGTCGACGTCGGCGTAGAGGTTGGGGTAGAGGTTGGGGTACTCGTCGGTGTGGAAGTCGGCGTCGACGTCGGCGTTTCTTGCTGGCCCGGCGTCGACTGTGAGGCGCTCGCCGACGCCGATTCTTCGGTCTCTACGGGCGTCCCGGCGGCGTTGGATTCGTCGTCAGCCGTGTCTGCCGCGGCGGCTCTGTCGTCATCGTCCTCGTTGTCCGGGTTACTGGCGTGGTCGGGAGGTCCGTCTCCGGCGTCGTCCGGCGGACCGTTCCCGTTACCGGCGTTGCCCGGTCCGTCGTCTTCGTCTTCATCGTCTCCCTCACCCTCGTCTTCGTTGTCCTCGTCGTTCTCGTCTTCCTCATCGTCGTCCTCGGCATCTTCGTCGTCTTCGTCCTCAGTCTCATCGTCGTCCTCGTCATCTCCGTCATCGTCCTCGTCATCTCCGTCATCGTCCTCGACTTGCTGTACCGTCGAACCGCTGTCTGCGTCGGGACCGAGCGCCGCCGTCGACACCGCAGGCGAGAGCGAGACGGTCAGACAGAGCAGCACGACGAGACAGACCGTTGTGAATCGTGTTCGTGTCATGGGTAGGCCGCGGCGGGCCGGCGTGACGACTCACGCCGACCGATGTCGATGTCATCCACGACCGGCGGAACGGGCTTTGTTATGGACAACACCACACTCGTGAAACTGGGACCGAATTGGCGTAACGAGCCATCAGGGCATCGCTTTCGGGTTTTCGGAGCCGGAAACGTTGCCGAGAAATACAGTCACTGAAGAACGAACGAGTAAGCGCGTCTTATCGCGCCCCGGCCCCCAGAGCTATGAATTCGGGCCACGAGTGAGCGATATGGACGCGGTCCTGTTCGATATGGACGGGGTCATCGTCGACTCCGAGGAGTTCTGGCACGAGATCGAAGACAAGGTCATCTTCTCCGACGTGGTCGCCGGCGCGCCGCCCGACCGCGACGAAATTACGGGGATGAACTACCGCGAGATATACGACTACCTCGACGAGGAGTACGAGGTGACCGTCGACAAGAACGAGTTCGTCGCCATCTACCAGGACGCTGCCGAGCAGATATACACCGAGAAGGTGTCGGTGATGCCGCGGTTCGACGCGCTTCTCGACACGCTTCGAGACCGCGGGGTCCTCGTCGCCATCGTCTCCTCCTCGCCGCAGTCGTGGATTGCGATGGTCCGCGAGCGATTCGGCATCAACCCGCTCGACCTCGTATTGAGCGCCGAGGATATCGACGGCCCCGGCAAGCCCGAACCGGCCATCTACGAGACCGCCGCCGAGAAACTGAGTATCGACCCCCAAGAGTGCGTCGTCGTCGAAGACTCGACGAACGGCGCGCGCTCGGCCCAGCGCGCCGGCACGTACGTCGTCGGCTACCGGACGGAGACGAACGCCGACGCCGACCTCTCGCCGGCGGACACGGTCGCCGAGGGACCGACCGAACTCAGAAAAGAACTGCTCGACCGGACTGACTCCGGACGCTGAGGCCGAAACCGACGGACGTTCTTCGCCGCTACTCGACGACGACGACGGTGCGCGAGTCGACCACCGGCGCGAGCGGCAGTTCGGGGAATGTCGCCTCGATGCGGAACTCGAGTTCGTCCTGCGCGCCGAAGACGGCCACCGGAACGGTCGTCTGGTCGGCTAGATAGGTCGTCTTCTGACTCATCTCGACGCCGTTGACCGTGACGCGGAGACCCGTCCGCGCCGCGCCGCCGACGTTTTTGACCGTCACCTCCCGCATCTCGTTTTCGCCCGTCGCGATGGTTTCAGGGAACGCACCCCACTCGATTTCGATTCGCGGCAACGACTTCGCGCGCTCGACGACGCGCTCGGCGACGCCTGCGGAGAGACCAGCGCGGGTCAGTTCCTCGACGCCGGCGTCGACCACGTCCGCCGGGGAGGCGAGACCGCCAGTCGCCAACTTGCTCGCGCGGGTCGGCCCGATGCCGTCGACGGCAGTGAGCGCCGCCGCGTCGCGGCTGACGCCGTGTTCGACTCGCGCCTCGATGCGCCGGGCGAGGTTCGCTGCTCGCGGCCCCGCGAACTCGTCGAGGAACTCGCGGAGCGCCGCCAGCAGTCGCAGCGCGTTCTGTCTGATGACCCACGCGTCGCTTCTGAGGTCGGTGGGCGTCGACCCGGCCATCCCCGCGTGGAGGATGGCGAGCACCTTCCGGTTGCCGTCTTCGAGGGGCGTGTCGACGCCGGTGAGCACCGAGTCGACGGCGTCTTGCTCGGCCTGTCGTGCCGAGACGCTGTCGAACTCGGACGCGCCCGCGACGGTCTCCAACACGTCGTCGACGGCGATTCGGTCGCGTTCGGCGAGGTTCGCGAAGCGTCGGGAGGTCTCCAGTCTGAGGTAGTACTTGGAGGCGAGGCGGCCGAGCGTCGTCGGATTCACCGCGAGGCTCTCGTCGGTTTCGACGAAGCCGCGTTCGACGAGCGTCTCCAGCGTGTCTCGAACCCGGTCGCGGAGTCCCTCGAAGTCGTACTCTGCCGGCTTGGACCCGGCGCGAACGTAGTAGAACGTCGTCTCCAGCCACGACATCACGTCGTCTAGATCCGCGATGGTTCCCATCGCGATTTCGGCGTTGAGATGTGAGTCGAGGTCCGAGGCGAGTCGCGACTCTATCTCCTTGCCCTCACGCAGGAGTCGGCGGTACTTGTCGGCCTCCGAGCGGTCGCAGACGACCCAGCCGTAGCCCACGTCGTCGTAGCCAGGGCGTCCGGCGCGGCCGAGCATCTGGAGCACGTCGAGCGGACTGATGTCCACGTCGCCCTCCAGCGGGTCGTGGTGTTTCGTGTCGCGGATGACGACGCAGCGGGCGGGGAGGTTGACGCCCCACGCGAGCGTCGACGTGGAGAACAGCAGCTGAATTTTCCCCTCTTTGAACCACTTTTCGACGCGGTTGCGGTCCTCTTTCGCGAGGCCGGCGTGGTGGAAACCGACGCCGTCGAGCACGGCCTTCCGGAGGCTGTCGTTCTTCACTTCCTTGGCGTCGGTGTGGAACTCGTAGTCGCCGCGGGAGCCGATGGGGATGTCGCGCTGACCGATCTCGTCGCGGGCCTTCGCCGCCGCCATCGCGGCGTCCTGTCTGGAGGCGACGAAGACGAGCGACTGGCCGCCGTCGCGGATGTGCGGTTCCGCGAGGTCGAGCGCCCGGTAGAGCCGTCGGTACTTATCGGCGAAGGAGTTCTCGCCGTGGGTGTACGTCTGGACGCCCGCGTGCAGGTCGACGGGGCGGTAGTCGTCGCCGAACTCGAACGTCGTCTCCGGGACCGCGTCGAGCCACGCCGCCACGTCGTCGACGTTCGGCATCGTCGCCGACAGCGCGATGACGCGCGGGTCGCAGATGCGCCGCAGGCGTGAGATGGTCACTTCGAGGACGCCGCCCCGAGACTCCGAATCGAGCAGGTGGACCTCGTCGATGACGCAGCAGGTCACGTCGGCGATGAACGAGTAGCGTGCGGAGTCGTGTTTGCGCGTCGCCGAGTCGGTCTTCTCGGGCGTCATCACGAGGATGTCGGCGCGCTCGGCGCGGCGCGGGTTCAGATCGCGCTCGCCGGTAACGACGTACACCGAGTAGCCCATCGACTCGAAGCGGTCCCACTCGGCCTCCTTCTCGTTGGTGAGCGCGCGGAGGGGGGCGACGAACAGCGCGGTCCCGCCGTCGCGTAGGCACTTGCAGATGGCGAGCTCGGCGAGCGCGGTCTTGCCGCTGGCGGTGGGCGCGCTGGCGACGAGATTCTCGTCTCGCTCCATGATGGCGGGCAGCGCCTCCCGCTGCATCCGGTTGAACTCCTCGAAGCCGAACGCGTCGGCGAACTCCGGAATCGCGTCTGCGACCTTCATTCGGCGCTCACCAACGCGGTCGAGCATCGAAACGGACGTGGCGGAAGACGCGACGAGGGGGTCATAGCCGGAATCCGGTCCCGCGGCGACAAAGGCGTTTCCTTACTCGCATCGGGCGTCAGTCGGCACCGCCGGAGCCGGCGGCGGCCGAGACGGCCCGCTCGAACATCCCGCCGCTGGTCGTGTAGTAGTAGTACGCCCCCGCACCGACGGCGGCGGCGACGTTCGAGAGTGTTACCGCCCAGAAAACGGCGGAGACGTCCATATTGAGCACGTAGACGCCGAGCGCGGCGATGGGGAGGCGAACCACCCAGTACTGTGTGAGCGAGACGGCGAAACTCGTCTTCGTCTTCCGCGCGCCGTTGAAGCCGCTGAGGAAGAGGTACGTCGCGCCGATCGCCCAGTACCCGTACGCGAGGATCTGGAGGTACTGGATGCTCAGCGTGAGCGCCTCCCCGGAGATGTCGGGAACGAACAATTCCGTCAGTTGGACGGGAACAAACCACTGGACCGCGCCTACGAGACCGAGTCCGACGGCGGCGAGCGCCACGCCGGTCCACGTCGTTCGGTTCGCACGGTCGGGCTTCTCCGCGCCGAGGTTCTGTCCGATGATGCTCTGGGAGGCCTGCTGGAGTCCGCCCGCGGGGATGAACGCGATGCTGGCGATGCGAGCGCCGACGGTGTAGGCGACCAGTCCGGCCGCACCGCCGGCGACGGCGACGATGCCGACGATGAGGACGCGAACGGCGTCCTGTGCGATGCGCTGGCCGACCAGCGGGCCGCCGACGTCGAGAATCTCGCGGTACTCGTCGGCGGCAAAGCCGACGTCCGCCACGGAGAGCGACAGCGAGTCCCGCGGCCCGAGCGCGAGCGCGACGGCGAGCGTCATCCCGGCGGCGAATCCGGCTACCGTTGCCAGCGCCGCCCCCTCGACGCCCAGCCTCGGGAACGGACCGACGCCGAGGATGAGAAGCGGGTCGAGGACGACGTTCGTGAGGACGGTGACGAGCGTGACGTACAGCGCGGCGCGGGAGTCACCCCACCCGGTAAACGCTCCTTCGAGCGTGTCGCTGACAGCGATGAACGGCATCCCGAGCGCGTAGGTCGCGAGATACACCGCCGCCATCCCGGCAAAACTCGGGTCGGCGCCGACGAGGCGGACGATGTCGGGCGCGGCGACGTACGTGACCGCGCCGACGACGACGGCGAACGCGAGCGCCATCGTCGTGCCGTGGAATGTGATGCGCCTCGCGCCTGTGGGGTCGTCGCCGCCAACGCGTTGGGAGACGATGACCTGCGTGCCGACGAACGGTGCGAGGGTGACCAAGATGACGACGATACTGATTATCGGGTAGTTCAGTCCGACGGCGGCGACGGCGTTCTCGCCGTAGCGGCCGAGCCAGAACACGTCGACCAACTGCTGGGCGACCTGCGTGAGGCTCTGGATGACGAGCGGGGCAGCGAGGACGACCAGCGCACGGGATATCGACCCCTCCGTGATGTCCTCTGTCGTGAGGTCGAACATCGTATTATCGTTCTCTCATTCTTCATCCATAATAAATCTCTGCCGGTCCATGAGTAACGCCGCTAGTGTGAGGAAGAAAAGACTGTCAAATGGGGTGAAACGAGGGGTCAGTAGTCGCTCCCAAACGACGCGTCGCCGACGCGGAGAGCACTCTCGATGAGCGCCTTGTGGCCGCGGCGGAGGCGTTCGGAGAGCGCCTGCTGGGAGACGCCTAACTCGGCGGCGAGTTCGCTCATCGTCACGTCGCGCGGCACGTCGAAGTAGCCGTGTTCGACGGCCGTGACGAGCGCGTTGTACTGGTTCTCGGTGAGACCGAACTCGCCGCGTCCCGTCGACTGTTTGAGGTCGTAGATGTTCTTGATGGAGAATGTCAACCCCTTGTCGGTACAGAACTCGTGGGTCGCCGAAAGTGCGTCGCGGGTCGGAAAGAGGATGCGGAGGTGCCACCGGTCGTCCCGGCCGTGCATCTCCATCACCGTCCCGCCCTCGTCGAGGAGGATGTGCATGATCACG
This sequence comes from Haloprofundus salilacus, assembly GCF_020150815.1. Classification (NCBI taxonomy): domain Archaea; kingdom Methanobacteriati; phylum Methanobacteriota; class Halobacteria; order Halobacteriales; family Haloferacaceae; genus Haloprofundus; species Haloprofundus salilacus. The sequence continues at coordinate 3,021,250 of NZ_CP083723.1, read as the reverse complement.
CGGATGTTCTCGACCCAGTTCATCCGGTAGAGCAGTTCGTCGCCGAGGTCGTCGAGCAGTTCGACGTTTTCGACGCTCGGGTCGGCTTCGAGCGTCTCGGTCATCGAGGACGCTTCCGTCCCGGAGACGCGGACGTACGGCATCACGCGGTCGGAGTCGTGGGCCGCGAGGCGAACAACCTCGAACTCGGCGTCCAAGTTCGAGGTGAGCGCTTCACGAAGCGCGAACTCGTTTGCCGGAAGTTCTACCTCAGCGATAGTACTCATAGTAGCAGTGTCGTCGCCAACGGAGTTGAACCTACTGGCAGCAGTGACGAAAACGGAGACGGATATCGCCCGAGGGGACAGTCACGAAGAGTTATATTCACGATTGTTTATAGTGAGTCAAAGCGCGTATATACAGGCACAATCAGCATCCCTCTCGTGGGCGTGGTATTAAATACCGTAATGGACGCGCTCAGAGAGTTTATCGAGGGACGAGTGCCGAACGAGTGGGTACGTACGCCGGGTGCGGTAGTAGCGTTCGAGCGAAACGGTCTCCGGGTGGAAGCCGTGCAAACAACGACACCGCAGCGGTTCGGTCGAAGATGGGAGATTCGGCGGCTGGAGTCCGCCGGCGAGGCGACGGGACGGGAGACGGTGCAGTACGTCTCTTCGCGGGAGGAGGCGCTCGAAGCGGTATACGACTGTATGTGCCGAGTGGGAGCCGGAGAGACCGCCAGCGACGGCGGCTACGTCACCACGGACGAGTACGCGACAGGGGAAGCGGCGCACTCGGATGCCGCGACCCCGTCGATACGGGTGAAACACCGAGTATGAGTCCCGAACCTACCGAGTCGGCGCTGCTCGCCGACACGCCCGTGGACGCCTTCGAGTCGTCGCTGGTGCTGGTCTCGAACCGCCAGCCGTATCGACATCGGCACGAAGACGGCGAAATCGCCGTCGACCGGCCGGTCGGTGGTCTCACGGCCGGATTGGACCCGGTGATGCAGCAGATAGACGGCACCTGGATCGCGTGGGGCGACGGCGACGCCGATGCCGAGGTGACAGACGAGAACGACTGCGTCCGCGTCCCGCCGGACGACCCCGGTTACACGCTCCGCCGGGTGTGGCTCTCCGACGACGCCGTCGACGAGTACTATTACGGCTACAGCAACCAGGTGCTGTGGCCGCTCTGTCACGACCTCGTCGGCAAGACGAACTTCGAGGACCGCTTCTGGTCGCGGTATCGGGAGGTGAACGAGCAGTTCGCAGACGCGGTCGTCCAGCAGGCCGACGGAGAGTCGGTCGTCTGGTTTCAGGATTACCATCTCGCGCTCGCCCCCTCGCACGTGCGCGAGGCGCTGCCGGAGACGACGCTGTTTCAGTTCTGGCACATCCCGTGGCCGACGTGGGACACGTTCCGCGTCTGCCCGCAGCGACGGGAACTGCTGGACGGCCTCCTCGCCAACGACCTCATCGGCTTCCACACCGAGCGCTACGTCGAGAACTTCCTCGACTGCGTCGACGCCTGCTTCGAGTCGGCGACCGTCGACGCCGACAGCGGCGAGGTTCGGTACGACGGCGAGACGACGCTCGTTCGCGCGTTCCCGCTCGGCGTCGACGCCGAGCGCATCGGCAGGTTGGCCGAGGAACGGGACGAGGCGTTCTGGGAGTCGTTCAGAGACAAGTACGACATCCCCGAAGAGTCGCGCGTCGCCGTCGGCGTCGACCGACTCGACTACACGAAGGGGATTCCCGAGCGCCTCGATGCGCTCGAACACCTGTTCGAGACGCGCCCCGAGTGGCGCGAGCGGCTGACGTACGTCCAGAAGTCAACTGAGAGTCGCTCCGACATCCCGGAGTATCAGCGCCTCCAAGCGGAGGTCGACGAGCGCATCGACCGCATCAACGACCGGTTCGCCACGGAGACGTGGCAACCGGTCGTCCGCATCGACGAACGCCTGACGAATCCGGAGCTGTACGGACTGTACGCCCACAGCGACCTCGCGCTCGTCACGCCGGTGCGCGACGGGATGAACCTCGTCGCCAAGGAGTACGTCGCCGCGCAGGCCGACAACGACACCGACGACGGCGTGCTCGTGCTGAGTCGGATGACCGGTGCGCACGGCGAACTCGGCGACACGGCAGTGACCATCGAACCGTACGACGCCCACGAACTCGCCGACCAGATAGAGGAGGCGTTGACGATGCCGGACCACGAGCGCGAGCGGCGGATGGACGCGCTCAAGGAGTCGGTGCTGGAGAACGACCTCGACACGTGGTTGGCCTCGCTGCTCGGGACCGTTCAGGGCCTGCGGCGAGCGACCGACCAGCAAAACGAGGACCGCGACCGACAGGAGACGAAATCGTGAGCGACCCGACCGACCCGACCGACGCCGCTCGATCCGAACCCGAAAACGGCGTCACGCGGGCGATAGCCGCGCTCGAATCGCGGTTGCCCGACCACGAGGGGCTCCTGCTCTGCTTGGACTTCGACGGGACGCTCGCGCCCATCGTCGACGAACCGGAGGCGGCGGAGATAACGCCGACGAACGCCGAGTTGGTCGACCGCCTTCGCGAGGCGCCCGGCATCAGACTCGCCGTCGTCAGCGGTCGCGGCCTCGAAGACGTCCGCGGGCGCGTCGACGTAGACGGCGTCACGTACGCCGGTAACTACGGCATCGAAGTCGACCACGGCAGCGGCGAAATCGAGGTTCACCCGGACGCCGAGGCGGCCGAACCGGTGGTCGAGACGGTGAGAACGGCGCTCGAAGACGAACTGGCGGACGAACCGGGCGTCGCCGTCGAGGACAAACGCTGGACGACGACGGTCCACTTCCGCCGCGCCCCCGACCGCGCCGAAGAGGTTACCGAGACCGTCGAGGAAATCGTCGAGGAACACGACGAAGACCACCTCGCCACCGCGTCGGGGCGAGCTATCGTTGAGATCAAACCCGACGTGGAGACGAGCAAGGGAGCGGTCGTCGCCTCGTTCGCGGCGGAGGTCGACGGTTACCTCCCGATGTATATCGGCGACGACGTGGGCGACCGGTCGGCGTTCGAGACCATCGCGTCAGAAGACGGCGTGAGCGTCTACGTCGGCGACTCCGACATCGGCGCGACGGCGACCGTCGAGGACCCCGACGCAGTCGCAGCGGTGCTCCGCTGGATAGCCGACGTGGGCGTCGAGCGAATCGACGCGAACGGACCGAACTAATCAGGGCGAACCCGCAGACGACACCCCTCGAATCATCACGTTTTTGCACACTGGGGCGAAGAAACGGATATGGCATACAGGCGGAAACCGGACTGGCTGAAGATGCGGCCGCCGTCCGGTCGCCGGTTCACCGAGATCAAGCAGACCCTCAGAGACAGAGACCTCCACACGGTCTGCGAGGAGGCGAACTGCCCCAACCTCGGCGAGTGCTGGAGCGGCCGGAACGGACCGGGGACGGCGACGTTCATGCTGATGGGCGACCGCTGTTCGCGCGGTTGTAACTTTTGTGACGTACAAACGGGCGGGATGGACCCTCTCGACCCCGACGAACCCACGAACGTCGCCGAGTCCGTCGCCGAAATCGGTCTCGACTACGTCGTGCTCACCTCCGTCGACCGCGACGACCTTCCGGACCAGGGCGCGAGTCACTTCGCGCGGACGATTCGCGAGATAAAACGACGCGACCCCGAAGTGCTCGTCGAGGTGTTGATTCCGGACTTTCAGGGCGAAGAGCGACTCGTCCGAAAGATAATCGACGCCGACCCCGACGTCATCGCGCACAACATCGAAACCGTAGAGCGACTCCAATGGCCAATCCGGGACCGCCGAGCCAACTACGCCCAGTCGCTCTCCGTGCTCGAACAGGTCGAGCGGGAGTCCGACATCTATACGAAGACGAGCCTGATGCTCGGTCTCGGCGAGTACCACCACGAGATCTACCAGACGCTCTCTGACCTCCGCGAGGCCGACGTCGACATCGTCACGTTCGGACAGTACCTCCAACCGTCGCGCTCGCACCTCGACGTGTTCGACTACGTCCACCCCGACGCCTTCGAAACGTGGCGGCGCGTCGCCGAGGACGAGTTCGGCTTTCTCTACTGCGCCTCCGGTCCGATGGTCCGGTCGTCGTACAAGGCGGGCGAACTGTTCGTCGACGCCCTGCTGCGCGATGGGAAGAGTGTCGAGCAGGCACGGGCGGAAGCGCGCGCCGCCGCCGGAAACTGAGCCCGTTTCGGCGACCCTTGTCCCGCGGCAAACAGTAATATACGCCCGAACCGAAGCTGAACCATGGCAAGCACCCTCCTGCGCGTCGCGCTCGTCCTGCTCCTGCTGTTCGTCGCCGTGAGCGTGCTGGGCTTTCTCGTCGGCCTCATCACCGCAGTTGTCGAGACAGTAGTGACGCTACTCGTCCTCGGCGCGCTGCTCTACGGCGGTTACTGGCTGCTCTGGGGACGGAGCGGGTCGAATATTTAGTCGGGACGCGCGAGAAGCGGACCGAATCACCGGCGCGTGAGCGTTTATCACACCCCGACGCGAGCGTAGCGGCAGATGACGAACGAACCCGGCGAGTACGTCGGCGACGGCGAACCGTCTGTCGATGCCAGCCTCTGCGACCGCCCGGCCGAACTTCTGCAGGAACTCATCCGCTTCGACACGACGAACCCGCCCGGCGCGGAGCGCACGTGTATCGAGTGGGCCGCCGAGTTGCTGGCGGACGCCGGCATCGACTCGGAGCTGTACGCGACGAAGCCAGCGCGACCGAGCCTCGTCGCACGGCTCCCCGGCGACGACGCCCCCGCGCTGATGCTGTACGGCCACGTCGACGTGGTGCCGACGAGCGACCAGAAGTGGACCCACCCGCCGTTCGCGGGCGTGAAAGAGGACGGCTACGTCTGGGGTCGCGGCGCGCTCGATATGAAGTCGGGGGTGGCGATGTTCGTCGCCGCCTTTCTCCGCGCCGCCCGCGACGACATCGACCTCGCGGGCGACCTCGTGCTCTGTCTGCTCGCCGACGAGGAGGCCGGCGGCGACGACGGGGCGGCGTTTCTCGTGGAGGAGCACCCCGAACTGTTCGAGGACGTACGCTTCGCGCTCGGCGAGTTTGGCGGCTACCCATTGGAGTTGGCGGGCGTCCGTCTGTATCCCGTCCAGGTGAACGAGAAGCAGGTCTGCTGGGTTCGCGTCAGCGCGACCGGAAAAGCGGGCCACGCCTCGCGGCCGAGTCGCGGCGACGCCGTCGGGCGCATCGGTGAGGCGCTCGTAACACTCGACCGCGAGCGACTCCCCTACCACCTCACACCGCCGGTCGAGGAGATGCTCGACCGGATGGCCGAGCAGGTCGACGACGAGACGGCCGCGGTGCTGCAGGGACTGAAACACCCCGAGACGGTCGACGAGTCGCTGGCGGCGCTCGGCGACGAGGCGGGCACGTTCGAGGCGCTCTTGCACAACACGGCGAACGCGACGGTGCTCAGCGGCGGGGACAAGATAAACGTCGTCCCGGCGAGAGTCGAGTTCACCGTCGACAGCCGTCTGTTACCCGGACAGACCGGTGAGAACGTGGTCGCCGAACTCCGCGAGCTGTTGGGCGACGGCGTCGACGTCGAGGTCGAACGGTTCGAGAAGGGTCCCGAAGAGACGGATTTGCGACTCTTTGGTCTCTTAGACGACGTGTTACGGGACGCCGACGAGGAGGCGGTGCCGGTTCCGTACGTCCTCCCGGCGGCGACGGACGGCCGCATCTTCGCCCGGATCGGCATCCAGAGCTACGGGTTCACCCCGATGAACCTCCCATCGGAGTTCGAGTTCCAGTCGTTCGTCCACGCCGCCGACGAGCGCATCCCCGTCGAAGCAGTCGAGTTCGGCACCGACGCCGTCTACGACGTGGTCCGTCGGTACGACGGTGGCGTGGAGTAACGGCGGCGACGGGAGAGCACGTACAAAACGAGCCCAGACAGGACGAATTGACCTCCACGAATCGACTCCCAATAACCAGCGGTCGCTCGGCTTCCGCCCTCGACCGCCAACCGGTGGCAGCCCCCGTGAGAAGACCACTCGTGGCATTCGTTGTCGTTCGGCCTCGCGGATACGCAGCAATCCTTCCCATTTGTCCATTATACTCCGGAATGTGGAGGTATAATCACGCGAAGCGGATAGATCGACCGCAATATATTCCAAATCATAAATTTTACCGCTACCTCGTGGACAGATTCGGCGTGGGCGGCAGAATTTCTGACTATAGTAAATTATTTACGAAAACCCTATAACTCGGGCGGGAGACTGTTCGACCATGTGCAGGTGGGTTCTCCCGTGAGCACGCTACAGCGTGACCCCGACGAGATGATTCGGGTATTGGACGAAGACGGCTCGGTCGTCGGCGACGTTCCCGACCTCGCCGACGAGGAGTTCGTCGAGATATACCGACAGATGCGGTTGGCACGGCACTTCGACCAGCGGGCTGTGAGCCTCCAGCGGCAGGGGCGGATGGGGACGTATCCGCCGCTGTCGGGGCAGGAAGGCGCACAGATCGGCAGTTCGTTCGCGCTCGACAAGGACGACTGGATGTTCCCGAGCTACCGCGAACACGGTGCGGCCGTCGTCCGCGGGCTACCGCTGAAACAGACGCTGCTGTACTGGATGGGCCACGAGGACGGCAACAAGATGGAGGAGGGCGTCAACATCTTCCCCGTCGCCGTCCCCATCGCCAGCCAGATTCCGCACGCGACGGGCGCGGCGTGGGCGTCGAAGCTGAAAGGCGAGAACAACGCCTTCATCTGCTACTTCGGCGACGGCGCGACCAGCGAGGGCGACTTCCACGAGGGCGTCAACTTCGCGGGCGTCTTCGACACGCCGAACGTCTTCTTCTGTAACAACAACCAGTGGGCGATTTCGGTGCCCCGCGAACAGCAGACCGCGAGCGAGACCATCGCCCAGAAGGCCGTCGCCTACGGTATCGACGGCGTGCAGGTCGACGGGATGGATCCGCTCGCGGTGTATCAGGTGACGAACGCGGCCGTCGAGAAGGCGAAGAACCCCGAAGAAGGACAGCTTCGGCCGACGCTCATCGAGGCGGTGCAGTACCGCTTCGGCGCGCACACGACCGCCGACGACCCGACGGTGTACCGCGACGACGACGAAGTCGAGAAGTGGAAAGCGAAAGACCCCATCCCGCGACTGGAGGCGTTCCTCCGCGAGACGGGGCGACTCGACGACGAGTCCGTCGACGCCATCCGCGAGGAGGTCGAGACGGAGGTCGCGGACGCGATAGCGGCCGCCGAGTCGGTGAAGCGGCCGGATCCGAGCGAGATGTTCGAACACGTCTACGCCGAGATGCCCGCGGACCTCCGCGACCAGATGGCCGATTTCGAATCGATTCGCGAACAGTACGGCGACGAAGCCTTCCTCGAAGATTAATGGCGCAAGCAACACAATCACAGAACCTCACGCTCGTTCAGGCGGTACGGGACGGTCTCTACACCGAAATGCAGGCGGACGACGACGTCGTCGTCATGGGCGAGGACGTCGGCAAGAACGGCGGCGTCTTCCGCGCCACCGAAGGACTCTGGGACGAGTTCGGCGACGACCGCGTCATCGACACGCCGCTGGCTGAGTCCGGTATCATCGGAACCGCCGTCGGCATGGCTGCCTACGGTCTCAAGCCGGTGCCGGAGATTCAGTTCTCCGGGTTCATGTACCCCGGTTTCGACCAGATCGTCAGCCACATGTCGCGGCTCCGAACTCGCTCTCGCGGTCGTTACACGCTGCCGATGGTGCTCCGCGCGCCGTACGGCGGCGGCATCCGCGCCCCGGAGCACCACTCCGAATCCAAGGAGGCGTTCTACGCCCACGAGGCGGGGCTGAAGGTCGTCATGCCGTCGACCCCGTACGACACGAAGGGGCTGCTCATCTCCGCGATTCGCGATCCCGATCCGGTGATCTTCCTCGAACCGAAACTCATCTACCGCGCGTTCCGCGGCGAGGTCCCCGAGGACGACTACACGGTTCCCATCGGCGAGGCCGCGGTTCGCCGCGAGGGGTCTGACGTGTCGGTGTTCACCTACGGCGCGATGACCCGCGCGACGATAGAGGCCGCCGAGAACCTCGAAGGAGAGGTCGACGTGGAAGTCGTCGACCTCCGCACCGTCTCGCCGCTGGACCGCGAGGCTATCGTGGAGTCGTTCAAGAAGACCGGCCGCGCCGTCGTCGTCCACGAGGCCCCCAAATCGGGGGGCCTTGGCGGCGAAATCACCGCCATCGTACAGGAGGAGGCGCTGCTCTATCAGGAAGCGCCGGTCGAGCGCGTCACGGGCTACGACATACCGTACCCGCTGTACGCGCTGGAGGACTACTACCTGCCGAACGCCGCGCGGGTCGAAGAAGGTATCCGCAACGTCATGGAGTTCTAACCCATGGGAGTCAAGGAGTTCAAACTACCCGACGTGGGCGAGGGCGTCGCCGAAGGCGAACTCGTCTCGTGGCTGGTCGAAGTCGGTGACACCGTCACCGAAGACCAGGCCGTCGCAGAGGTGGAGACGGACAAGGCGCTCGTCGAGGTGCCGTCGCCGTACAACGGAACCGTCAAAGAACTGCTCGCCGAGGAGGGCGAAATGGTCCCCGTCGGTAACGTCATCATCACCTTCGAGGTGGAGGGAGAGGGTGACGAACCGACGGACGAGGAACGAACCTCCGCCGAGATGGAGGCCCAGGAGAGCGAGGCCGACGAGCGCGAAACCGGCGACGAAGCCATCGGCGCCGCGGGCGACGGAGAGGCCGTCGCGGGCGAATCCCCGGAAAAGGGGGCCGACGGCGAGGCCGAGACGCCGAAGGGCCGCGTCTTCGCCGCGCCGAGCGCCCGCCGCCTCGCGCGCGAACTCGACGTGGACATCAACGCCGTCGAGGGCAGCGGACCGGGCGGCCGCGTCACCGACGCGGACGTGCAGACCGCCGCCAACGGGCAGATGGAGAGCGAAGTAGGAGAGCCCGAGAGCGAGAGTGACTCCGGACCGCGAGAGGTCTCGACGGGCGAGAAGCAGTCCGCCGTGAGCCGGCGCGACGGCCAGTCGGCCGTCAACGGCAGCGCCGGCGCCGCCGCCAGCGCGGAAGCCGCCGGTCGCGACCGGACGCTCGCCGCGCCCGCAACGCGTCGGATGGCCGAGGAGGAGGGCGTCGACATCGACGACGTGCCGACCGACGAGACGCGTGACGGCGAGGCGTTCGTCACGGCGGAAGCGGTCACGCAGTACGCACAGGCCCAGCGTGAGGCGCGCGAGGCCGAGATGCAGGCGGAGTCGGCTGAAACAGAAGCCGAAGCTACGTCCGCGACGAACGCCACCGCGGAAGGAGTCGCCGAGCGCATCCCCTACCGGGGCGTCCGGCGCACCATCGGTCAGCAGATGGAGCAGTCGGCGTACACCGCGCCGCACGTCACGCACCACGACACGACTACCGTCGACGAACTCGTCGACGTGCGCGCAGAGTACAAGCAACTCGCCGCCGAACGCGACGTGAAGCTCACGTACATGCCGTTCGTGATGAAAGCCATCGTCGCAGGGTTGCGCGAGCATCCGATACTGAACTCGACGCTCGACGAATCCGACCCCGAGAACGCCGAGATACTCGTCAGAAACGAGTACAACATCGGCATCGCGGTGGCGACCGACGCCGGACTGATGGTGCCCGTCGTGAAGAACGTCGACAAGAAGTCCATTCTGCAGCTCTCCCGCGAGGTCAACGACCTCGCCTCGCGCGCCCGCGAGCGGAAGGTGACCCGCGAGGAGATGCAGGGCGGGACGTTCACCATCACGAACTTCGGGGCCATCGGCGGCGAGTACGCCACCCCGATAATCAACTACCCCGAGACGGCGATTCTCGGGCTCGGCGGAATCGAGAAGCGGCCGGTCGTCGAGGAGACCGAGGAGGGCGACGAAGTCGTAGCCGCGAACACGTTGCCGCTGTCGCTCTCCATCGACCACCGCGTCGTCGACGGCGCGGACGCCGCAGCGTTCACGAACACGGTGATGGAGTACCTCCGTAACCCCAAACTCCTGCTACTCGAATAATACAATGGTTGTCGGAGATATCTCAACCGGAACGGACGTACTGATCATCGGCGGCGGACCGGGCGGCTACGTCGCCGCCATCCGCGCCGCACAACGCGGTCTGGACACCACGCTCGTCGAGAAGGACGAATACGGCGGCGTCTGTCTCAATCGCGGCTGCATCCCCTCGAAGGCGCTCATCACCGGCGCGGACCTCGCCCACGAGGCGGGCAACGCCGAGGAGATGGGTATCCACGCCAACCCCGCCGTCGACATGGCGCAGATGGTCGACTGGAAGGACGGCATCGTCGACCGCCTCACCGGCGGCGTCGAGAAGCTGTGTAAGGCCAACGGCGTCAACCTCATCAAAGGCACGGCGACGTTCAAAGACGAGAACAGCGTCCGCGTCGCCCACGGCGGCGAGGGCCAGGGGAGCGAGAGCATCGAGTTTGACTCCTGCATCGTCGCCACGGGCAGTCGACCCATCGAAATTCCGAACTTCAGCTACGCGGACGACCCCGTGCTCGGGTCGCGTGACGCGCTCGACATGGACACCATCCCCGAGCGCCTCGTCGTCGTCGGCGCGGGTTACATCGGGATGGAACTGTCGACGGTGTACGCCAAACTCGGCACCGAGGTGACGGTCGTCGAGATGCTCGACGACGCGCTCCCCGGTTACGAGGACGACGTGGCGAACGTCGTCAAGCGCCGCGCGAAGGATCTCGGCATCGACTTTCACTTCGGCGAGGGCGCCTCCGAGTGGCGCGACTCCAGCGACGGCGGCATCACCGTCGTCACCGAGACGGAGGACGGAGAGGAGTCGACATACCCCGCTGACAAGGTGCTCGTCGCCGTCGGGCGCTCGCCCGTCACCGACACGCTCGGTCTCGACGCCATCGACCTCGAACCGAACGACCGAGGATTCCTCGAAACCGACGACTACGCCCGCACGGATATCGACCACATCTTCGCCGTCGGCGACGTAGCGGGCGAACCGATGCTCGCGCACAAGGCGTTCAAGGAGGGCATCGTTGCCGCCGAGGTCATCGCAGGCGAACCCGCGGCACTCGATTATCAAGCCGTCCCGGCGGCGGTCTTCACCGACCCCGAGATCGCGACAGTCGGGATGACGAAAGCCGAGGCCGAGGAAGCGGGCTTCGAGCCCCTCGTCGGCCAGATGCCGTTCAACGCCAGCGGTCGCGCGATGACGACGAACCACACCGAGGGGTTCTGTCGCATCGTCGCCGACGAGGATTCGGGCTTCATCCTCGGGGCACAGATCGTCGGTCCCGAGGCGTCCGAACTCATCGCCGAAGTCGCGCTCGCCGTCGAGATGGGCGCGACGCTCGAAGACGTGGCGGCGACCATCCACACGCACCCGACGCTCGCCGAAGTGGTGCAGGAAGCCGCCGAGAACGCCGAGGGGCAGGCGATTCACACGCTAAATCGGTAGCAGGAAACGTAGTTTTTTGATAGGTCGGTGCGCGGTTCGCGCATGGGCCTGTTTGGTTCCCCCTCCGATGCTGACGGACGGATGAGCGGCGGCTTCGAATCCGTCGAAGAAGAGCGCGAAGAACAGTGGTGGGTGCCGGCGAACCCGCGCGACGACCAGTTCAACGGGACGCTCAAGCGCGTCGTCGACGAGGAGGCAGGCATCGTCATCTACGCGTACACGAACGGCAACGCGGGCGGCGTCACTGCGGTCCCGCTGTCGCGGACGACGCTCGATATCGGTACCGACGAAGGAGAGTCGAGCGACGCGTCATCGTAGCGCAGTGCGCACGAAGCCCCGTTAACCGGAGATTTCACGAGTCGTCTCCGGAACGGCTTTCTTTCTGCCCACAAGAGCAACCGCTAATGAAGTTGTTCGGGTCGAGTGGGACGCGCGGGGTGGCGAACGAACAGCTAACCCCCGAGTTCGTCCTCAGGGTGGCGAAGGCCGCCGGGACGGTGTGGAACGCCGAGCGCGCCGCCGTCGCTCGCGACACTCGGACGACGGGCGAACTGTTCACGAACGCCGCCGCCAGTGGACTGGCGAGCGTCGGCGTCGACGTGGACCGCCTCGGCGTGACGCCGACGCCCGCGGTGACGCGCTACTGCGAAGTCGAGGGCGTGCCGGGTATCATCATCACCGCCTCGCACAACCCGCCGGAGTACAACGGCGTCAAGCTGGTCGGTCCCGACGGCGTCGAACTCGTCGTCGAACGACTCGAACGCATCGAAGACCACATCCTCGCCGAGAAGTTCGACACCGTCGGATGGGACGAAGTCGGCGAGACGCGACGGGTCGAGTCGGCGAACCGCGACTACGTCGAGGAGATGCTCGCCACCGTCGACCGCGAGAAAATCGCCGCCGGAAATCTGAGAGTCGCGCTCGATCCCGGCCACGGTGCGGGCGCGCTGACCAGCCCCGAGTTCTACCGCGAACTCGGCTGCGAGGTCGTCACAGTCAACGGTCAGCCCGACGGCCACTTCCCCGGCCGGAACCCCGAACCCGTCGAGAAGCATCTCGGCGACTTGGGCCGTCTGGTCCGCGCGACCGACGCCGACGTGGGCATCGCCCACGACGGCGACGCCGACCGGGCCATCTTCTTCGACGAGCACGGCAAGTACATCGAGGGCGACGCGTCGCTGGCGGCGCTGGCGGCCGCCGGACTCTCCGAGGGTGACACCACCGTCGCCGCGGTCAACGTCTCTCAGCGCCTCGTCGACGTCTGCGACGACGTGGGCGCGACGCTGGAACTGACGCCCATCGGCAGCACGAACCTCATCACTCGTATTCGGGAGCTGTGGGCCGAAGGCGAGACCGTCCCCGTCGCCGGGGAGGGCAACGGCGGCATCTTCTTCCCCGACTACCGCCTCGTCCGCGACGGCGCGTTCATCGGTGCGAAGTTCCTCGAACTGGTCGCCGAGCGCCCCGCGAGCGAAATCGTCGCCCCGTACACCAACTACCACAACGTCCGCGTCAACCTCATATACGACTCGGAGGCCGAACTGAATGCAATGCTCGCCGCCGCCGAGACGTACGCCGAGGGCGCCGCCGCCGAACCGAACACCATCGACGGCTACCGCCTCGACTACGGCGACGCGTGGGTGCTCGTCCGCCCTTCGGGGACGGAGCCGAAAGTGCGAATCTACGCCGAGGCGCGCGAGGCCGCCCGTGCCGAGCAGTTGGCCGAGAACGCCCGCGCGGCACTGACGGCCGCGCTTCCGGATCAGTAGCGCCGCACCACAGTCAGGCGAACTGGGACAACCGTTTTCACCGCGCCGTATCCATCAGTACTATGGATATCCGGCCGCTGGCATCGCCCGACGAGCTTCGGGCGTCGATTCACGTCAATCGACGCGCGTGGCGTGTCGCCTACGCCGACCTGCTCCCGACGCCGGTGTTGGAGATGCGGGAGGTGGCGGCGGCGGCCAACGTTCGCGCCCGGTTCGACCAACTGCGGCGGACGCCCGCCGAGCGGTTTCTCGTCGCCGTCGATACCGAGAGCGGCGGCGACGCCGGTGATGACGGCGCCGACGGGGGCGACGAAACCGCCGTCGTCGGCTTCGCACGGGTCGTCTGGGACGCGATGCGGACGAAGCCGTTCGTCCGCGACGGCGAGGCGGAACTGCGCGCGCTCTACGTCGACCCCAACTGGTGGAACCGGGGTGTTGGCTCGCGCTTGCTCACGTCGGGACTGAGCGCGCTCCCCGAGACGGTGAGAGTCGTTCGACTGGAAGCGCTGACGGGCAACGAGATGGCCGAGCAGTTCTACCTCGCGCGGGAGTTCGAGGCGGGCGGCGAGAACAGCGTCGACATCGAGGGAACGTCGTACCCGACGGAGGTGTACTGGCGGTCGGTGGGAGACGACGGCGAGGAGACGAGCGTCCGCGGGGAGGCGAACGGCCTCGGTGGTTCCAGCGATGCCGACTGCGGGGGTGACCCGACCGATTCCGGCGGTTACGACTCCGAGAATTACGAATCCGAAGACTGCGACTCCGAGGAGTACGACTCGGACGGGACGAGTCGAGCGCCCGACTCGTAGCCGTACCGCGCGAGAACGTCGCTCAGGCGGTCTCGGTGCTCGTCGAACGCGTCGAGTGCGGTCTCCACCTCGCCGCGTTGCAGTCGCCGCCGTTCCGCGTCGGTGAGCGACTCGCGAGCCTCCGCCGCGGTTTGGAGGCGGTCGTAGTCGGGGGCTTCGGCGAGATACCGGAGTTTCCGGCACCGGGCGACGACGTCGTCGGGCGCGAACCGGGAGACGACCGAGACGAGTTCAGGGATGAAAAAGCGGAGTCGCTCGGCCGACGGCGGCGGCCACGACACCGTCAGCGGGCCGCCGTCGAGGCGAGTCAGGTACGTTCGGTTCACCGCCACACGCGCCTTCAATTCCTGCGGGTCGGCGACGAAGTGCGAGAGCTTCGAGTTGGAGTAGTCGGCGTACTCCAGCAGTTCGGGGATCGGGTCGCCGCCCACGTCGGCTGACCCGACGTACTCGCGGAGGTCGGCGGGCGGCGCGTCGTAGTCGACGAGCGGGTAGCCCGCGGCCGTCGCGACGAACGAGAGCACGTCGCGGGCGCTTCCGTCGCGTTTGAACGTCTCGAACGCCTCCCCGACCGCCTCGTTGTACGCTCGAATCGGCTCTCTGAGCCGTTCGACCGGGGCGTCGAGGTCGGCATCGCCGAGTCGTTCGAGGCGCCGAAGCTCTGCGATGCGCTCGTTGAGGTTCGAGAGACACTGTTCGGCGTCGCGGGTCGCCGTCCGATGTCGCTCTCGAGCCGTCACTCGCTCCTCCAGAAGCCCGGCGATGTCGGCGGCGGGAGAGAGGGCGTCGCGGGCGGATTCAAAATGTTTCTCGCTCAGACGGCGGCGGTCGACCGTCTCGTTGGCGGCGTCGAACGCGTCGGCGGCGGGGGCGTCGTCGGCGACGGACTCGACGACTTCGAGGAACTTCTGTTGGAACTCGACGAACGCGCCGAAGTCGCCCGTTCCGGTGGCGCGGTCCTCGTAGCGGTCGAGTAGCGCCATCGCGCGCTCGTAGGCGTCGGTGACGGTCTCGACGACTTCAATCCCCGGGTCGGCGACGGCTTCCTCGGCCTCTCGACGGGTCTCGAAAGCGGCTCGCAGTTCGTCCGCGACCCGTTCGGCGTTCGAGGGGGCTGTAAAGGAGTCGACGCCGACGCCGCCACCTGTTCCGTCCTCGGTCGGCGAGGGGTGCGCGTCGGTCATCGTTCAGTAGACGTCGTCGGGGTCGAACACGCGCTCGCCGACGTGCTCGCCGTCGACGGTCCGGTAGAAACAGGATCGGTGGCCGGTGTGGCACGCACCACCGGACTGGTCGATGAGATAGAGGAGCGTGTCGGCGTCGCAGTCGACGCGGACCTCCCTGACATCCTGGGTGTGGCCGCTCGTCGCACCTTTCTCCCAGAGTTCGTCTCGGCTTCGCGAGTAGTAGTGGGCGCGACCGGTCTCCCGGGTGCGTTCGAGCGCTTCGGGCGAGACGTACGCGAGCATTAGCACCTCGCCGGAGTCGGCGTCTTGGGCGACGGCGGGGACGAGTCCGTCCTCGCCGAACTCCACGTCGACGGTCATGGTCGGAGAGACGCACGTCCGGCCGATATGTCTTGTGCGTTTTCGACGGTCAGACCAGCCCAACCGCGCCGAGAATACCGAACAGGATGTCGCCGTAGGCGAGCGCGACTAGCAGTCCGAAGAACATCGGGACGACGAAGGGGAGTCCGGGCATCAACCACACCTCTTCGCGGGTCGTCACGAGGTCGAGTCCGTCGCGGAGTTTCTCCGGCGTCGTTCCGTATGCGCTCCAGTCGAGCGAGTCGAGAAACGTCTCGGCCGCCCACGGGTCGTCGTAGTCGGTGCGGGCGTCGCGGTCGGCCTCGCATTCTGGCGCTTTTCGGACGACTGTCCCTCCATCGGTGACGGCAGGAGCGTCGACCGCCCCGTCGCCGACGGGATACGTCTCGCTGACGCTCGCCGGGTTGCGGTGTGCGTCGGGATCTGCGCGGAGTTCCGACAGCGTCGCGCCGCGCCAGCGCAGATACATCCGGAGCGCGTCGAGGTCGAGCCCGTCGCGAGTGTAGCCGCAGGGCGTCTCGAAGAGGCTACCGTGGCGGGTGAGAAGCGACGGGACGGAGACTCTCTGACCGACGAACATCACTGGCGATACCCGCCGCGCCGCGAGATTTTGTAGGCCGAGTGCGACCGGGTACGCGACGGCGACGAGGACGGCGTTCGTGAGGATAGTGAACGAAAAGACGCCGAGCGTCGGCTCGACGAGCGGGAGTTCGACGCCGGAGACGAAGTACGAGGGGAACGTCGGAAACAGGAGCGCGAGTACGATGAGTGCCTTCGCGTCCGCCGCGCCGAAGCCGCCGATGTACCAGAACGCGTAGCCGATGGGCGCGACGAAGAAGGCGCTGATTGTAACCCGAAGGAGGAACAGCGAGTCGAGCGGGCCGAACGGGTACGCCGCCCACAACTCCCACGCCAGCAGGACGATGCCGAGCGCCGCCAGCGGCGGCCACATGCGATTGGGGAGGCGGCGCGTCTTCACGTCCCGCCACGCTGCCCACGCGAAGACGGGGACGACGAGCAGGCGCAGCAGGTCGGGCGTCGTACCGAGCACGATTCGCCCGTTGTAGGTGGGAAAAATAGCTGTTGCGGTCGCGGCGGGGCCGTCAGGAGGAAAAATTGTCGTCTGAACTAGGCTATCGGAGACGTTCAGGCCATCGGGAGGATTTTCGACAGCACGAGCACCGTCAACAGACCCGTGACCGAGACGATGGTCGTCAGCGCCGTCCACGTCTTCAGTGTCTCAATCTGCGTGAGACCGCCGATCTCCTTGACGAGCCAGAAGCCGCTGTCGTTGTACCACGAGAAGATGTTACCGCCTGCGCCGATGGCCATCACGAGGTACGCCGGGTTGACCGACAGCGACGCAACGGCTCCCGACCCGGCCATGATGCCCGCCGTCGTAAGCATCGCGACGGTTGCCGACCCCTGCGCGATGCGGACGGTCGCGGCGATGAGCCACGCGGTGACGAGCACGCCAATGCCGAGTCCTGAGAGGATGTTGGTGATGTAGTCGCCGATACCGGCGGCCGCGAGCATCGCGCCGAAGGCGCCACCCGCGGCGGTGATGGCGGCGATGTTACCGCCGGATTTCAGCGCTTCGGTGAGTTCGTCTCCCCATGCCTCGTCCGAGAGCGAGCGCATTCGGCGGTAGGTCAGCGCAGCCGCGATGGCTGCAGCGGTCAGCGCGAAGTTGGGGTCGCCGAAGAAGCCGGTGATTCCACGGATGGGCGCGTCCTCGCCGAGGAACGTCGTCGCCGCCGTGTCGGAGGCGACGAGGACGACGGCTAGCAGAATCGGCAGCGACGCTTCGAGTACGCTCGGGAGCTGGTTGTTCGACCGCTGGGCGAGTTCGCTCAGTTCGTCGCCGGTGGTGTCCATCGCGTCGCGAAGCGGGATGTCTATCCGCTTGTTTATCCACCGGCCGTAGACGATGCCGCCAACGAACGCCGAGGGAGCGGCGACCAAGAGACCGACGAGAATCGTCAGCCCGAGGTTGGTGTTCGGAATTTCCTCGGCCACCGCCAGCGGGCCGGGCGTCGGCGGGACGAACACGTGTGTCGTTGCCGCACCTGCGCCGACGACGACGATGTAGAGCGCGTAGTTCTTGCCGACACGGGCGCGCATCGACCGCGCCAGCGGCGCCATCAGGTAGAACACGTTGTCGAAGAACACCGGGATGGCGAGGAAGGAACTACTTCCCCAGAGCGCGAAGTCGGAGTTCTCGCTGCCCGTCAGCGAGGTGAATCCCCTGACGATGCGTTCCGCGGCACCGCTGGCCATCATCGACTTGCCGATGACCGCCGCCATCAGAATGGGGATACCGATACCCGCCATCCCCTCGCCGAACGCTTCGGCGATCCGCGCGGGAACCTCGGCAAACGCCACCTGGGGGGCAACGATGCCGACGATGAGTGTCGCGATGATGAGGCCGACGAACGCCGGAAGGTCCCAGTACACCAACAGCAGGATTACCGAGATGAGCCCCACGAGGAAAGCGATTAGCGGACTGTGCGCACCGCCGAGTTGTGCCACGTGTGGATTCGCGAAAATGTTCATGGGAAACTACGAGCGTAGTAACCACCACCTTCGCACTTATTTGTTAGGAATCGTTGAATACTGGTAAGGGGCAAATATCATTACTTACGTCTTGATTAGTTCGTACGGTAAGCGAGAGAGGTGGCAAACTGAGCGGAGGTGATGCGCCGAAGCGACGCAGCCACCACAACCATTTGGACGAAGTGGTACTATGTGGGATATGGAAGAGCAAACTGCGGACGTTCAACAGGCCATTGCGGCCTCGCCCAATCCGGCCGCGGAGTTCGGACAGCTCTCCCGGAGCCACCAACGGGAGGTGTTCTTTCACCTCCCGGAGACAGTCCGGAAGTCGCTCGTTGAGGATATGGACCGCGAGCAACTGCGGGGGTTCGTCCGACGGCTCGATCCCGACGAAGGGGCGGACGTGCTCGGGTTCGCGGGCGAAGAGACACGTTCGGCGGTGCTCAAACGGCTCGACGAGGACCGTCGGGAGAAGGTCGAGTTTCTGCTCGGGTTCAGCCCCGAGAGCGCCGCCGGCCTGATGCACCTCGACTACGTCACCGTCGGCGTCGAGAGAGGCGTCGACGCGATTGCGCGGCGGGTACAGCGGTTCGAGACCCAAACCGGCCGGATCCCGACCATCTTCATCACCGAGGGTGGGGAGCTTCTGGGCGAACTCCCCGGACAGGTGCTGGCGATGGGCGACGGGGACGTGGTCGATCTCCGTAATCACGTCCGCGAGACACCCGCGGTCACGTACGATACGACGGACACGGACGTCGTCGACGTGTTCAGAGAGCATCCCGAGGGTTCGGTGGCTGTTCTCGACGTCGACGGCTCCATCCTGGGCGTCATCAACGCCGAGGACCTCCTGCGCGTCGTCGAGGAGGAGGCGGCCGAGACGCTCTACGAGTTCACCGGCGTCCAGGAGGAGGAGAGCATCCTCGACGGGCCGCTCTCGAAGGTACGGCACCGATACAAGTGGCTCATTATCAACCTCGGAACGGCGTTCCTCGCCGCCGCCGCGGTCGGCATCTTCGAGGACACCATCGCAGCGTTCACGCTCCTGGCGGTGTACATGCCCGTCGTCGCCGGGATGGGCGGCAACGCCGGCACGCAGTCGATGGCGGTGACCGTCCGCGGCATCGCCCTCGGCCAGATTTCGCTGTCGACGGGGAACCGCGCCGTGATGAACGAGATTCTCGCGGGCGCGGCGAACGGACTCATCACGGGCGTCCTCGTCGCGGTTATCGCCTCGGTGTTCAATCAGAGTCCGCTTTTGGGACTCGTCCTCGGCGTCTCGATGGTGCTGAACCTCGTCATCGCCGGCTTCTTCGGGACGATCATTCCGCTGGCGCTCGATCGAATCGGGAAAGACCCGGCGACGTCCGCGACCATCTTCATCACGACGGCAACGGACGTTCTCGGGTTCTTCATCTTCCTCGGCCTGGCGCAGTCGGTGCTCTGAGCCGAGCGAGACCGTTCGGTTTCTCAGTGTCGAACTCGATTCGTCGCGGTGAGAGACATGTCACAATCGCTATCGAGAGGGAGAGCGGGGGCTGTGTCCACCGCGGATACGGCTAAAATATACTGGGTGAGAGCGCGCCGCGCTTTAGATGACGCAGTTCTTTCGGCAGTTGCCTCACTTTCCCTGTCCCGTGGGCAATAGTGGGCAAGTGTTATCGGGCCGTGGGTCATAGTGGGCAACACGATGAAAGTAGACGCCCGAGACCTGCGAACCAACGACACCGACGACCGAGGCCGGATCTACCTCGGGACGGAGTACGCGAACAAGCGCGTGACCGTCGCGGTGGTAGAAGTCGAAAACGACCGGCCCGACGGAGACGAACTCGCCGCCGCCTATCGGGAAGCATCCGAAAGTGCGGAGTCGTTGGCCAACGAGTGGGACGACACGTCCGACGAGGCGTGGAGCGGGCTGGCTGAATGAGCGACGAAACTGAAATCCGACGCGGCGATGTCGTCATCGTCCGGTTGGACCCTGCCGAAGGCCACGAGATGAAGAAGACCCGCCCGGCGGTCGTCGTCCAGAACGACGTCGGGAACGCAAATTCGAGTACGACCATCCTTGCACCCACGACTGGCACGTACCGAGGCTACCCATTCGAGGTACTGGTCGAAGCGGACGATTCGCCGTTCGAGAAGGACTCGTCGGTTCGTCTCGACCAGATTCGAGTCGTCTCCATCGAGAAGCGGATTCACTCGGTCGTCGGGAATCTGGACGCAGGAACAATGAGTCAGGTAGACGACGCATTGAAGCTGAGCCTCGGACTCAACTAAACGGTTCGACGCAGGCGACGTGGGAAATCGCAGTGAGTAGGTTCTTCGGGATGTCTTCGTGTACGCCTCTATCTTTCTTCGAGGAGAGAATCCCGCCGTTTATGGCGGGCGTGAATCCGACACCTCCTCCACAGACTGCATTTTGACGCTCATACGGATATTCAAGTAATCACGGGTCGTCGCATGACGTACACCGAGGCGGTCTCATCGCCCACCTAAATGCACACTATCGGGACTCCGAGACCCAGACTGCTCGAGACACCCTCTCGAACCGATGTGGTGTCTCGGTCAAGATAACTCCGAGTCCCCTTGGCGGCGATAGGAGTAACGGCGGTGTGGCCCCGCCATCGGCCTGTCATGCCGACCGGTCGTCTACCAGCAAATATCCCAACCCAGCGGTGCGGACGTGGGAAGCCCCGTCGGTTACGACGGGGAGGAGGTCACCTTAGAGGCCTGTACTGAGTGATTTGATTCGTTCACACCGAACACCGAGTCAGTAACCCGACACGCGCCAACCTAAACTTCCACACGTATTCCAGAAGAATCGTCAGTGAATTGTTTGAGTTCAGTGGATTCTTCTAACGGCAGTTTGTTAAAACATGAGAAAATTGGTTACAGCGCGTTTACCGCCGCTTATCTCGTAGTACCGTGGTCCAAACGCGATTCGCGGAATCGGGTTTGTACTGACGACGAGATTTAGATGACGCGGTTCTGCAGGTAGTCGAGGTGCTTCGCGTTGTAGACGATGCGCACCTCGTCGGCCGCGGGCGAACCGATGCAGGTGAGACGGACGTTCTTCTCTTCGACTTCTTCGTCGGAGAGA